>JAEEVG010000014.1 GCA_016290835.1 Bacteroidales bacterium | reverse complement strand
AGGCCGGAGCCGGCTTCGCGGCCGGAGCCTTCGCACCGGAGGCCGCAGCAGCGGCTGCGGCTTTCGCGCGCTTGCGCCGGCGGCGGCGCTTCTGCGAAGGGGTCAGAGGGACTGTCTGTTCCGGAACGACGGCCTTCGGTGCGGGCGGGGCCTGCTCGGGCTGGGGCTGCGGCGGATTGAGTTCCTCCGGGGTCAGCGGATGCTTCTCGGAACGGAGCAGCTTAAGATACATCTCACGGCACACCCAGGCATCGGTCGCAGCATAGAGCTGCTGCGCCGGGGAGAGGGCGTCGGCTTCCCAGTTGGAAAGCTGCTGCGATTTCGAGATCTTGACGCCCAGGATATTGGCGGCAAGCTTCTTGACGCTCTTGTCGCGGATTCCCCATTCAAAAGCGATCTTCTGGAGGTCCACGAAACCCTTTTCGGGGAATTTCTGATAATATTGCAGTCCGCGGACATCATCGTGGACGGCGGCGCCGACTTTGAGGATGCGGGGATTGGAGATCAATTTGCAGAGCACCGAAGGCATCCCGATCAAGCCGACCCGGAACAGGTAGGCCCGGCGGGGTCCGGAGAGTTGGAGCAGGGCGACGTGATTGTGGCGCTGGCCCGGAGAGAAGACCGGACGTGTCTCGGTGTCGAAACCGAGCACCCTTTGGGTGCGAAGGTAGGTAACCGCTTTCAGGAAGTCGAATCCGATTTTGTCGATTACCTGGATTTTGCCGGGAAAGGCTCCCAGCGGCATTTTCTCTATCTCGTCAGATTGAATGCTAATCTTGAACATACGAGCCTGGGATCAGGATGATCGATCCGTCATCGCTGTCCGGACGCTTGGCCGGCCGGTAAATCGTCACCCTGGGTTTTGCTATATTGTGTGTAAAGAGATTGTTGTCCCGGAGGAAATCGTGGCAATAGTCCGCTACCTCATCAAAAGTGTCGAGGAAGAAGAAATTGCGGGAAATGAGACGGCCGAAAGTCATCGAACTCTCATTCATTACGGATACGATCTCGGCCAGTTCCAGTTTCAGGGAATCCGGCCGTACCGACAGGTCGTCGATCAGGATGGCATCCAGCGGCTTGGTATGCCCCTCCTTCATATATCCGTTCAAAAAGCGGTGCAGCACACTGTCGCGCTGCTCCACACCGCTGACCACGCATGAAACGCCACGCAGGCCCCTGAGAGCGGCCTTGCGGGCGAAGATGCGTTCATATACCCCGCTCGAAGCTAATTGCGGGTCGCAGAGGATGGCCACGGACAGGTCGGTGCGTTTGTCCGCCTCGAAGGCGTGGTCGATCATCAACTCGACCGGGCTGACCACCGGGACGTCGCAGCCGGTCGCACGCAGGAGCGTATCCACGTCGAAACCACCATACTCTGCCAGATAAGGATCTGCCAGGATGACCATCTTGGCAGGAGCCTTGCCACCCAGACCTTCCCGGTCATAGGGGCTGATATGGATCACCGTATCCAAGGCCGCGAGGACGCGCAGGACCGTCTGGCGGCGCAACTCTTCTTCTCCGGATTCCTCCAGTATCGATGCATACGGAACCGAATCCTCGATGCAGACAAAAGTCTCGCCGGCGAAATCAGGCAGATCGTCCGGCAAGAGGCGGGCATCTACATTGTCCCGCACGTCCAGGAAGGAGAGCTGCTCGGAGAAGCGGTCGCAAGCGTATTCGGAGCCGATGATGGCAATGTCCGAAGCGGGGCGGGGATCCCCCTCGCGCAACATCTGCGCCCGGGGATCGCTCTTACCTTCCAGGATTTCGCGCACCACCGGGATCGTGGGCCGGCCCGGACCGGCCTTGGGTTTGCAGGCAGGGATCAGGGCCAGGAAAAGAAGCAGCGGAGCCGCGCGACGGACATCAAAGGAGATCATAGTTTGAAAAGAGCGTAAACCAGATTGTTCAGAATATAGAAAGCGAAGCCCAGCAACACGGCGAGCGACCAGTGGTGGGAGGCCAGCAGGCAGAAGACGCCCGCACAGACGAAGAAGGCGATCAGGGTCAGGCGCTTGACCTGCAGGGGCCGCGGGTCGGTCTTATGCAACTTGAAGGCGAACATCGGGACTTCGCTGACGAGCAGCGCGCAGAGGCAGAGGACAAGCAGCGGGATGAACACCTGCCCGGCCACCCAGGTGGAGAGGAACTCCGCGGGCGAATAGCAGCAGTAGCAGCAGAGCGCCCCGCAGAAGATCGCGGAAGCGGGGACGGGCAGGCCCAGGAAACTGTCCTCCTGGCGGGTGTCCACATTGAATTTGGCGAGCCGCAGGGCACTGAATACCGCCAGGATCAGCGGCAGCCAGCTGTACCACGGCTGGGCGAAACGGAACATTTGCATCAATCTGCACAGCATCAGCGAGGGCAGAACGCCGAAGCTGACCAGGTCGCAGAGCGAATCCAGTTCCTTGCCGAAATCGGAATATGCGCTCAGCTGCCGCGCCGCAAAGCCGTCCAGGAAATCAAAGACGGCTGCGGCGAGCATGCAGTAGAACGCCAGGTCCAGGCGGGACCTGAACGCAAATATCACCCCGATGAGCCCGCATACGAGATTCATCGAGGTGATAAAGTCAGGAATGTACTTGCGAAGCGTCATCCTTATTTAACGCCCAGTTTCTTCTTGAGAGCGGGCGTCAGGGCGGACTTATGGATGGTGATGTCCAGGGTCTGGGCACGGATGAAGGCCTCGGTGCAGTACCAGATGCCATCGTACTTGCCGGTCACACCCCAGGAGTTCTTGACCATGTAGTACTTCTTGCCATTCTGATCCTTGGCGATGCCGAAGATGTGCATGCCGTGGTCGTCGGTCATCGTCTTGTCATCGAACTCGGCCTGGCGGGACTCCTGCGTAGGGACAGCCTCCACCACGTTGGAGAGGACGGGAGCGGCCGGGGCGGCCGGATTGCGGCCGACGAAGCGCTCCTGGTCGGAGCCGACGGTCGAGGTGGAAGCCTGGGTGTCGACGAGGATGCCGAGACCCTGGCGATTGAAGCCGCTGTGGCTCACGTCAGCACCCCAGCAGGCGGTGTAGCCGTTCTCCAGGGCATTGTCCAGCACGGCGACGAGCTCGTCGATCGGGACATTGTAGGAGAGCGTGGCGCGCCAGTTGTCGGCGACCTCCAGGGGGAACCAGGTGTAGAACGGATGATGGGTGAAGGAAGTCAGCTCGATATAGTCGTCCGGGTTGATCTTCATCGCATCGCGATAGGACTCGGCGGTGTACTCCTTGCCGTCCACGACGAACTTCTCGGGGGCTTTGCCGAAGTACTCGTCAACGATGGCGGCGAAACCGCGCTTCCAGGCGACGGACGGCTTGCGGGCCTTGGCGATGGCCTCCACATAGCCCAGCAGCACGGCGTCGAGCTCGGACTGGTTGGGAAGCGGGGTGCCATAGTTCAGACCGGTCACCAGTTCGTTGGGGACGATACCGTGGTTTTTGACCACATCGAGGGCGTCGCCGCAGCCGGAGCCGACGCTGAAGTTCAGCTTGCCGTCCACGCGGACGAACTTCTCGGCGCGCTCCTTGTAGGAGGTGCCGACAACGAAGAACTCGGAGAAATCAGGATACTTGGACTCGTCCTTGATGCCGCACAGACGGATGGCCTCGGACTCGAGGAAGCTGATGGCGGAGAAGGACCAGCAGGTACCGCTGCTACCCTGGTTCTTGACAGGAGTGATCGGCGCGGCCTTCACGGTCGTGAAGGTATAGTCGGGGAATGACGGCCCGGCAGGTCTCTGCTGGGCGGAAGCGGAAGCGCCCAGGCAAAGCAGGGCGACGGCAAAAAGAGTTAATTTCTTCATTGCTACGATTAATAAAATTTTGTTTCAGATACAAATATAAGAAAAGGATGGCAGAAATCTGCCATCCCGGGAAGAAAAAGTCTTGGTTTCTCCGAATTAGGCGATGACCTTAGCCATCTCGAGGACCTTGTTGGAGTAACCCCACTCGTTGTCGTACCAGGCGCAGACCTTCACGAAGGTCTTGTCCAGCTGGATACCGGCCTTCACATCGAAGATGGAAGTACGGGCGTCGCCACGGAAATCGGTGGAGACGACAGCCTCGTCGGTGTAGCCCAGGACACCCTTGAGCTCGCCCTCGGAAGCCTCCTTCATCGCGGCGCAGATCTCCTCGTAGGTGGTCTCCTTGGCGAGTTCGACGGTCAGGTCGACGAAGGACACGTCGCTGGTCGGAACGCGGAGGGACATACCGGTGAGCTTGCCGTTGAGTTCGGGAAGGACCTTTCCGACAGCCTTGGCAGCACCCGTGGAAGACGGGATGATGTTCTCGAGGATGCCGCGGCCGCCGCGCCAATCCTTCTTGGACGGACCGTCGACGGTCTTCTGGGTGGCGGTGGCAGCGTGGACCGTGGTCATCAGGCCGCGGACAACACCGAACTTGTCATTGAGGACCTTGGTCAGCGGAGCCAGGCAGTTGGTGGTGCAGGAAGCGTTGGAGATGATGGCCTGGCCGGCGTAGGTCTTGTGGTTCACACCATAGACGAACATCGGGGTGGCATCCTTGGACGGAGCGGAGAGGATCACCTTCTTGGCACCGGCCTTGAGATGGGCGGATGCAAGCTCCTCGGTGAGGAAGAAACCGGTGGATTCGACGACGATGTCGGCACCGAGCTCACCCCAGGTGATGTTGACGGGGTCCTTCTCGCAGAAGACCTGGATCTTGTGACCGTCGACGATCAGGTAGTTGCCCTCGACCACGATGTCGTGGTTGAAGATACCGTGGACGGAGTCATACTTGAGCATGTAAGCCAGATACGCGGGATCGAGCAGGTCGTTGATACCGACAACCTCGATGTCATTGGAGAAGTTCTCAACCGCAGCGCGGAAGACCATACGGCCGATACGGCCGAAGCCGTTAATACCAAGTTTAATCATTTGTTTTAAAACTATAAAATGTTAATAAATCGTTACTTGATTTTTCCTGCCTCGAAGGCGACGCAAATTTAGCATTTTTCCCGATGAAAACCAAAGTCTTCCGAAAAAATCTATGCCCCCGCAGCGGATCAATCGAACGCCAGGGAGGAGTAGCGGCGGATGTAGAACTGGTCGATGGTTCCCTTCCCCTCCCAGCTGACCAGGAAACGCACGAGTTCCGCGATTTCTTCGGGTTGGATGAGCTCGTCGGCATTGATGTCGGGGCGCATCTTCTTCACCATTTCGGTGGCCACGCCCCCGGGGCTGATCAGGTGGACGCGGATACCGAAGGGCTGGACTTCCTTGGCGAAGACTTTGGTGAAGCCCGCGAGGGCGTGCTTGGAGGAAGCATATGCGCTCTGGTGGATGTAGCCCTTGAAACCGACCACAGAGGAGATGTTGATGACGATGGGCTTCTCCGACTTCTTGAGGTAGGGCAAGGCCGCCCGACAGATGAAGAAGGGCGCCTTGGCATTGACCGCGAAGATGCTGTCCCACTGCTCCGGGGAGACGGTCTCGAAGGGACCGGCCTGCGAGAGCCCGGCGCAATTGACGAGCACATCGAGTCCGCCCAGCTGGGCGGCCGCTTCTTCGACGACCTGCGTATAAGACTCCTCCAGGGCGAGGTCGGCCGGGATGGCGACGGCCTTGCCGCAAGAATCCGGCAGGGCGGCGATCACATCGGCAAGCGCCGCCGCGTCGCGGGAGACGAGGGCCAGGTCATAACCCAGTTTGGCGAGTTCCATCGCGATGGTTTTCCCGATGCCGCGCGATGCGCCTGTGACAAGTGCTACCATATTGATTTACTTTTTGTTGAGTTCTTCTATCATGGCCCGGGCCACGGCGCGGGAAGCCCCGCTCCCGCCCAGGGATTCGCGGATGTCGGCGTAGTCCGCGAGCATCCGCTCCCGGTACGGGCCGTCCTCGACGAGCCGCTGCACTTCCGCCGCGACGGCATCGGGGGTGAATTCTTCCTGGATCAGCTCCCGGAACGCCAGGCGGTCCAGGCAGAGATTGCCCAGGGAGATGTATTTGATATGATCCAGCACGTGGAAGACGTGGCGGGCGACCCAGGCCGTAAAGGGCGAGGTACTCCAGCAGACCACCTGCGGGGTGCCGATGAGCGCGGCCTCGAGCGAGGCGGTACCGGAGTTGATCACGGCGGCATCGGCATATTTCAACACATCGTAGGTCCGGCCGAAGACCAGGTCCACATTCGGGCGACCGGCGATCCAGGGGGCATAGTCGGCCTCGCTGCGGGCCGGGGCGCCGGCCAGCACGAAGCGAACGTCCTTCCAGCCGGGCAGCTCCGACAGGCGGTCAGCCACCGTCATGCAAACCGGCATCATCCGCCGGATCTCGCCCTTGCGCGAGCCCGCGAGCAGGGCGATATAGCGACCCTCCGCGGGACGGGCATAGGCGTGGCCGTCCACGGCATCGACAAGCGGATTGCCCCGGTAGACGAAGGGCACGCCTTCCTTCGTAAAATACGGAATCTCAAAAGGAAAGACGATGAAGAGGCGGTCCACCCAGGCCTTGAGTTTGCGGTTGCGCCCCGCACGGGAGGCCCAGGTCTTGGGCGCGATGTAATAGAAGACGCGGATACCACGTGCGTGGCACCACTTCGCAATCTTCATATTGAAGCCCGGATAGTCGATCAGGATCACCACTTCGGGTCCCCAGGCGGCGATATCCCGCTTGCAATCCCGCAGGCTGCGGAGCAATTTGCCCGCCTTGGCGAGCACATCGGTCAGGCCCATCACGGCACCTTCTTTATAATGGTGCACGAGTTCGGCTCCGGCCGCCTGCATCAGTTCCCCGCCCCGGCAGCGGCATTCCGCCGCGGGGTCTTCGACGTGCAGTCCCTTGATGAGATTGCTGCCGTGGAGGTCTCCGGAGGCCTCGCCTGCGATCAGATAATAGCGCATAGCCGTTCGATTTCGCCCAGGTCGGTGTTGTCTATGTTCTCGGGGGTGATGACGACGTAGCCCTGCTGCAGGAGGATGTGGTCCGCATCGGCGGGATTGTTGCCGTTGTCCGTGAAATCGCCGGCCATCACCACCAGTTCCTCCCCCGGCTCGAGATGCGCCACATAGCGGCAGTCCTCTTCGGAAGGGACGCGCCCGCGCCTGCGGAGGAATTCGCCGTAGGGCTGGTATTCGCGCTCCCAGTGGCCGTAGCCCATCCGTCCGACGCGGATGCCGTGGATGCGGTCGGCGGGGCGGTTGGGGAAGTTGATGTTGTAGAAGAGACCGAAACGGCCGCTCAGGCGGGGCAGGAGTTTGTCCAGGATCCCGGGGAGCAGGGCCTCCACGCAGGAGAAGTCGGCATCGTCGCTGAAAGAATCCAGGCTCACACCCAGGGCAGGGATGCCGTTCACCGCACCTTCCATCGCGGCGCCGATGGTGCCGGAATAGATGGAAGCCGTGGCGGCGTTGCTACCGTGATTGATGCCGCTGACGACGAGGTCGGGGCGCTCCGGGAAGAGGACATTGTCTATGCCGTATTTGATGCAACTGGCGGGGGTGCCGTCGAGGTACCACCAGTCTTCTCCGGGCTTGGACTCCAGATGCCGCACGGCGATGGGCTTATAACCCATGGTCACCGCCATCGACATGCCGCTCTGGGCACGTTTGGGGGCGACGATCGTCAGGGAGCCGTAGGGTTTGAGGATCCGGATCAGGGTCAGCAGCCCCTTGGCATGGATCCCGTCGTCATTGGTGATCAGTATCTTCATCTCTACAAATATAGCAATTATTCCCGTCACTCCGCCGCCGGCAGCCGCTTGCTCCGGAGGGCATTTTGCGACAGCTTTTTTCTTGTCCGCCGCCGGCAGCCGCTTGCTCCGGAGGGCATTTCGCGACAGCCGTTTTCTTGTCCGCCGCCGGCAGCCGCTTGCTCCGGAGAGCATTTTGCGACAGCTTTTTTTCTGCCCGCCGCCGGCAGTCGCTTGCTCCGGAGGGCATTTTGCGACAGCTTTTTTTCTGCCCTCCGGAGCAAGCCGGCTGCCGCGGCGCCTAGTATTGTCTTTCTCCGAAGATGGCAGTACCGATGCGGACGATGGTGGCGCCATAGTCGAGGGCGATACGCCAGTCGCCGGACATCCCGATAGAAAGTTCGCGAAAATCCGTGAGCTCCGGGAAAAGGTCCCGCAGATAGGCGTGGAAGTCCGCGATGCGGGCGAAATCGGCCCGGATGTCGTCTTCGGAATCGGTGTGCGTAGCCATCCCCATCAACCCGCAGAAACGGACATTCTTATACTTGTCCGCGCGGAAAAGGATATCCAGGATCTCTTCCTCCTTGAAACCCTGCTTGGTCTGCTCCGCGCCGATATGCAACTCCAGCAGGACGCTGATCAGCCTGTCATTCGCCTTGCCCCAGTCCTGAATGGCATCCAGCAGGTGGGCGCTGTCCACCGACTGCACGAGCGCAGCGTACGGGAGGACGAGCTTGAGCTTGTTGGTCTGCAGATGTCCCAGGAAGTGCCACTCCACTTCGTCCCGTGGCACTTCGTGTGCCGTCACCCCCTGCGCCCCCTCAAGGGGGATGGCGCGGATGTCGCTGTCGCGACCGCGCAACCATGCGGCAACCTCGGCTACCTTCCGGGCGAACTCCTGGGGACGGTTCTCCCCGAAGACGCGCTGCCCGGCGGCCCAGGCCTCCCGGATGGCTTCGACGGGATGGAATTTGGAAACTGCCACCAGTTTGACCTCCGGTGGCAGTTCCTGTCTGATCGCTATGAGATTGTCCTGGATCATTATCTGCGCTTCTGCTGCTCACGCTGCATCTTTTCCTGCATCTTCTGCGCTTCCTCCAGGCGCTGCTGCCACTTGCTCTTCTGCACGGGCTTGCCGGCGGAAGCACGCACCTTCGCCAGGATCTCATCCTTGTTGATGGAGCGGCGGATCGCCCAGGTCTGCACGATGGAGATCAACTGGGAGAGGAGGTAGTAGTAGCTGAGGGCGGCGGAGAGGTTGTTGCAGATGAAGAACATCATGATCGGCATCATCCACACGCTCATAAAGCGCATCGAGGCGGCATTGGGATCACCCGCCGCAGCCGGCTGATTGGCCATCGTCATCTTGGAGTACAGCCACATCGTGACCGCCATCAGGAGGGCGAACAGGGAGATGTGGTCGCCAATCAGCGGGACGCGGGTCCCGAAGTCCACGATGGAATCGTAGGCCGACAGGTCGTGGCACCACAGGAAGGACTGCTGGCGCAGCTCGATGGAAGCCGGGAAGAAGCGGAACATGGCCCACAGGATCGGGAAGGTGAGCAGGGTCGGCAGGCAGCCGCCCATCGGACTCACCCCGGCCCGTTTGTAGAGATCCATCGTGGCTTGCTGCTTCTTCATCATCTCCTGCTGGTTGTCCTGGTGCGGGAACTTGGCGTTGATCTTCTCGATCTCGGGCTTGAGCGCACTCATCTTCGCGGATGAAGCGTAGGACTTGTAGGTCAGCGGGAAGACCACAAGCTTGATGACGAGGGTCATCAGCAGGATGATCAGGCCGAAGCTGGAGATGAAGCGGTGGAAGAAGTTGAACATCGGGATGATGGCATACTTCGTAAACCAGCCCACGAGCCAGCCGCCCAGCGGGATGATCTTCTCGAACTTGTGTCCGAGGTCCTTGAGGGTCCGGTAGTGGTTGGGACCGAAATAGAACTCGAACGGGATGCTCCCCTGCCCGCCGGCAGGCAGGTCGCCGCGCATCCAGGCCGTGCAGGACATCAAGTTGCGCTCCGGATCGTCCTGCGGCATGAAATTGACGGCCAGCTCGCCGGAGGCGAACTGCTGCGGGGCACGCAGGATGGCGGAGAAGAACTGCTGCTGGAACGCGAACCAGCTCAGGCGGGAGTCCACCCGGCGCGAGGCGTTGCGGCCGCGACCGATTTCGACGGGCTTCTTGTCACCCTCGAAATAGTAGTCCAGCTTGGAGTACTGGGACTCGTTCTTGTAGCCCTTCTCCATCCGGGGGATCATCACATTGTAGTCCAGGTCGAAGACGCTGACATTACGCGGGATCACATCCTGCATCCCCACGAAGGAAAGCAGGTTGTCCACCCGGTAGGAATCGGCGTGGAGCGTATACTTCTGCTCGATGTAGCCGCCTCCGGCGAAAGGCAGACGCATCACCAGGGTGCTGTCGGTCTGCTCCGCGACCTCGAAGACGAAGTCGCTGGTGCGGATGTACTCGCCGGTATAGACGCTGATCGAATACTCGGAAGCGCCGGGCTTGAACAGATACAGCTCCGTGCTGTCGTAGTTCTTGTAGTCCTTGATCCGGGCCGACCAGGGCTGGGCGCCCTTGGTGGTGAATTCAAGCTTGATCTTGCTGTTCTCCAGGGCCACGATGCCGCCCTCGGCGCGGGAAGCCGCCTCGAGGGTGGAGTCCTTGTAGATGGCACGGGGGGCGGCCTGCTCCATAGCGGAGTCGGCCAGGGCGACGGTCCGTTCCGCCTCGGCGAGTTCACGCTCGAGGGTCTCGACGCGGGAGATGGAATCCAGCTGAGCCTGCTGTTCGGCCGCCTTACGCATCTGGCGGGACTGGAACAGCGAGAACCCGATGAAGATGACCGCGATGAGGACGAATCCGATGATTGAATTCTTGTCCATTACGCCTCGCCCTCCTCGGCCTTTCTGATCTGCGCCTCCAACTCCTTCAACTCGGCCTTGGCTTGCTCAATGCGCTCCTCCATCTGGCGGATCAGCGGCTCGCTGTTCTTGGAGGCGGAGAAGAATCCAATATTGTTCTCGTAGGTGGTGATGTTCTGCTGGAGCTTGTTGTACTTCTCGATCAGCAGGTCCTTGGGACTGCGCGGGGCGCGGCCGCCGCGCGGCTGGGCGCCGCGCTGGGACGAGAAGGCAGGGAACTTCTGCTGCATCGCGTCACGGTAGGCGCGGTTGACGTTGTCCTTCTCCTTGAAGGGAACGTGGCCGATGGCGGAGAAGCGCTCGGCGAAAGCGTGCATTGCGGCTTCGTCGGCGGCCTCGTCGGTGCACTCATAAGCGAGGATGTCCTCGACGACCTTGCGCTTGGCTTTCAGGTTGCCGTAGAAATCATTCTCTCCCCCGGCATTGGCATCGCGGGCGGCAAAGAACTCGTCGCAGGCGCCGCGGAACTTCTTCCAGAGGGCCTCGGACTTCTTGCGCGGCACGGCGCCGATCTCCTTCCACTGCTTCTGCAGGGCGATGAACTGGTCGGTGGCCTTCTTCCAGTCGGTGCTGGTCTTGAGGGCCTCGGCCTGCTCGATCAGGGAAAGCTTCTTCTCGAGGTTCTCGTTCATATTGTCCTTGATGCCGGAGTAGAACTCGCGCTTGCGGGTGTAGAAGGCATCACAGGCCGTGCGGAAGCGGTCGTAGATCTTCTGGTTGTCCTTCTTGGTGGCATAGCCGATGCGGCGCCAGGCGGCCTGGATCTCCTCGATCTCCTTGGAGAGGGCGTTCCATTCGCCGGAAGACTTGATCTCGCGGGCGACGATCGCCTCGGTGCGCTCGCACAGTTCGGTCTTCTTGGCGAGGTTGTCGGCCTGCTGCTCCTTAAGCCCCTCGAAATGAGCCTGGTAGCGCTTGTTGATCACGGCGGTGGCCGCCTTGAAGCGGTTCCAGATGTCCTCGCGCTTCTCGCGCGCGACGGGGCCGTATTCTTTCCACTGCTCGTGGAGTTTCTGCAGCTCGTGGAAGGCGCTCACGACGTTCTCGTTCTCGGCGAGTTTCTCGGCCGCCTCGCAGAAGGCCACCTTGGCCTCGAGGTTCTTGCGGAAGTCCAGGTCGCGCAGGTCGCGGTTGATCTTGACCATGTCGTAGAACTTCTCCACATAGAACTGGTAGGTATCGTTGATGTCCCGGAAAGCCGTGGCCGGCACGGGGCCCGCCTCCCTCCAGCGATTCTGGAGTTCGCGGAACGCCGGGAACTGGGCGCTGACATCCTCCTGGCCCTCGACGATGGCTTTGAGATCCTCGATGATGGCCTGCTTCTTGGCCAGATTCTCCTCACGCTGGGCATCTTGCTGCTTGTTGAACTCGGCGCGCTCCTTCTTGTAATCGGCATAGAGCGCCTTGAAATTCTGCTCGACGGCTTCGAAAGGATTATTCTGGCTGGACTCCGCGTCTTCGGACACGCCGCTCTCGCCTTTTAGCTTGCCGAGCAGGCGGTAGAAAGCCGACTTGATGGCTTCGGCTTCCTTGGAGCGGGACATCCGCTCCGCGCTGTCTTTGAGTTGTACGAACAGATCGGAAAGTTCCGCGAGGGTCTTGTCCGCGAAGCTGTCGGCCTTGTCGGCCGGGGCCGGCTCTTCTGCTTCGGCTTGCGCCGGTTCTTCCTCGGCGGGGACCGGTTCTTCTTCAACCGGTGCCGGTTCTACTACTGCGGGAGCCTCCTCGGCAGGGACCGCCTCCACGGCAACTTCTGCCGCGGTCTCGACGGTGCTCTCGGCCTTTCCGGATACGGTGTCCACCTGGCCTTCTACATCTGAAAGGACTTGCTGGATCTCTTCAGGATTGATGATTTCGCTCATAATATCAGAGTTATAGATTAGTTATAACCCACAAATATACTAAAATTAAATAAAAAGGGTATTTTTGCAGGACAAAACTTATCATTATGAGAATTGATATCCTCACCGTCGTCCCCGAACTGCTGGAGAGTCCCCTCTCCTACTCCATCGTGGGACGTGCCATCAAAAAGGGCCTGGTGGACATCCGGGTGCACAACCTGCGCAAATACGGCATCGGTCCGCGCAAGAACGTGGACGACTATAGTTACGGCGGCGACGCCGGGATGGTCATGCGCATCGAGCCCGTCTACCAGATGATCGAGGAGTTGAAAGCCGAACGCAACTACGACGATGTCATCTACCTCTCCCCCGACGGCGAACGGCTCACCCAGGCCATCTCCAATGAACTCTCCCTGAAGGAAAACCTCATTCTGCTCTGCGGTCACTACAAGGGCATTGACCACCGTATCCGCGAACACCTCGTCACCCGGGAGATCTCGGTGGGCGACTATGTGGTGAGCGGCGGCGAGATTCCCGCGGCCCTGCTCGCCGATTCCATCGTCCGGCTGATCCCCGGCGCCTTGACCGACGAGACCTCCGCCCTGTCCGACAGTTTCCAGGACGGGCTCCTCTCGCCCCCCGTCTATACCCGCCCCGCCGAGTTCAACGGATGGAAAGTTCCGGAGGTCCTGTTAAGCGGAAATCCCAAGCTGATCGAGCAATGGCAAGATGAACAGGCACTTAAGCGAACGGAAGCCCTCCGACCGGAGTTAGTTAGTAAAAAACTTTAATAATTCAAGTGAATTTTTTCTAATTTTTTTCAGAAATTTTTAGAAAAAACTTGCCGAATTAAAAAATGTGCGTATCTTTGTAGTCGGAAATGAAACAACTCTACTCCGGTTCTGTGCCGGAGACTTCTAACCAACAATAATTAACCTTCTATAAGGTAATACACTACTAACTAACCGTAAAGACCCGCTGCGACAGCGGGTCTTTGTCGTACCCTTGTACGACAAAGACCCTGCGGGCTCCTGATTACCGAGGGGTGTTCCCCTCGGGCTCCCCCCGTCGCTTCGCTCCAAACCTATATCCAAACGACAAAGACCGCTGATGCCGACCTCGCTTCGCTCAAACGCCCCGGGGGCAGACCGGCCTCCCGGGCCTGCAGCGCGATTAGGAGGGCGGCGGTCAGCGGGGCCCGACGAAGACCCAGGACGGCGTCTGTCTGACGACTGTTGGACGGCTCCGCAGGAGACGGCCAAAAAGGAGGAGTCAGCCGTCCAGCAACCGAGGCGGAAAGCCCCGCCGCCGGCCCGACGTCAGCGCGCAGGCCCGGGAGGCGCGGACTGCCAGAAGGGACCTGGCTCTCTGACGCTTCGCAGACGGGGCTGGAAGATTGCTGTAAAATGATTTCGAAACAAGTTGTAAATACATTATCTTTGCAGATAGTATCCACATAAGTTTGTCCAGATGAAATCCGTCCGAATCCTGCGCGCCGCCCTCCCCCTGATCCTCGCCCTGCTCTGCTGCGGCTGCTCCGCGCGCGTAAAACAATATAAAATAGAAGTCGTGAAGGAGTACCCCCACGACACGGGCTCCTACACCCAGGGCCTCTTCTTCCACGGCGGACACTTCTACGAAAGCACGGGCCAGTTCGGCGAGTCCACCTTCCGCGAAGTCGAACTCGAGACCGGCAAAGCCCTGAGCCGCATGAACTTCCAGCCGAAATACTTCGCCGAAGGCTCCGTCATGCTGGACGGCAAACTCTTCATCCTGACCTGGCTCAACAAGGTCGCCTTCGTCTACGACGCCGCCACCCTGGAATACCGGCAGACCTACTCCTACCCCCGCGAAGGCTGGGGCCTGACCACCGACGGCAAATCCCTGATCGCCTCGGACGGCACCGCCCGGCTTTATTTCCTCACCCCGGAATTCAAACAAGAGCGCTCGGTCACCGTCACGATGGACGGTCGTCCCGTGCGCTACCTCAACGAACTGGAATACATCGACGGCAAGGTCTGGGCCAATGTCTACACCACCGACCTGATCGTAATCATCAACCCCGCCGACGGCAAGGTCGAGGCCCGCATCGACTGCAGCGGCCTGCTCCCCAACAAGTTGCGCAGCCCCAATACGGACGTGCTCAACGGCATCGCCCGCGACCCCGCCACGGGCAAAATCTACCTGACCGGCAAATACTGGCCCCGCCTGTACGAGGTCAAACTCATCCCGCAGAATTAACCCCGAACCATAAAAAAACCGATATGAACCGACACCTCCCCACCCTCCTGCGCCGGGCGCTGCCCTTGTGCGCCCTGCTCCTTGCGCTGTTCGCCTGCCGACAGCCCGTCAAACCGCTCAAACCCGAGACCGGACAGCTCGCCTGGCCCGAGATCACCCGGGAAACCAAGCCCTGGACCCGCTGGTGGTGGCCTGCCAGCGCCGTCGGCAAATCCGATATTGACACGATGCTCGACCAGTACGCCGAGGCCGGTCTGGGCGGCATGGAGGTGACCACCATCTACGGTACCAAGGGTTACGAAGACCGTTTCCTGGAATATCTCACCCCCGCCTGGATGGACCTGTTCACCTACACCCTGGAGCAGGCCGACGCCCGGGATATGGGCATCGACCTCGCCAACGCCTCCGGCTGGCCGTTCGGCGGCCCCTGGGTAACCCCGGACTATGCCTGCCGCTACCTGGCCTACAAAACCTTCCGGCTGAAGGGAGGCGAGACGCTCCAGGACCAGATCCGCTACACCGAACCGGCCATGGTCCGCACCATCGGCATCCCGGACGACATCTCCCGGATGGAATATCCCATCGCGGCCAATGACAGCCTGCAGCAGCATGCCTATGAGCAGGTCCGCTATCCCCAGGACCTTCCCCTGATCGCCGTCACCGCCCACAGCGCCACGGGCGCCTATGAGGACCTCACCGGCCGGGTCCGGGAAGATCTCACCCTCGACTGGACGGCCCCCGAAGGCGACTGGACCCTCTGCGCCCTGTTCCTGGGCTGGCACGGCAAACTCGTGGAGCGCGCCGGTCCGGGCGGCGAGGGCGACGTGATCGACCACTTCTCCGGCGAGGCCATCGAGCGCTACCTCCGGAAGTTCGACGAAGCCTTCAAGGGCTACGACGTCAGCAAGATCCGCTACTATTTCAACGACTCCTACGAGGTGGACGACGCCCGCGGCAACTCCGACTGGACCCCGGAATTCTTCGCAGAATTCCAGGCCCGCCGCGGCTACGACCTCAAGCCCCATATGGCCGAACTGCTCGGCGTGGCCGGCGACAAGGATGTCCAGGACCGCGTGGTCTTCGACTACCGGCAGACCATCGGAGAACTCCTGCGCGAGAAGTATTCCGCAATGTGGCAGGAGTGGGCCGCCCGCCAGGGCAAGGGCATACGCAACCAGGCCCACGGCTCCCCCGCCAACATCATGGATCTCTACGGGGTCAGCGATGTCCCCGAAACCGAGGGCCGCAGCATCATCGGCATGAAGACCGCATCGTCGGCCGCCCACGTGACCGACAAGCCGCTCACCTCCGCCGAAGCCTGCACCTGGCTGAACGAGCACTTCTATTCCACCCTGGGCGACGTCAAAACCTCCGTGGACACCTATTTCCTGTCGGGCGTCAACCACATCTTCTACCACGGCACCTGCCTCTCGCCGGATGACGCTCCTTGGCCCGGCTGGATGTTCTATGCCGCCGTGCATTTCCAGCCCACCAACCCGTTCTGGAAGGATTTCGGCGCTTTCAACAGCTATGTGGCCCGCTGCCAGAGTTTCCTGCAGGCCGGGCATCCCGACAGCGACATCCTGCTCTTCTTCGATGCCACCGACCTCCAATCCGAGCGCGGCCGCGAGCAGCTGCTCTTCCACATGAATCAGAACACCCCCACCCAGAGTGCCATCGGCAAATCCGCCGAGGCCCTCTACGACCGGGGCTACACCTGGGACTACATCACGGACAAGATGGTCCTGGAGAACATCCGCACCGACCGCCACGAACTCGTCACCCTGAACGGCAGCCGCTACAAGACCCTCATCGTCCCCGAATGCGACAAGATGCAGCTGGCCACCTTCGCGAAACTCCTCACGCTGGCGGCCAGGGGAGCCACCATCCTGGTCGAAGGCGACCTGCCGAAGGATGTACCCGGCCTGAGCGACCTGGAGAAGAACCGCAGCATGTTCGAGAAACTCAAGGGTTCTCTGCGCTTCAGGGAGCAGGACGGCATCCGCGTCGCCCGCCTGGGTCTGGGACGCATCTGCGTCTCCTCCGACCTCGACGCCCTGCTGGCCGGAGCTGGCATCAGCCGCGAGCGGATGTACGATCTGGGCCTGCAGTGCATCAGCCGCGTCAAGGATGACGGCGGCCGCTATTATTTCGTCAAGAACCCCGGTGCCGAGACGGTCGAAGGCTGGATCCCGGTGGATGCCGTCTGCGGCAGCATCGGCATCTACGACCCGATGGACGGCCGCTTCGGTTTCGGCCGTGTGCGCAGCGGCGAAGACGGCAAGGCCGAGGTCTTCCTGCGTCTGCTGCCCGACGAGTCCCTGCTGCTCGAAACCTTCGCCGGCAGTTATGACGGTGCCTCCTTCGACTTCTACCAGCTGAATGGCGGCAGGCGAATCCTGGCGGGCGACTGGACCGTGGTCTTTACCGACGGCGGCCCCGCCCTGCCCGCCTCCCGCACCATCAGCCGGCTCGGCTCCTGGACCCTCTACGGGCGGGCCTATGAAGTCTTCTCCGGCACCGCCGAGTACCGCTTCAAACTGACGGGCGTCCAGGACAAGGCAGATGCCTGGGAGCTCGATCTCGGCGACGTGCGCGAAAGCGCCAGCGTATGGCTGAACGGAAAATGCCTGGGCACCCTCTTCAAGAAGCCCTTTACCGTGCGGCTCACCCAGGAACAGGCCGAGCGCGGCGGCGAGCTCGTCGTGAAAGTGTCCAATCTGATGACCAACCGCATCATTGACATGGACCGCAACGGCAAGCCTTGGAAGATTTTCTACAACGCAAACATCCAGCCGCGCATCCCCATCAGCCGCGCTCCGGACGGTTCCTTCAGCGCCGCCGGCTGGGACTTCCGTGAGTCCGGTCTGCTCGGGCCCGTCACGCTCTCCGCGCTCTCCGTCCAGCAATAAGACGAATCCGCTCCCCCGCTGTTCTAATTGCGCAAAAAAGTGTATCTTTGTGCGCAATTAGAACAGGTGGAGCGATCTGCCGCCCGAAAGGGAGGAAAGTCCGGACAGGACAGGGCATCCCGCTGCGGAAAGCGCAGGTGGGGGTAACCTTACGAGAGTCGTAACAGAAAAGAACCGCCCGCCCCCGGGGCTCCGGCCCCTGACGGCAGGCAAGGGTGAAAACGCGGGGCAAGAGCCCACGACGCCCGGCAGCGATGCCGTGCGGGTACGACGCCGGGACCTGCAAGACCAAATATACTGGCAGATGAGGGCGGCCCGCCCGATGCCAGGGGGTAGGTTGCGAAGATAAATGGCAGAAAACCAGTGAACAGAAACCGGCTTACGGCTTCGCCTGTTCTTTCTTTTTGCGCCGCAGGGACTTGCGCAGTTTCTTTTCTGCCTCGACCACTCTCTCCTTTTGCTTTTCCAGGAACGTATTGAAACGCTGCATGCGCTTCCCTTCCTTGACCGAGGAGAGCCGGTCGGCCAGTTCTTCCGCCTCTGAACGGATGCTCGGGAAGCGGAGGCGCATCTTCTCCGCCAGGTGGCGGAAATAGGGCGCTTTGTGGCGGTCGCGCTTATCGGCGTACATCTCGTCGAAGCAGATCATGATTCCGGTGTCGTAGGCATCGAAGAACTCATCGTTGATCCCCGTGCCGAGCATCTTCATCGTCGGTGAGATATTCATATACGAATTCACCAGCGGCGGAATGTTGAACCCGAGTTTGCGCACCGCCTCCTTGAGGTTGCGGTAGTCGGGTTTGAATTCGTCATCCTTCAGGATCAGGTTCAGCAGGCGGCCGTCCGTCTCCACATCCACGGGGTACTTGGGGCGGGCCAGTTCGTCGGGATCCGGGAAATGTTTCCAGAGGAAATGCTGGATGAGTTCGCGGCAGGATTTGTCGAAGGTCGGATAGATGGTCATCTTGCCCAGCAGGTACATGATGTTGGGGTGCTGCAGGATAACGGCCGCGATGCCGTCCCAGAGGTTGTCCAGGGCGAAGATGCCCTTGGCTCCGGCTTTGGAACTCTGGTACTCGGGCGTGACGAAGGAGCGGCCCAGTTCGATCACGTGGGGCAGATAGTCCCGGATGAACTCCTCCGAATAATGGAACATATGGGAGGAGGTGATGTGGGGCTGTCCGTCCGGCTGCATCTTGACATCCGGTCCCAGGATGTAGCGGTATCCTCCGATGATGGCGGAGGCCTCCGGATCCCAGATGATGATCTGCTTGTATGGATGGTCCGAAGTCGTATCGAACTCGTCGAGGTCGACGGACATGCCGGTACCGCCGCCTGAGTCGCGGAAAGCGATTTCCCGCAGGCGTCCGATTTCCAGCAGGACGTTGGGGGCATCCTGGCCGTCGACGACGTAAATCTCGTTGTCAGCCTTGTTGGTGTCGCACAACTTCTTGTCAGGGGTAAGTTCCGCTCTGAGCAGTTCAGGACTTACCGGGTCCAGCACTTTTTCCATATCGAACGATTATAATTGATACACTTGTTCACGCACCCAGGCCGCCCACTGCAGCGCCGTCCGGCTCTTGTCGAAGGTCTCGGGCGGGATAGGCTTGCCGAGGATGATCTTGAAAGTCTTGTTCTGCGCCCGGTAGAACTCGTCCGGGAGGAAGAGCATCGGGATATTGAACTTGAGTTTGAGCGTCTTGCGGAAGAGCCAGTCGGCGCGGTAGAAGCGGGCCGAGTTGCGCCCGACAAAATGGACGGGCACGATGGAGCGGCCGTTGGAGACGCTCTTTGTGATGAAGGTCTTGGTCCAGGGAAAATCCTGCACCTTGCCGTCTATCTTGCGGGACGCCACGCCGGCGGGGAACATCAACAGGTGATTCTCCGATGCGAAGGCCTCGTCTATCATCCGGGGCAGGTCGCGCGCCTGGCCGCCGACTTTGTTGATCGGCACGCAGAGCGGGGCGATGGGCTTGATGTACAGCAGGAAATCATTGACCAGCATCCGCATCGGTCCGAAGTTGCGGGTGATCAGGCTGCACAGCGCCAGCCCGTCCACGCCGCCGAGCGGATGATTGGAGGCAAAGGTATAGAGGGTTCCGTTTTTGGGGACATTCTCCAGGCCTTCAACTTCGATCGTGACCCCCATCCGGCTGAGTGTATCGTCACAAAAGTCCGCACCCTGGTAGCCCCGGCTGAGGATGTTGTTCATCCAATCCTGGTGCACGAAACGCTTCATGAAGCGTACGACGAAACCGGGGACTTTCTTTCCCTTGAATTTAGTAGCGACAATCCGGTCCAGATCCAACAGACCGTCAGGGATGGCTTCAGGCATATCGGCAGGTTTTAGTAAGGCAAATATACCAAAAAACAATGAATTAATCCAGCACTTGCCGACCGATCAGGTCATAATCTTCCGCATCGACGATGCGCACGCGGATCATATCCCCCACGCGCACATCCGGCGAGAGTTCCCGGACGAGGATTTCGCCGTCCACCTCGGGACTCTCGAATTCGCTGCGGCACACCGCTGCGCCGTCCAGCACCTCGTCCACCAGGACCTGTACTTCCGTCCCGATCCGGCTGCGGTTGCAGGAGAGGGAGATCTCGCGCTGGAGTTCCATCAGGCGGTCCAGACGTTCTTGTTTAAGTTCAGCGGGCACTTCATCCGGGAGATGTGCCGCGCCCCATGTCCCCTCCTCTTCGCTGTACATGAAGGCGCCCAGACGCTCAAAACGCGCCTCGCGCACGAAATCCAGCAGCTCCTCGAACGCTTCGGGCGTCTCGCCGGGATGTCCGACGATCATCGTCGTGCGGAGCACCACACCCGGCACGACCTCCCGCAGGCGGGCGATGAGCGCGCGCGTCCGGGCCCCGTCGATGTGGCGGTGCATCCGGTCCAGCACCCCGTCGGAGATATGCTGCAGGGGGATATCCAGGTATTTGCAAACCTTGGGGTTGCGGGCCATCATGGTGAGGACGTCCTCCGGGAAGTCCGCCGGATAGGAATAGTGGATGCGGAGCCATTCTATCCCCTCCACCGCCGAGAGACGCTCCAGCAACTCTGCCAGGGCACGGCGCCCATAGCGGTCCAGCCCATACCAGGTCGTGTCCTGGGCGATCAGGATCAATTCGCGCACGCCGCGCGAAGCAAGCAGTTCCGCTTCCGCGACGAGTTCTTCCATCGGGACGGAACGATGCGTCCCACGGATGAACGGGATGGCGCAATACGAGCAGCGGCGGTCGCAGCCCTCGGAAATCTTGAGATAGGCATAGCCCTTGGCCTCGGCGATGCGGCGTGTCACGAAGGGCGCGGGACACACCCCCAGCCAGCGCAGGACCTCCCCGAGGTCGCGGGCGCCGAACCAGGCATCCACCTCCGGAATCTCGGCAGGCAATTCGGCCCGGTAGCGCTGCGACAGGCAGCCGAACACGGCCACGGTCCCCGCCTCTCCGCGTTTCTTGGCTTCCACGGCCTCGAGGATGGCGGCGATGGATTCTTCCTTGGCGTCACCGATAAACCCGCAGGTGTTGACCAGCAGGACATCGACCGGCTCGTCGCCGTCCACGATGCAGAAAGCATCCGGTGGCAGTTGGGCCAGCAGATGCTCTGTGTCGACGGTGTTCTTCGAACAGCCGAGGGTGACGACCCTAAGCCTCCGCGGCATCGGCGTTCTCCTCTTCCTTGACGAAATCGAACGAAGCGTACTTGTCGATCTGGGCATACCAGTCTACGACCTTACGCATATGGGAGACGTAGAAACGGTCGGGATCGTAGTTGGGGATGGCCTTGCTGAACAAGTCTACGAGTTCGTGTTCGGGGGCCTTGGGAGAAGGGGCCGGCTGGTCGCCGAGTACCGCCTTGAGTGCAAGGAACACCTCGTCGAGTTTCATCTCGCCCTCACTGGTGAAGATGGCGATGTCTGCGAGGGTGGAGATGCGGCTGGAGGTCGGGAAGACCCTGCGCTGCTTCGTCTCGAGGTTCTCGGCGATGGCACCGCTGCGTGCCTGGGCGATATAGTGGAAAAGGCCGTGCTGGCCGGATACGGAAAGGAGCCGTGCTAAATCAGTTTGCATATCAATTGTCGGATTTTGAGTTGTAATTCGGGAAGGGTCGCGGAATTGTCCACGGTGAAGTCGATCCGCGCGGGATCGAAAGCCTGCAGGGCATCCCGCTCGGCCGCCTTCGGATTGCGCTGTACGCGCATCGCATAGGGCGCCGACACGAGCAGGACCTGCTCGTACAGGCCATCGAACTGCGGTTTATCCAGGGCGATGGCCGATTCGACAAAGAGCAGCGGAGCGGTCTGGGCCGCCTTCCAGGCCTTCAGGTCCTCCACGACATACGGATAAACCAGGGATTCGAGGGCGGCGAGTTTGTCCGGCTCGGAGAAGACCCGGCCGATCTCGGACCAAGGCAGGCCCAGGCGCTCCTCGATGCTGCACTTGAGACCCGGAATGAGGGAGTAGAGCATCTTGGTGCGCTCGTCGCAGTTATAGACCGGAAAGTCCATCGACGAAAGGTAACGGCAGACTTCCGATTTGCCGCCGCCGATCGGACCGGTGACCAGGATCGTCTTCATCTCATTCGGTACTTTTGACCAGGCAGTCGAACACTTCGGGCGTGAGCGTGTAGTCGATCACGCTCGCAGGAAGGCCGTCCACGTGCGCCACACAGCGGCCCGTACGGGACAGGGCGAAGTCGTGGTAGTCGATATAGAAGTCCGTGACCGCCGCGGGATCGGCCGTGGTCGGGAAAGCGCATCGGAACACCACCGTGGCCATGGAGGGCAGGACGGCGAGGTCCACGTGGGCCGGGACATTGCGGGTGAGAATCTTGACCTCGGAGCGGATTTCCACATAGCGGGAGACCTCCATCGAGTAGATGGCCTCATCGTGCGACAGACGCACGCCCGAAATCGTCTCGAGGGGGATCTTGCCGTGGACACTGCTGCGCAAGAGCGTGAGCGTCAGCGGTTTGGTATGCACGAAGGAGATGTTGTCCAGCCGGGAGGGTTCCCCATAGACGAGCACGGAATCCGGCTGCAGCGACATCGGGGTCTGGGCCATGAACTGGGGTTCGAAAGACAGGGACAGCACCGGACGGACCGGAACCTTCTTGTAGGTCTCCTCCGGGAAGGAGAAGGAGATGTCCTCGGAGATGAACGACTCTACCGAGGCGTCGTCGCCGAAGAGCTGGGCGCCATAACGGTAGAGATTGGCGTTCGGAATGGAGTACCACTCCCCCTCGTCGTGCCGGAAATCGGCGGAGGCGAAAGTCACCTGCACGGCGCGTTTGTGCTTACGCGAGAGGAACAGGTGCCGGAAGCCGGTGGCCCCGACCTGTGCGGTCACGGTGGCCTCCGACGTAGACACGGCTGAACGCCCCTCGATGTTGCTCGTCGCGACCACCGGCACGCTCACAATCGCCACATAACGCTGCGACAGATTGAGAACGAGCCAGAAACCGGCCGAAAGCAGCACGCAAAGGAGGAATTGTACCCAGCGTTTCACGGATTATTTCTTGTCAGTCTGGGCGGGGGTGTCGCTCATATCCCGCTGGATCGAAGACTTGTCCACGCGGAGTTTGGTCTCGCCGTCCACCTTGATCAGGACGCTGCGCTCGTCCACCTCGGCGACGGTCCCGTAGATACCGCCGGCAGTGATGACCTTGTCACCCTTCTTGAGGGCGTTGCGCATCGCCTCCAGTTCTTTCTGCTGCTTGCGCTGGGGACGGATCATAAAGAGGTACATGACCAGGAACATCAGGGCGAGCATCAGGATGAAGCTGAGGCTGCCACCTGCGGCATTCTGTCCGGCGGCGCCACCGGCCGCCTGCAAAATCATCATATTCATATTCTTAATTGTGTTGGTTGATCAGTTTGTCCAGCAGGCCGTTGACGAAACCGCTGCTCTCCGGCGTGCTGTAGTATTTGGAGATCTCCACGTACTCGTTGATGATGATGCGCGGAGATACTTCAGGTGCGATCCGCGCCTCGGCCATCCCGCATGCGATCAAGGCGAGATCCGTGGTGCAGAGACGGTCCCGGGTCCACTTCGGGGTGAGATCCGCGACCCGGGCGCAGAAGTCGTCGAAGTTCACGTAGGCGGTCCGGAGCAGGTTCACCACGAAACGATGATCGTTGTCGAGGTGTTCGTTGCCGGGGACCTCGCTCATATACAGGGGCGGCAGGCGCCAGGTTTCCCCCTGCCCGAGGGCACGCACCGAACGGCAACACCAATTCAGGGCATAACCCAGGTCATCGTTCCAATGGATGGAGAGGTCCTCCAGGATCCCGGCGAGTTCATCGCGGTCCTCGAATTCCCGTTCAAAAATGCGCACCCACAGGCGGGCGTCATCCTCCATCGAAGATTCGCCGTTGTCCAGGTATTCCTTGAAATATTTGCGGGCGCGGAGACGCTCGTAGAGGCGGCGCAGCAAGACATCATACTGGTCCCAGGAGAGTTTCTTCCGGGTGATAAGCTTGTTGAAATCCGGGTCTTGGGAGAGAATCTGCGCAATGCGGTTCTCGACGAACTTGAGTTTGGGATGGAGCTCCTCCTGGGTAGGATTGAATTTGGCGCGCGCCGATTCAATCCGGCCTCGGGCCTCCTCCGTGAGCGGCGGGACGATGGAAAGGAGGAACAGATAGAGGTCCCGGGTGGACTCGCACGCGATATCCAGCAGTGCTTCCGCCTCCTTGAGGGTCATACCGTGGTTTTCCGCGTAGCAGTAGATGGTCTTGAAGGCCTTGATACGGAGAATTCTTCGGTTGAGCATACTTTCAAACAAATTTGTCTGCAAAGATAGCAAGTAATCAATAAAAAATCCTATTTTTGTGGAGGATATACATTAAAAATCGCTATGCGCAGAGACGATTACGATTCGGCAAGGTACGACCGGGGGGAAGCGGAGGATGTTTACTCCAAGCCCGTCCGGGCCGGCAAACGGACGTACTTCTTCGACGTTAAGGCCACCAAGGGCCGGAAGGATTTTTACCTCACCATCACGGAGAGCAAGCGTCGCAACAACCCCGACGGCACGTTCAACTACGACAAGCACAAGATTTTCCTCTACAAAGAGGATTTCGAGAAATTCTCCGAGGGCCTGGATGAGGTGATCGCCTATATCAAGGACAATTGTTTCCACGGCGAGATCCCGCAGCGGACCGCCGAGGGTTTCGGTGAAGTGGAATTCGAAGACCTCTGATGGGCGCCATCCTCCTCAAGGACGTCACCATCCGGGACTACCGCAAGGATGTCCTGATCGACAAGGGCCGGATTTGCAAAATCGGGCCCGCAGGTGATGCTGCACGCTGGCAGATCGCCGGTGACGTGGAGATGATGGACTGTTCCGGCAAAGTCGCCATCCCGGGATTTATCAATATGCACACCCACTCCCCGATGTCGCTGATGCGCGGGATCGGAGAAGATATGCATTTCCACGCCTGGCTGGACAAGATCTGGAAAGTCGAGGAGCATCTCGACCATGACTTCGTCTACTGGGCCACCAAGGTCGCCTGCCTGGAGATGATCCGCACCGGCACGACCACTTTCAACGACCAATACTGGTTCTTCGACTCCTCCGTGCAGGCCGCCCGCGAGATGGGTATGCGCATCGCCACGGGCTACGACGTGATGGACAAGGGAAGCCACGCCGAAGCCGAACGCCAGAAAGAGCAATGCATTGCCAAGAGCGAGGCCTTCCTGGGCGCCGGCGACCCCGGGCACATCTATGAACTGGCCTTCCACGCCATCTATTCCGTCAGCGAAGATATGATCTGCTGGACGGCCGACCTGGCCCGGAAATACGATGTCAACCTGCATATCCACCTCTGCGAGACCCGCAAGGAGGTAGAAGACTGCAAGGCCGCCCACGGCGGACTTACCCCTGTTGAGTACCTCGACAGCCTGGGTGTCCTCTCCCCCCGCCTGCTGGCCGCCCACACGCTCTGGCTCACCCCGCACGACATTGAGTTGCTCGCCACCCGCGGCGTGCACTGCATCCACAATATCAATTCCAACACCAAGCTCGCCTCCGGCTACCGCTTCCTCTATAACGAGATGCGAGACGCCGGCATCAATCTCTGCCTGGGCACGGACGGCTGCGCCTCCTCCAACAACCTCGACATCCTGGAGGCGATGAAGACCGCCGCCATCTTCCAGAAGGCCTGGCGGGATGATCCGTCTGCCCTGCCGCTACCCGAGTTGCTGGATATGGCCACGGTTAACGGCGCCCGGGCGCTCCGGATCGACGCCGGCCGCCTCGAGGAAGGTGCCGTCGCCGATCTGTGTCTCGTGGACACGGACAACACCTTTTTCCTCTCCCCCGGCCCCTTCCTCGCCAACCTCGTCTATTCGGCACATTCCGACTGCATCGACTCGGTCATCTGCGACGGCCGCTTCTTGATGCGTCACCGGGAGATCCCGGGAGAGCGGGAGATTCTCGCCGAGGCGCGGAGGGTCCTCGCCAAGATTACATAACCGACTGATAACCCAATAATTCTTCAACCTATGGATAGCAGACTTCGCACCTATAAACTCGCCGCCGACTACATCCTCAAGCAGACCGGCGGGAAAGTTCCCCTGATCGGAATCATCCTCGGCAGCGGCCTCGGCCGTCTCGCCGACCGGATCGAAGATCCCATCGTCATCCCCTACAAGAACATTCTGGGATTTCCGGTGTCCACGGCCATCGGCCACAAGGGGAATCTGATTTTCGGGACGCTCGGCGGAAAATACGTCATCGCAATGCAGGGACGGTTCCATTACTACGAGGGCTACCCGATGGAACTCGTGACCATCGGCGTCCGCACCCTGGCCGTGCTCGGGGTAAAGTTCCTCTTCGTTTCCAACGCAGCCGGCGGCTGCAATCCCGACTTCCGGGTCGGCGACCTGGTAATCATCCGCGACCACATCAGTTTGTTCCCCAATCCGCTGATCGGTCCCAATCTGGATGAATTCGGACCGCGTTTCCTGGATATGACCTGCGCCTACGATCTGGAGTTGCAGAAAATTGCGGAAGATTGTGCCGCCCAGATGGGCATCACCCTGAAGAAAGGCGTCTATTTCGGCAGCACGGGCCCGACCTACGAGACCCCTGCCGAAGTTCGCTTCTATCGCACCATCGGCGCCGACTTGCTGGGTATGTCCACCATCCCCGAAGTCATCGTCGCACGCCATTGCGGGATGCGTGTCTTCGGCATGTCCGTCGTCACCAATGCCACCAACGTGGACAACGAATCAAAGGAATTCCACGATGGCGGCGAAGTCGTCCAGCAGGCCGACGCCGCCGCCACCAGGATGACGGAGCTTTTCTCCAAAATCATCGCCGCGCTATAGCGCGGAATCGAGGAAGTCGATAAATCCCTGGATGTCCAAGTTGTACGGCCGCGGCCCTGCGAGGCGGCGGCCGTCGCCGTCCAGCAGGAAGTAATTGGGCTGGGCGTTGACGCCGAAGTCGTGGAGAGCGATGTAGGAGTTGACCCGGCCCACGTCCTTGAGCGTCTTGCCTTGGTCGTTGACAACCCATTTCGATTCAGGCAACTTGGTCTTGTCATCCACGTGCAGGGCCACGATTACGAAGTCCTCCCGCAGCCGCCGGAGTACTTCGGGATCCGACCACACGCGCGATTCCATCTCCCGGCAGTTCACGCAGCCGTAACCCGTGAAATCCAGGAAGACCGGCTTGTCTGAAGCCTTGGCAGCAGCCAGGCCGTCCTCCAGATTGTCGTAGGCAGGCAAATTGTGCGCAATGCGTATCATCCCGTCGGGAAGGGCCTCATTCTCGAGCTGAACCGCGGAAACGCCTGTTCCGCCTCCTCCGGAGCCCAGGACGAAATCCTGCGTTTCCATCGGCGGCAGGTAGCCGGAAATGCCCTTGAGCGGGGCGCCCCACATGCCGGGAACCAGGTAGACGACAAAGGCGAAAACGCCGATGGCAAGAGCCAGGCGGCCGACGGAGAGGTATTCCAGCGGAGTGTCGTTCTTGAAGCGGATCTTGCCCAGCAGGTAGAGTCCGAGCAGGAAGAAGACGGCGATCCAGATGGCCAGGTAGACCTCCCGGTCCAGCAGGTGCCAGTGATAGGTCTGGTCGGCCGTGCTGAGGAACTTCAAGCCCAGGGCGATCTCGATGAAACCGAGTACGACCTTGACCGAGTTAAGCCAGCCGCCGCTCTTCGGGAGCTTCTTGAGCAGCGAAGGGAAGAGCGCCAGGATCGTGAACGGGAGGGCGAAGGCTACGCTGAAGGCCAGCATCGTGACCATCGGCGTCCAGAATTCGCCCTGCGTGCTCTTGATCAGGACCGTGCCGACGATGGGGCCGGTGCAGCTGAAGCTGACCAGCACCAGGGTCAGGGCCAGGAAGAAGATGCCGGCCAGGCCTTTGCGGTCGCTGTTCTTGTCGGCACTGTTGGTCCAGCTGGAGGGCAGGGTGATCTCGAAGGCGCCGAAGAAACTGGCAGCGAAAACCAGGAAGACCAGGAAGAAAATGATATTGGGCAGCCAGTGGGTCGAGAGCCAGTTGAAGATGTCGGCCGTGACGCCGCTGCCGCCGATAATCCAGGTTATGCCGATGATCAGGCTGATCGGGACGGTATAAAGCAGGACGATGAAAAGTCCGTACAAGAAGGCTTTGAGGCGGCCCTGGCGGGGCGTTTCGCTGCCTTTCATGAAGAAGGAGACGGTCATCGGGACCATCGGGAACACGCAGGGCGTCAGCAGCATCGCGAAGCCCCACAAAATCGCCTCCAAAATCAGCGCCCAAAGATCACCTCCCTCGGTTCCCGCTCCTGCTGCCGGCAGGGTAGTGTCTCCGGAGACACTACCCTGACCGGCTGATGCAGGAGCTGTTTCGAGATCCAGTTCCGGAACAACACCTGCTGCAGACCCGGCAGTCTTGATAAATTCTTCGAAATCCCAGTCGACCGGCATATAGCACGCATCGCCCTCGCAAGGCATATACGTCACCGTCCCGGTCACGTGGTCGATGCCTTCGTCGAGCTCGCCCGTCAACACGATCTGGTTTCCACCCGAAGACGTCTTGACCTCGGACTTCCAATGAATCTGCGGCGTGGCCTGCAAGGCCAGCACAAGAAGGAAAATGCGTAACATATCCCGCTACTTGGCGATGGCGACGGAACGGGTCTCACGGATGACGGTGATTTTCACCTGCCCCGGATAGGTCATCTCATCTTGGATACGCTGGGCGATGTCCGTGGACAGGCGGGCGGCCTGTTCGTCGGTAACCTCGTCGGCTCCCACAATCACGCGGAGCTCGCGGCCAGCCTGGATGGCGTATGACTTGGTCACGCCGGGATAGGAGGCCGCCAGGTCTTCCATTCCCTTGAGGCGCTTGATATAGGACTCGATCACCTCGCGGCGGGCACCCGGGCGGGCGCCGGAAATGGCATCTCCGACCAGCACCAGCGGGGCGTAGATGGAGGTCATCTCCATCTCCTCGTGGTGGGCGCCCACGGCATTGCAGATCTCGGGACGCTCTTTGTACTGCTCCGCGAGCTTAGCGCCGAGGATGGCGTGCGGCAGCTCGGGATCCACGTCGCTGACTTTGCCGATATCGTGCAGCAGGCCGGCGCGGCGGGCGATCTTGGGGTTCAGCCCCAGCTCGGAAGCCATGATCGCACAGATGTTGGCCACTTCGCGGGAGTGCTGGAGCAGGTTCTGGCCATAAGACGAACGGTATTTCATCCGGCCGATGAGCTTGACGAGTTCGAGGTTGAGTCCGTGGATGCCCATATCGATGCAGGTGCGCTTGCCGGTCTCGAGAATCTCATCCTCGAGCTGCTTGCTGACCTTGGCCACCACCTCCTCGATGCGGGCGGGATGGATGCGGCCGTCGATCACCAGCTGGTGCAGCGACAGACGCGCAACTTCGCGGCGGACAGGATCGAAGGCAGACAGCAGGATGGCGTCCGGGGTGTCGTCCACCACGATCTCCACGCCCGTGGCAGCCTCCAGGGCGCGGATATTGCGGCCCTCGCGGCCGATGATGCGGCCCTTGACTTCGTCGTTCTCGATGGGGAAAGTGGTGACGGCATTCTCAATGGCCGTCTCCGTGGCGGTGCGCTGGATCGTATTGATCACAATGCGCTTGGCCTCCCGGGCGGCATTGAGCCGCGCCTCGTCCATCGTGTCGTTGATATAGGCTTGGGCCTCGGTACGGGCTTCCGCCTTCATATTCTCGACCAGCATCTTGCGGGCGTCCTCGGCGGTCATCCCGGCGATGTTCTCCAGTTCCTTGTTGACCTGGGCGGTGACGCGCTCACATTCCTCGAGCTTCGCGTCCAGCTTGTTCTTCAAGGCATTGACCTGCCCCTTCTGGGAGTCCAGGTCGTGCTGGCGGCGGTTCAACTCGCCGGCCTGTTCTTTGAGCTGCCCTTCGCGGGAACGGATATTGTTCTCCCGCTCGCGAAGCTCGTTGTTCTTCTTGTTCACGAAACTCTCATGCTCTCCTTTGAGCTGGAGGAATTTCTCCTTGGCCTGGAGGATCTTCTGCTGTTTGACATTCTCTGCCTCGAGATTCGCCTTCTCGATGATGGCATCGGCGCGTCCCTTGGAGATGATCCTGGTGACCAGTATATAAATTGCAAGGGCCAGGACGGCACCTGCAACTGCGGCTAGGATGTAGTATAAAAACATAATATATATAATAAAAAAGTATCCGCCGGGAGAAGCAGATACTGCATTGAAGAAAAAGAAAAAAGCCGTCAGCCGAGCTTTCAGAAAGCCTCTGATTATGTTTTGGGCTCCGTCCTGTCCCGGGCTTCCCGTCGTAGCGGGCCTGCCTTCCTCAGGACGAGTAGACCCGGTTCCGAAGAACTTGTTGTTTTCAGAAGATGGGCCTGACGGCTATTTACTTTTTCATACCTTCCAGATAGGCGGCCACATCGCTTTCGAGCGTCTGGACCTCCTCGACCAGGCGGGACATCTTCTTCTGCGCGGAAAGCTTGCCGGCCGCCTCCTGGATGGCCACGAACACCAGCTTGTCCTCCGGACTGCTGTCGGGGAAGCGGGCATCGAACTTGGTCATCATCGCCGACACGTCCTGCGCAGCCAGGCGCATCAACTGCTCCATCTCCGGAGAAGCGGCGCTGAGGCTATAAGACTTGCCAGCAACTTTCAACGTAATGTCCTGTGCCATATCAACTCTCCAGCAGCTTTATGCATTTGTCAATCTCCCGGATCAGTCTCGCAATGCGTTCTTTCGACTCCTGGGGATCCCCGGATGCCTGGAACGCCCGCATCAATTCGAGGTTGTCTATCTGTTGGTTCAAATTCGCAATCTGCTCCTTGTACCGCAGGCATTTTTCTTCGCTCGTGGCAAGCCGCTGTGCAAGATGGTCCGCCCGCTGCCTCTCGGCCTCGTATTGTGCCACCAGCTTGGCTATATTGGACTTGATCTCCTCGAGCATAGTCGATGCCTATTATACAATATGCAAATATAATAAAAAAACGGAGATTGTCAAATCTCCGTTATTCCTTTGTAAGTGGCACTCACCTGTTTATAACTCGCCAGATTGCCGATATCATAGCGGTGGCCCGGCATTTCCATCGCGTGGACGGCCGTCCGGGCCGCCAGCCAGGCGGCAAGGGACCCGGGTGCATCCACGGGGCATCCCGAAGCGATGGCCTCGCCCACGCGGCGCGCATCCGCGCACGTATAGAAATAGAAGGGCGGACAGCACCAGCGGCTCTTCGGAGCCGCGGGTTTCTCCTCCATCGACAGGATGCGGTCCTGCGCATCCACCTCGACGACCCCGCTCTTGTGCAGCCGGGTTTCGTCGGGCTCATAATAGCGCATCACACAGGAAGTCCCTTTGGAGCGGGCGTAGCGCAGGAAAGCCCCCAGGCTAAAGTCCAGCACATTGTCTCCGGCGATCACCAGCAGGTCCTCGTCCAGGCCGAGCTGCCCGATGGCGAATTGAATGTCGCGGACAGCCCCCAGCCGCGTCTCGTTGGAGGAAGTGCCGTCGTCTACGACCACAACGCCTTCCGGAGCCCATTCGCGGAACATGGAGGCGAATCTGTGATTGGAGATCACTACGAAGCCATCCACCTCCCCGGAAGCCGCGACATCATCGATCAGCCAGTCCAGGATGGTCTTCTCCCCTACTTTGAGTAATGGTTTGGGGAAGTTCTCCGTAAGCGGATAAAGGCGGGTGGCATACCCCGCAGCCAGAATCAGACATTTCATAGGCTCAGTCCGTTCGAAGAATAGCATCCGCTATACAGGAATCTATCCGCAAGTGCGGGGAATTCAGCTATATAGGCCCGGCGGACCGCGGAGGCGATGCTGTCCTCATATGCCGGATCGATCAAGGCCATGCAGCAGCCTTTGAAGCCGGCGCCGCTGAAGCGGCCGCCATAGACGCCGTCCTGGCGGACGATGAGTTCGTAGAGCAACTTGAGTTCAGGCGATCCCGTCTCCCAGTTGTAGATCGAGGAATGCCCGCTCTCCGTGGAGATCCGCCCATAGGTCTCGATATCCCCGGCGCGCCAGGCGGCTGCACCGCGTTCTACCCGCTCGAACTCCGTGTAGAAATGCTCTGCCCGCCGCCGCCAGGTCTCGGGAAGACGGTCTTTGAAGCGGTCATACACCTCGCGGGGCACCTCGCGGAGATGCGTCTCGCGGAACTTGCCATATTCCATCCCGGCATAGGCTTTCAGGGCATAGGCCGCGCTGCGCACTTCGTCAACACGCATATTGTAACGGCTGGACTGGAGATTGCGCTCCAATCCGGAGAAGAAGATACCGATCTTCCAGGGTTTGACGCCCGGAGCGGCCGGAATCAATTCAAACGAATCATCGAGGGTGTCGAGATAGAGCAGATGATCCTTTTTCGAATAGACCTCACAACACTGGTCCAACTTGCCCACGGACACACCCACATAATTGATTTCCGCCATCAAAGCCATCTCGATCAGTTCATGCTGGGCGGGATGCAGGTCATTGACCCTGCAGAGCGCCTTCAGGAAGGCGATGGTCACGGCCGCCGACGAAGACAGGCCGCCGATCGGCAAAGTGCCTTCGATCACGCCGCTGATTCCGTTCCGGATCGGATAGCGCCGGACCAGTTCGATGGTCGCTCCGCGCAGATAATCCGCCCAGTCTCCGCGCCGGGTCTCGAACACGTCCCGGACGTGCCACTGTGCTCGTTTCGGAAACTGCAAGGAGGCCAGTTCGACGATACCGTTGAGTTTGGTGTCGTAGGCGATGTGTATGCCTCTGTCGATAGCGAAACCGCTGACCTTGCCATACTGGTGGTCGACGTGTGCTCCGACGGGGCATACGCGATAGGGACAAAAAGCAACCGCCTGAGGAGAGCGGTGATAGATCGATTCAAACCTGCTGATGCACTTCATAGCGCAAAGATAGGAAAAGAAAGGGAGAAAAAAGAAGACCCGCAATTGCTTGCGGGTCCTCACGAATAATATTTATCTAAAGAGAAAACTATTTCGCTTTGATAATCACGGTGCGGCTCAGCACATCGTTGTTGAAGAAGATAGGATCGACACCACCGTGGGCGGAAGTCTCCATCTTGCTGGCAGGGATACCGAGGCTGATGAGGTAGTCATAGACAGCCTTGGCACGCTTCTCGGAGAGGGTCTGGTTGATCTTCGCAGTACCGGTCTTCTTGTCAGCGTAGCCGGCCACGGAGAAGGTAGCGTCAGCATTCTTCATAGACTCGGCATAGACCTGCAGGCGAGCCTTGTCCTTCTGGGTGAGGGTAGCCTTGTTGATATCGAAGAAGACAGCGGTGGAAGCAGGGATCTCGTTGTTGATGTACTTCTCGACCTCCTTGATGACCTCCTTCTCGACGACCTTCTCGACGATCTTCGGGTGCTTGTTAGCATACTCGCGGGCCAGCGCGTCAGCAGCCTCCTTGGAGAGGTAGCCGGCAGCGGCAGCGGCAGCGGCGGCACGGGCGAACTTGCCATGCTTGCCACCGATGGTCCAGATGGCGTTGAGGGTCACGCGGCCGGTGCCCTCAGCCTTGCGGAACTGGCTGGCGTCGCCGAAGACGGACGGGGTGATGCCATAGCGGCCCTCGAGAGCGAGCTCGAAAGCGTTGGTGAAGTTGTAACCGAGACCGAGACCGGCGCTGGCGCCGAAGCGGACCTTCGGATCAGTGGCTTCCTTGACAAAGAACACATCCTGAGCGGTGGCGGTGTTGACGAGCACGGAATTCTCCTTGGAAACATTCAGCTGCGGGCCGATGAAACCATAGACATCGAAGCGGGCGAGATCGTCAGCGAAGATGTTGGAGAAGTTGACCATACCATCGAGGTTGAACTCACCGAAGAGCTGGTTCTTGTACGGACGAGGGTTGTTGGTAGTCATATCAAAGGCATTCCCCTGAACGGCATCGAGGGTCTCGAAGGGACCACCGATGACACCGCGGACACCCCAAACCGGAGTGATATAACGGCCGACCATGATATTGCCGTAGAAGGAAGGGGTGTTGAAACCCTTGTTGTTGACGGAGATGATACCGCCACCGATGCCGATGAACGTGTCATTTCCCTTGTAGACAGCCTGGGCGTTTGCAGCAAACATACCGGCTGCAAGAGCGATAGACAGGGCGAGAACTTTCAGTTTCATATCGTTGTGTTTTTAATTTCGTTAGACAATGAATACTTGAGGATTACTCGCTATAGACGATACCACCACCGGCATTGTTGGCGCCACCGGGCTCACCCTGGCCGTGGACATAGTGTCCGTGGGTGTCAGGATTGGCCTTCTCCTCGAACTCAGCCTGAGTGGAAGAGAGCAGTCTGACCTTGGCCTCGACAACTTTCTCGAACGTCTCACCGGTCTTGTTGTTCTTAGCCGTGACCGTGAGGGTGCGAAGCGTCGTAGTATAGGTAGCGAAAGCCCTCCAGATCGCATAAGCGGAAACCGTGATGGGAAGGTGATTCACGACCTTCACAGTAGGCTCAGTATAGATCTCCTTGAGATTGGAAAGGACACCCTCGAAGCCGACCTTGGCGGAACCCTCGAGGAAAGAGGAACCAGTGACCACATCGTACTCGACGTCGCCTTCCAGGAGGAACTCGGACTCGTTGACATACCAGTTCACACCGTCGATGGTCTTGACAGGATAGTCGTGGACATTGATCATCTCAACCTCCTCATCGGTAGCAACATCAGACTCTTTGATTTCGTAAGAGTAGTCACCACCCTCACCGACGACGATGATGGCGTTGATAGCGGCCTGGCCACCAGGGAGCACGTCGGGGACGAGCACATCGTAGGTGTAAGGCTTCACGAACTTCGGTCCGTTGACGGTAACGGTCACCGTCTGGCCCGCGAGCTTCGTGCTCTCACCAGCAGAAATGGTCACCGTGTTGCCGGAAACGGTGCCGGCGGTAGACGTAAGGGTGTAGGTGCCGGAATAGTCCCCATGGTTGTTGATGTCAACAACCTTGACATTGATCGTCGCGGAACCGCCGGCGAGAGTGAATGCCGTCTGGATCTTCTCAGGCTGGCAAGCGGCAAACACACCAACTAACGCGATAAGCGAAAAAAACTTTTTCATTTCTTTAAAATAAATATTAAACATTAAACTTAATTCCTGTTTCGTAGTGCAAGCCCACAATTGGACATAGTTATACTATACAACCGACAAAGGTACTGCAGAAAAAGATAAAAAACAAATATTTTTGAAAATTTCATCGAGATAACTCCATATTAATATAATAGGGGTTTAAGTAGTTTCTGCTCATAATATTGTCGTCTGCCTCCGTGCGGAGTTCCTGGTAAAAACGCTGTTCGTTGTTGGCATTGTAGTTCATTCCCATCTGGCCGGAGGTCGTAATCTTGGGGATATAGCCGTGGCGCTTCATGCGGAAAGGCGGCAGTGCAATCTGGAAACGGAAACCGCCGTTGAGTTTCGGTGTGTAATAAATCCTGTCATAGATCTCCACCCCCCACTCGGCATAAAAACCGACGGAACAGTGGCGGAAATGCCGTATCATCTCATATTTGAGCGCGTAATCCCCATACAGGAAACGCTGGGCCCGCAAGATGAACTGGGTCTGGAGGGAAGGGTTGTAGTAATTGCCTGCCAGGCCGAAGATGAACATCGGCTCCAGAGCGTAACGCCACTGGAACCCGTTGAACATTGCCGGAGAGACGACACCCGCATTGGCATCCAGCCAGAATCGCTCGTTGGGGAACCACCAGGCAGCTTCGAGCATCGCTCCGTAACGGCGGTTGGACATATTGCCGACCGTCACCTTGCCAAGGATGTTCAGGTGCCAGGGATCCCGGAAGCGCTGGGACAGCGTGATGAAACCCGGATGGATTTTTTTATAACTGGCGTCGATGAAGTCCGTATAAATGGGGATGATCAGTTGATAGGTGAACCGGGCTCCCTTCCACAGCGGCACCTCCAGCGTGGGCTTGATTTCCCAAAGACTCTGGTATACCTGATCGATGACCAGATTCGTCAAAGATAAGGAGGGATAGAGGATCAAGTTCGTCTTGAGGAAGGAATCATTGAGCCGCTCCTTGTTCCGGACGGCATCCCAGGAGGCATCCAGGCGCTTGGTGGCCCGCCACACGCCGATCTGCGGATCGTAGGTGATCGTCAGTTCCGGAATCTTGCTATTTGTACCGATCAGTTTGACCGGCCGGGTCCCGTCCAGGCCGGCGCCCTCGATGATCTGGACGGCGCGGACGAAGCCTTCCGCCGGTATTTTGTAATAATCGTTTTCAACGGTATAGACCGTGAATTCCGGCGTCTCGGCGGCACGGACGTTCGCAAAACCCGCCGCAGCGAGACGCTGCGCCACGCTGTCTGCGTGGCTGACAAGCTGGGCCGCCGACGGGAGACTCGACAGCAGGGTGGCACACAGGATCGGGATCCACTTTTTCATTTCGCAAACTTACAATCTTACAAATTTAATATTTTTTCAGGATTTCCGTCGTCTCCAGGCGGAGATTCTTGTCATAAGTATCGTGCCGGACATAACCCACGCCCGGGGCGTACCAGCTATCCGAGATCGTGTCGCGGTATCGTCCGGGACCGCGCTCGACCTTGTGCTCGCGTACAACGACGCAATCGAAGGTCCCGGCCGGGGTCGCCAGCCGCTCGGGACGGAGCACCTCGCGCTCCGTGACATCGATCCGGTATTTCATCCCCGCTCCCTCCACGACGCAGCGGGCATCCGGCAGGCGGTCGCCGGGACGCATCTCCGGGGGCAGCAGGGCCCGGGTGCCGGTCGAGCGGAAAGCGGCCCGCGGGAGCAGGTTCTGCAACATCGCGATCAGCGTACTTCCCAGGTCCATCCGGACGGTGCCGTCCGGGGCGATCTCCACCTGCATCTTCGCCGCGCCCCCATACAAGGCCGCACCGCCCGGCCGGCGGAGGGTGAATAAGTACTCGACCATGCGGCCGGAAGGGTCCTGGCGCACTGCGTCAATCTCAAAGGTGGTCGTGCGGCGGAGCTTTCCGCTGCCGGCCTCGGTGCGTTCGTAATAAAGCGTCCGGCCCGGCCGGGTGCAGAAATACGGCTCGCCTGCCCGGGCAGGCAGGCTCAGCAGCAACAGCAGGCTCAGCAGAATGCAGGGTTTCACAATGTAAAGATGCAAAAAAAATCGTATTTTCGTGCCATGGAAAAGGATTATCCCACCCTGCAGGCTTACGTCGAAGCGGAGATTCTCCCCCGCTATGACGCTTTCGACAAGGCACACCGGCGGCCGCACGTGGAGCGCGTCATCCGGGACGCCCTGGCGCTCGCCGCTTTCTACCCCGTGGATCCCGACATGGTCTATGCCGCAGCGGCCTTCCACGACACCGGCCTGTGCGAAGACCGCCGGACCCATCACCTCATCTCGGGACGCATCATCCGGGAGGATCCCTTCCTGCCCCGCTGGTTCTCCCCGGAGCAAATCGAGGAGATCGCCCGGGCGGCCGAAGACCATCGCGCTTCCCTGGACCACGATCCCCGCAGCCTGCTCGGACGCATCATCGCAGAGGCGGACCGGCAGATCGAGCCGGAGACCATCGTAGCGCGCACCATCCAATATGGCCTGGACCATTATCCGGAACTCGACCGTGCCGCACACTGGGAGCGTACCCTGCAGCACCTGGGCGAAAAATACGCCGAGGGGGGGTACCTCAAACTCTGGATCCCCGAATCACCGAACGCCGCCAAACTCGCCCAGCTCCGCTCGCTGATTGCAGACCGGCCCCGCCTGCACGCGCTGTTCGAGGAGATCTTCACCCGGGAAACGAGTTGAACGCCGGGCCGGCATTTTCATAGCTGCGGTTTTTTTACTATATTCACGCATCCTAAGACCCTGTCACTATATGAAATTTTCCCGCATTCTTTCTGCTGCCGCGGCCCTTTCGCTCGCGCTCAGCGCCTTCGCCGGCCCGATCGACATCCAGGTTTCCAAACCCGGTGCCCCCATCCAGCCGACTATGTACGGCATCTTCTTCGAAGACATCAATTTCGCCGCCGACGGCGGTCTCTATGCCGAACTGATCAAGAATCGCTCGTTCGAATTCCCGCAGGACCCGCTCCAGGGCTGGAAAGCTTTCGGCCGTGTGGAGGTCCGGGGAGACGGCCCTTTCGATCGCAACCCTCACTATGTCCGCCTCTTCGACCCCGGCCATCCGCACAAATGGACCGGCCTGGACAATGAGGGATTCTTCGGGATCGGCCTCAAAGAAGGCGAGACCTACCGCTTCAGCGTCTGGGCACGCGTCCCGGAGGGCGGCAAGGCCGTGCTCCGCGTCGAGTTCATCAATACCGCCTCGATGGGCGAACAGCAATATTTCACCCAGGCGAAGGTCACCGTCGATTCCCGCGACTGGAAGCAGTATGAAGTGGAGATGAAAGCCGGCAAGACGGATCCCAAGGCCACCCTGCGCATCTTCCTGGAGAGCCGGAACGTAACGGTGGACCTCGAGCACGTCTCGCTCTTCCCCACCGATACCTGGATGGGTCACCGCAACGGTATGCGCAAGGACCTTGCCCAGGCCCTTGCGGACCTGCATCCCGGCATCTTCCGCTTCCCTGGCGGCTGCATCGTCGAGGGCACGGACCTCGACACCCGCTACAACTGGAAGAATACCGTCGGTCCCGTAGAGAACCGGCCTCTCAACGAGAACCGCTGGGAGTACACCTTCCCGCACCGTTTCTTCCCGGACTATTTCCAGAGTTACGGCCTGGGCTTCTTCGAGTTCTTCCAGCTCAGCGAGGAGATCGGCAGCGAGCCGCTCCCGATCCTGAGCTGCGGCCTCGCCTGCCAGTTCCAGAACGATTCGCCCGACGCCCACGTCCCCGTGGCGGAACTGCAGCCCTACATCCAGGACGCCCTGGACCTGATCGAGTTCGCCAACGGCTCCACCGACACGAAGTGGGGCGCGCTGCGCGCCGAGATGGGGCATCCCGCCCCGTTCAACCTCAAGTTCCTCGGCATCGGCAACGAGCAGTGGGGTCCGGAATACCCCGAGCACCTGGAGCCCTTCCTCAAGGCCATCCGCGCCGCCCACCCCGAGATCAAGATCGTCGGCTCGTCCGGGCCCGACTCCGAGGGCAAGCAGTTCGACTATCTCTGGCCCGAGATGCGCCGCCTGAACGCCGACCTCGTGGATGAGCATTTCTATCGCCCCTACGAGTGGTTCCTCAGCCAGGGCGCCCGCTACGATAATTATGACCGCAAGGGCCCGAAGGTCTTCGCCGGCGAATATGCCTGCCACGCCCGCGGCCGCAAGCTCAACCATTTCTACGCTTCGCTGCTCGAGGCGGCTTTCATGACCGGCCTGGAGCGCAACGCCGACGTCGTGCACATGGCCACCTACGCCCCGCTCTTCGCCCACGTCGAGGGCTGGCAGTGGCGTCCGGACCTGATCTGGTATGACAACCTCAAGTCCTTCCGCACCGCCAGCTGGCACGTCCAGTCGCTGTATTCCGAGTTCAAGGGACAGAATGTCCTGCGGACCACGATGGACGGTGCCACCGTGTCGGGCGCAGAAGGCCAGGACGGCATCTTCGCCAGCTCGGTGATCGACGGCGGCAAGATCTATGTCAAGGTGGTCAACACCGCCGCGGAGCCCCGCACCCTCGCGCTGAACTTCACCGGCCTGAAGAAGGGCCAGGAGATCGCCCCCGTGGAGCGCGTCCGCTTCACCACCGACAAACTCTATGAGGACAATTCCATTGAGCTTCCGGAGCAGATCGCCCCGGTGCGCGGCGCCTTCTCCGGCCGGCCCGTGACGGCCGCCGAACGCGTCCAGGCCGCCGGCGGGAAACCCACCCGCGCCCAGCTCCGCTCCCTGGACCGCTCCGTCGAAGTCAACCTCGCCCCCTACTGCTTCGACATCTACATCTTCGACCTCTCCCCCGCGAAATAAGCCTTACGGCCGAACACAACTTTAAAAGAGGGTGACTGAAGTTGTTTCAGTCACCCTCTTTGCCTTTTTTGCTTTGAATCACCAGAGGCTATAAGGGTTTTTATAGCCTTCATAGGGGAGATCTTCAGAAGCGTGAAATATTATTTTAGAAATACGATTTTTCACTTCCCTTCCGCAATATAGCAAAAATATATGTTTCCGGGAGCAGGGACACGTCATTTTGCTCCGGGAATGCAAAAATGTTCGCCAGGAGCGCCGGGGGCCTTCTCCGCGCCTGACAGACAAAAAGTTGACGCGATTGGCAGAGAGGTGTCCGGGAATAGAGTCAACTTTTCTTGTTCCGGGCTTTCCGCCCAAAAGCGGCGGCAGGGGCAGCCCACCGAAAAAAAAGGAAGGCGACTTTTGGTCGCCTTCCTCCACTACTACTAACCAGTCGCTGTCCGGACGGACAGCTTTACTGGCGTCCCGGATAGGCTTCGAGTGCCTTTTGCAGTACGGTCAGGGCCCGGGCGAGATCTTCTTTGCAAAGCACATAGGCGATCCGGACCTCCTGGCGTCCCTCCCCCGGCTCCGTATAGAAACCGGCACCGGGCGCGAGCATCACGGTCGCCCCCTCGTACTGGAAATCACTCAGGCACCAGAGGCAGAACTTCTCGGCATCGTCCACGGGCAGTTTGGCCATCGTATAGAAGGCGCCCATCGGAATGGCCGAATACACGCCGGGAATCTTGTTGAGCCCGTCGACCAGGAAATTGCGGCGTTCCAGGTACTCCTCATAGACATTCTGGAGATACTCCTTCTGTACGCCCACCGAAGCCTCGGCCACGATCTGGCCCAGCAACGGCGGCGACAGCCGCGCCTGGCAGAACTTCATCACGGCCTCCCGGACCGCCCGGTTCTTGGTGCAGAGGCAGCCGATGCGGATGCCGCACTCCGAATAGCGCTTGGACACGGAATCGAACAGGACGACGTTCTGGTCTATCCCCTCCATGTGGAAGGCGGAGATGTAGGGCATCCCGGTGTAGATGAACTCGCGATAGACCTCGTCGCTGAACAGGAACAGGTCGTGCTTCTTGACGATGTCGCGCAGGCGCTGCATCTCCTTGCGGGTATAAAGGTAACCCGTGGGGTTGTTGGGGTTGCAGATGAGGATGGCCTTGGTACGCGGGGTGATCTGCTCTTCGAATGCCTCGACCGTAGGCAGGCGGAAGCCATCTTCGATGCAGGTCTTGACGCTCTTGACCACGGCGCCCACCGAGATGGCGAACGCCATATAGTTGGCATAGAACGGGTCCGTGATGATCACCTCATCGCCCGGACTCAGGCAGGCAAGGAAGGCGAACAGCACGGCCTCGGAGCCACCGGCGGTGATGATAATCTCCTCCGGGGATAGGTAGATGCCGTATTCGGCATAGTACTGGACCATCTTGGTGCGCAGCGACAGGTAGCCGTCCGAGGGGCTGTACTCCAGGATGGACCTGTCGATGGCCTTGACGGCATCCAGGCCGCACTGGGGCGTCGGGATGTCCGGCTGGCCGATGTTGAGATGATAGACGTGAACGCCGTTGCGCTTGGCGGCGTCGGCATAGGGTGCCAGCTTCCGGATCGGGGAAGACGGCATGTTCTGAGCCCGTTGAGAGATCTCCATCATAATCGAAAAAGCGCACAAAGATAAGCAAAAACTTATTCCGCCACAATGAAGCAGCCTGTCAGGGCCGGCAATTCCAGCGGGAATTCCGTCACGAAGCCCAGCGAAGGGGCCTGCTCGGCATCTCCGCGGGGTGCGGCGCGGCGGGCTGCGCGGCGCTCGGAGCGCACGGCCTCGACGGTGTGGCGCTCACCGGTCTGCGGATCCCAGAGCTCGACACTGTTCTTCGCACCGCGCAGGGCCACCTGCATCTGTACCGGCGCATCCGTGGAATTGGAGATGAAGTAGAGGTCCTTGCCGCCCCGCACTTTGTGCGTATAGGTCAGGGCACCCTCGTAGTCGTGATCCATCTTGACGTAGTAGTCCGCCTTCACGCCCAGGTCGATGTCCCGCACCGGGACCGCCTCGGCGAGGATCTCCTCCAGGGTCGAGGTGTAGGGATGGGCGATGAAATAGCCGCGTCCGCCAGCCGAATTGGTCTGGGTGAAGATGTTGAGGAAACGGTAGGTGGCGTGCCGCACGTTGCAGGTCATCGGCTTGATGTCGGACATCCCGAAGACCTCATAGACCATGTCCCGGATCTCCTGGTCCCGGCCCGGCTCGGCGGACCAGCGGGGCAGCTTGCTGGTGGCGATGACCGTACCGCCGGCACGGAAGAACTCCAGCACGCGGGCGGCCGCATCGGCGGAGAAGGTGTCGCCGCCCGGCAGGACCAGCACCTTGTACTGCTCCCAGTTGTTGGTGTTGTTCAGGCGCAGTTCCTTGCCTTCCACGCTGCACTTCTCCACCAGCACCTCGGGATGGAGGTAGGTATAATCCACGCGAAGGCCGCGGAAAAGACTCTCTCCCACATCCATATAGTCGATCTCGGGAGGCAGGATGCCGCCCATATAGGCATAGTAATGCCCGTTCTGCTGCTTGGAAGGAAAGGAGTAGGCCGTCTGGAGTGCGGCGATCGGATAGACCACGGCCACGTCGGCGACGTGGCGGCCGCCGCGCAGCATATAGCCCCCGCGGCCGAGGAAGTAGTCGATGCCGTCGAACTTCTGCTCGAACTCGATCTGGATGTTGGTACCCATCGCCATCTGGTCCAGGGAAACCCGCTTGTAGTTCTCGGGGGTCAGGGCGGCGTACTGCGGCCGGCTGTAGGCGGCGAAGGTCTCCGTGAACATCTCGGGCTTGTCCCAGTTGTAGGCCGAGGAGGAGACGACCTTGTAGCCGACGTTGGAGCGGCCGGGATAATAGATATCGTCCGTAGCCGGGACGTCCTGGTACTTGAACGCCTTCATCAGGTCGCCGTTGGGACCGACGGGGTTGCGGGTCTCTTCCTGGTCGAGGTGGCCGCCGCCCTTGATGCCGTGGGCGCGGCACCACTCGGACACCTGGCCGATGTAATTCTCGGCGAACAGATCCGCGCGGAAGCCGAACAGGGCATTGCGGGCCGAGGCCGTCTCGGGACCGATGTTGTACCACAACGCCGGATAGAGGGTCATCGGATCATAGCCGTAGCGTGCGCGGAAGCCTTCGTTGAACTTCGGCGTCCACATCCGCCCGCCCTGGAGCATCATCGTGGGCTCGTCGTAGAAAGTCCGGCGGATTACGGTGCCGAAGAACTCGGACAGGTGAGCATAATAGGCGCCGAAACTCATTTCGATGTATTTCGCGACCGCCTCCCGGTCCATATAGTCCACGAATCCGCCCTTGCTGGAACGCGGGGCGAAAGCGGGATCGAGCCAGAAGAGCATCAGTTTCCAGTTGCCCGCGGGAATGTTGCAGCGCAGGGTCCCGTCGCGGAAGGAGCTGCTGACATCCCGCCTTTCGTAGGTGTCGAGGTTCATCAGCACGGACCCCATATAGATCCCGCTTTCGGGCATGGTGAGGGTCACGGTCTGGGCGCGGCCCGATACGTCTTTCTCCTCCATCTCCAGGCTCTTGGCGCAGTCCTGCGGGTAGCGGCTGTAGAACAGGCCCTCCACCATACCGCTCGGATATTCCCACTCATCATAGAGGGTGGTGCACTTGAAGCCCAGTTCCAGGCCCTTCTCGATGGCGGCCCGGTAGAGTTTGAAATAATCCTCGCTGAGGTAGGCGATGCCGGTCTCCTTCCGCTGCCGGCCGGAGCCGGCGAGATATTCGTCGGACAGGCCGGCCGTGCTGCCGCCGCCGGCGATCAGCACGAAGGAGCCCCACTTGTCGGTTTTGAAATCACGCTCGACGGCATCCCGCATGGACTGCTCCGTGGAGCGGTCGAGGTTCAGGCTGATGAAGCGCACGCCCCGGAATTCCCGATCGGGATTCTTGAAATGCTCGTATTCGACACGCGTCATGTCGATGCCGTTGATTTCGTACTTCTCCTGTGCGGGGAGAAGGGCCTGACCCAAGACCAGTGCGGCCAGGCAGGGTAAAAGATGCTTATACATAACGGTAGATAATTGGTGGTACAATGTTAAGTCAATTAAAGTTCTGTGCCCAGTTCCGAGCGGATGAGTGCCAGGAGCGCATCCGCCTCGTCCACCTCGGGCACGAGCCAGCGTCCGCCGTAGATCAATCGCGGCACCCCGCTCTTCTCCAGGGTGGAGGTCCGCCCGAACAATTCGTACACCCGCTTCAGGTAGGCATCGATGCGCGCATCTGCCAGGGCGCTCTCATAGGATTCGCCAAGCAGTTCCCGCGCCCTCGCATCCGCCTGCTCCGGGTCCGGAGCATCCTCGTTCAGGATAGCATCCCAATAGCCTGAATAGGCCTGTGGAGCGGCATACCAGACGGCGAGCGCGAGGCGCGTGAGCGCGCACGAACCGGCGAAGCGGTCGGTCCCGGAGGCCGGGATATACGGGTTGCAGGCACTGCTGAGCGGGACCGGGCAGAGCCGGATGCGAAGCCGCCCGCCGGTCTGGTCCAGCAGCTCGGGCAGAATCTTGTGGAGCCTGCGGCAATGGACGCACTGGAAATCGAAAAGCAGGGAAATCTCCACCGGAGCCCCCTCCGCGCCCAGGGCGGGCACGTCCGCGTCGGTGAAAACGGGCAGCGCCTCCCCCGTGCTGCCGCTGTCATAGATTGACTCGGGCATGGTCCTGGCCTGCACGAAGGCGAAGATTGCAGCGGCGAAAAGGCCGGCGATAAAGACGGGTACGATACGCCGGCCGGCGCGGTAGGAACGTCGCAGGATCAGCACCGCCGCCACGCAACCCAGCAGATGAAGGACTGTGCAATAGGGGCAGAAGCGGTGCAAGACGCCGAGCTGCAGCCAGCAAAACCAGAGGGCGGCCCCCACGATGCAACCGGAGAGCAGCGGCAGCGCCACGCTCCAGAGAAAGCGGTCCAAGGAGGCATCCGAGCCCAGGAAAAGGAGACAGATCAGCAGCAGGACATAGAGCGCGGCGGCAGGCAGGCTCACCGGCACGCCCCCGAGTACATAGGCCCAGGGGCTGCTCATCACGCTGTCACAGGCGCTGAGGGCCCCGCAACCCGCCATCGGCGCCCCCGCCCAGGAATGCAAGAGCATCCAGAGCGAGAGCGCCAGGCAGGCTGCACAAATCGGCAGCAGCAGGACCTTGAAACGACGCAGGTCCTCCACGTGATTAATACCGGTTGGGAGCGCCAGGGGTAGGTTGTGCAGAAGCGACCGGTGCACCGGGCGCTGCGGCGGCCTTCAAGGGCGCCTTCAGGGTCACACCCGTTCCGCAGACCGGATCGGAGGCCTTGTGGGACTGGCGGAGCGGAGTCTTGAGCACCAGTTTCTGGAGCATCTCGGCGGGCGGCAGACGCCGGCCGCGCGGGATGATCACTTCCGCGACCTCGGCCTTCTCGGAACCGACGAGGACGACCTGTCCGGGCACGAAGCCCTGGGCGGAGAGAACGGTCAGGCTCCGGGCGCCGGGACCGGCGGGAGCCGACAGAACGGTTGCGCCGGGAGAACCGACTTCAGCGACCTCGACCACCACGGCATCCGCACCACGTCCGAAGACGAGTGACGAGCCGGGGGCGATGCCCTGCACCGAGAAGAGCTTGATATTATTGGCTCCCGGCTCGGCGGCGGCAGCCACGCTGAAGGTCTGCTGGACGCGGAAGTCATTCTTGTTGTCATCCAGGTCGGCTCCGTCGGGATAGCGGCCGGCACTGATGGAAGCCGTCGCACCCGGAAGGGCGCCAAAGCGGCGGGAAGCCGAAGGCGTGGGCACGAAGTTACCCGGCGCATTGGCACCGGAATCAGCCTGATAGCCCTCGGAGAGCCAAGGATCCACGAGCAGGCCGAAGTTCAGGGCGTCGGCCACGTGGCCGCGGGCATCGCGAAGCAGGATGCTGCCGCCCGCATCGGAGAGGGCAGGACCGCCGAAGAGCAGGTCGGCCGGGACGGCACCCGCATAGGCGCCGGCGGAGACAGCGCTCCCGCCGGTCACGGCCTCATCGATCGGATGGGCGGAAGAGAGCGCCTTGTCCAGTTCGATGGCGTAGCACAGGGCGAGTACGGGCTCGTTGCTATAGTGCGGATACTTGGTGGCCGGCTCGAAACTGATGCCCGTACCGTTCACGCTGTAGGGCATATTGGAGGAATGGAAGAACTTCAGCGGTTCGGCAATGTCCAGGCCCGTACCCGCATCCTCGTCTGGACGCAGCGGGCCGCCCAGGGTATTGCGCGCCGAAGGCGTGCCGACCTTGGTCACGGTCACGGTCTCGATGCCGTGGCCTTCGCTCGCGATGTCGAGACGGATCTTGTCACCCACCGAGATATTCGCCGTGGAAGAGACCTTGATATTGGTATCACCCGGCTTGGCATCCATCGACAGGTAGCCCTGCGTGCCCGGTTTGCCGACCGCGGTCACCGTCACGACTTCATATTTCTCCAGCGTATTGGAGACGGCAGGACGCTCGGCACCGTAGCCGAGGGCCATCTTCTGTCCGACCTCGAATCCGAAGGTGGATGTGACCGGGATGTTGGTCACACCGGCGGGGAACTCGATTCCGTGGCCGCCCGGCAGGGGCTGCCAGACCGTCGTCGGCGTACCCGGAGCACCAGCCGGACGGCGCATCATCGCTGCGGGATCCGCCGGACGGGGCTGCGGGGCGCTGACGGACTTGACCGTGCGCGTCTCACCGCCGACCCGGATCTCGTCTCCCTCGCGGAAACCTTCCACGCTGCGGAGGTAGATCGTCTTGTCGCCCTTGGCGGCATTCACGGCGAGGCCGGAATTCGCCATCCCGAGCAGATAGAAGCCCTTCGGGGCGATCCGGGTGCCGGACGGAATGCGGATATCCGAGAAAGCGGGAATGTGCGTCGCGTGCTGGC
>JAEEVG010000013.1 GCA_016290835.1 Bacteroidales bacterium | reverse complement strand
AGACGTTGCCGATCTTGTCGTCAGCGATCTGCTTGCCGTTGTTGGTGATGTCGACCTGGAAATAGCGGTTGGAGCCCAGGGCATCCTCTCCAAAGGCCGCACGGGCTTCTTCGCCCGTGACGTCGTCGAAGGCCATCGTGATGGCTCCTCCGTCCGGCGTGTGTTTCAGGGCATTGGTGAACAGGTTGCTCAGGATTTTCTCCAGTTTGTCCAGGTCGACCAGGCTGATGAACGGGTATTCGAGCCCGTCGTACCGGATTGAAATGTCCCGCAAATTGGCACTCTCCTCGAAATTGCCGAGGATCCGCGAGATCTCGTGGGTGACGTCATGCTCACCCACGCACAGGCGCAGGACGTCCATTTCCAACTGGTTGAAATCCAGCATCTGGTCGATCAGCCGGAGCATCGAATTGGCGCTGGCCGAGATGGAGAGCAGTTTCTTGTGGGCATCAGCCGGGACGGATCTGTCCTTTAGCAGGGAGGAGAGCGGTCCCGAAATGATGGTCAGCGGGTTGCGGAATTCGTGGGCGATGTTGGCGAAGAAACTCATGTTCATCTCGTTGGTACGGTGCTCCAGCTCGGTCTTTTGTTCTGCGACGCTCAGGCGCAGTTTGTCCGACTTCAAGCGGACGATGAAACGGATCAGCTGGTTCACTGCGAGCAGGGCGGCGAGAATGTAGAGCAGGATTGCCGGCCAAGTCAGCCAGGGGGAGGGTTTGACCACGATCTCCATCTGTTGCTCGCTGATGACCCGGTCCGTGAAGGATTGGATCTCACGGAGTTGGAAGCGGTACTTGCCTGCAGGAATCTTGGCGTATACGGCGCTCGACTCACGGACGACGTCGATCCAGTCCGTGTTGTATCCGTCGAGTTTGTACTGGATGCTGATCGGCTGCTGGTCATAGTGGATGGTCCCGAATCTGATCTCGAAGGAATTGTGGTCGTGTCCCAGGACGCAACTGCTTTCGTCCTGTGGGATCCTGACCATGCGGGAACCCTGTTGATCCCGGACCAAAACACTGTGGACGGAGAGGTGGTGGTCTGTAGAGGTCATCGGGATGCTGGCGGGCAGCAGGACGCAGCCGTCGTTGCTCCCGAGGATGACGTTCTTGCCGGAGCGGGCGATGCCTCCCGGGGTAAGCGCCGTGACGGGACTGTCGCTGAGCGAAGGCTGATAGACACGGAGCATATCCTGGGCGGTATCGTAGTAGACGATCCCTTCTGCAGCTCCCAGGATGAGGGTGTTGTCGGAGAGCGCAACGATGCTTAAGATATGCAGGCCGTCGAGTGCCGCTTCCCGCCGGAGCTCGTGCGAGTCCAGGTCCAGGATCCACAGCCCGTCCTTGGTAGAGGCAAGCCAGGCCTGGCGCCCGAGCACAAGCCCGGCCACGGTCCCGCCGAGGGGAAGATCTCCCGGACCGGCGACTTTGAAGTCGGAGACTGAGGCCTCCCGGATGTCGAGCAACAGGGGTTGCATCCGCTCGCGGACCACCAGGACCTTCCCGTCCCCGCAGTCCAGCAGCCGGGTCTCGCCTTCGCAGGCGGTGCCGGCGAGCGGAATGCGGTCGATCCGCCCATCCGGGTGGAATACGTCAACAGATGCCGGCAGCGGCAGATAATAGTCCCCTCCGGCGGAGATACCGCTGGCGCCGGAATAGGGGCCGACGTTCCATTTGTGCAGGACATGGGGCCGGTCCCGGGAGATGTCGGCGAGCAGGAGCTGATGCCGTGTCCGGATCCAGAGCCGGTCCGTGCCGTCCGGGGCCAATTGCATGGCCTGTGCGTCATCCAGGCGGTCCGGACCGGATATTTCCTCAATGTCAAGGAATGAGATATCCCCGGAAGCGGATCGCAGGCGGAACAACTTGCGTCCAATGCTGCCCCAGATCGTTCCGGATCCGTCTTGGACGAGGGACTGGATGTACTGCCGTTCCGTCAGGCGGTGCGCCGGGCAGTCGTTGAGCAATTCGAGCTCCCTCTGGTCCCGGGGGATGCATTTCACCCCGTAGTGTCGATACCCGATCCAGAGATTGCCCAGGGGGTCCTGGTACATAAAAGAGATGTCCGTGCGCGACGGTGTTGTCGGAATGTAGGGGAGTGCGTCATCCACGAAGCGGCGCTGGCGGGTGTCGAAGGCACGGATGCCGGTATCTTCATTCTGGAACAGCAGATAGTGCCCGTCGACCGCGCAGAGATTCAACCTGTCCGTCCATGCCCGGTCGAGTCGGAAATCCCGGGCGCCGGTGTTGACGTCCACACAGAGGAGGGCCGCACCGGACAGCATCCACATCCGGTCCCCGACCCGGACGGCGGCGGGATTCACATTCGCGGAGGGAGACGTGGCCCGGATACTGTCTGCCGGGTTGAAATAGCGGTCGTAATGGACCGATTCCGTAGCTGTGCATATCCAGAGTCCGCCATTGTCGTCGCAGAGGACCTTGGATTCTGCCGATGGACGTTTCAGGCTCGGAACAAGGTGCAGGTCTTGTGTCTCGTCGAGACGATAGAAACCTTCGGCGGTCTTGACGAGCAGGACCTGGTCGCTGGTCTCGGCGATTTCCTCGACTTTGCCCAGCCGGGCTCCGTCGCAGTGGTAGTTGCGGAAGCGCGAGAAGCGTTCATACGTGCAGAGCCCGGCATCCGTGCCGATCCAGACCGTCCGGTTGTGGTCGTTGAAAAGGCAACTGATGGCGGAGGACGGGAGCGCCTCCTCATCCGAGGGACGTCCGTTGTCCCAGATCCGCGTATTCTGTCCGTCGAAAGAATTCAGGTTGTGTGTCGTGCCCAGCCAGATCAGGTCCTTGGCATCCATTGCAATGCCCGTCACCTGGTAGACCGAGAGGTTGCGCGTGGCATTCTGCGGCATCGCCAGATGGCTGACCATCGTTCTGGGAGAGAGATCGTTCTCCGGCCGGGAGCAGGCCGAAAGTAAAAAGAGCAGGACCGGGAGGAGGAGTTTCTTCATATCCGCGTGGCTTTTACACAAATTTATAAAAAATCGGCCATGGTTGGGAGGCTTTGTTAAAATTCATAAAAAATTGACGCAATTCAATACCCCCGTAATTAAAAACAAAAGAAATGAGAAAGAAAAGAAACGATGCTTCGTCATTGATTTCGGAAATTTGCAATAAGCAACAATCCATAATTCTAACAACGGTTATGAAACTATTAAGACCAATTTCTCTCGCACTGGCGCTCGCCACGCTTCTTTCCCTGCCCGTCCTGGCTCAGAACGCCCGGATCTCGGGTACGGTGAAAGACTCGAAAGGGGAGCCGGTCATCGGTGCAAGCATTTTCGTCAAAGGTACCCAGACCGGAACCGCTTCCGACCTGGAAGGTGCCTTCTCTCTCCAAGTCCCTCAGGGAGCCGTGCTCGAAATCTCGGCCATCGGTTACCAGAGTGTCGAACTTCCGGTAGCGGGCAAGAGTTCTTTCGACATCGTGCTCGCGGATGACACCACGCTGCTGGACGATGTCGTCGTGGTCGGTTATGCCACGATGCGCAAGAAGGATGTCACCGGATCCGTGGTCCAGGTGAAAGCGGGCGACCGTGACAACGAGGCCCCCGGCACCGTCCAGGACCTGCTCCGCAACGTCCCCGGCATGAACATCGGTGCCAACAACACGGCCCGTGGCGGCGGTGACATCGAGATCCGCGGTGAGCGCTCGATGTCTTCCATGACCTCGACCGCCCCGATGCTCGTGCTTGACGGCATGCCTTTCTACGGCACGCTCGCCGAGATTAACCCCGAGGATATCGGCCAGATCGACATCCTCAAGGATGCGTCTGCCGCAGCCGTCTACGGCTCCCAGGCGGCCAACGGCGTCATCATCATCACGACCAAGAAAGGCAAGCAGGGTAAGCCGGTCATCACGTTCAGTTCCAAGATCGGACTTGTCCAGATGACGCGTCGTCCCCGGATGATGACCGGTGATGAACTGCTTGATTTCGAGCGTGATTACCAGAAACGCCAGACCTATGGATTCTCTCCTTCCGGCGAATATGGCCCCTACCAGAGCGGCCGTGTTGACCAGCCCGGTTATTATGACCGCTGGGACGACCTGCCTGCCGGGGTCAGCGTGGATCAGTGGCGCGCCTATTCCGGTGCGGACCCGTCGATGAGCGACCGGGAAGTCTGGTTCCGGCGTATCGTTCCCGCCGCTTCCCAGGCCCTCGTCGACGGCTATCTCGCCGGCAAGACTTTCGACTGGGACGACTATGCCACCCGCCTGGGTCTGAACCAGGACTACACGGCCAGCATCTCCGGTGCCTCCGACCGTACCAATTATTATATGTCCTTGAGTTACCTGAAGAACCGCGGCGTCCTGCTGGGTGACGACTACAATACTTTCCGTGCCAATATGAAGCTCACGACCAAGATCACCGACTGGCTCGAGGTCTCTGCCAACGTAGCCTTCTCCGACCGTTCCGACACGGATATGACGATCTTGTTCTACAACCCCCGCGGCGGTGTCTCCAGCAACAATGTCTCGCAGAACAACCCGTTCACGTCGATGTATTTCGCCGATGGTTCCCTGAACCCGCATCCCAACGGCGAGACCAACTCCTCCAAGGGCTACAACTATGAATACGACCAGAAGTACCAGAATGAAGAGAGCGGTACCACGACCTTGAATTCGATCCTGACGGCCAAACTGCTCCTTCCCTTCGATATTACTTATTCTTTCAATATGACGCCGCGTTTCACGTGGGGTTACGACCGCCTCTTCACTTCGGCGGACCATATTGACTATACCGCGAGCCAGCGCGGCGTCAACCGTGACTGGAACAAGACTTTCGAGTGGTCGCTCAACAACACGATCAACTGGGACCATACCTTTGCAGGAAAGCATCACTTCACCGTGACGCTCGTGCAGGAGGCTGAGCGCCATCAGACCTGGCGTGACTTCATCCGTGCCCGCAAGATCGAGCCTACCGATGCGCTCGGATTCCACTTTACTTCCGGCGCCGGCAAGCTCGAAAGTTCCTTCGGTACGACGGATACCTACCAGAGCGGCGTCGGTTACCTCGCCCGCCTGTTCTATTCCTATGACGACCGCTATATGATCACGACCTCCGTGCGCCGCGACGGTTACTCCGCCTTCGGCCAGGCCGTCCCTTATGCGACATTCCCTTCCGTCGCCGTGGCTTGGAGCTTCACCAACGAGCCGTGGTTCAAATGGACTCCGATGAGCATGGGTAAGCTCCGTCTGTCCTGGGGCCAGAACGGCAACCGTGCCCTGCGGGATCCGTACCTCGCCCTGGCGAGCCTTGCCACCGGCAGAGCCCCGTTCGGCTATCTTGACAAGTCGGGCGCCCTCACCGAGATGCAGTACCTGACCCTGGACCGTATGGCGAACCCGAACCTGAAGTGGGAGCGCAGCGAGTCTTACAATATCGCCCTTGATTACGGCTTCCTGAAGAACCGGATCTCCGGATCCATCGAAGCATACCACATCATCACGCGGGACATGATCCTGAACCGGACCTTGCCGAATTTCACCGGTTTCAGCGAAATCGCCGCCAATATCGGACAGGTATCCAACCGCGGATTTGAGATCTCGGTCAACTCCCGTAACATGGACCGTCCGAACTTCAAGTGGAACACGACGTTTAATCTTTCTTACAACCTCAATCGCATCGACCATCTTTATTACGAGTATGATGAAAACGGAAAGGAACTTGACGATGTCGCTTCCCAGTGGTTCATCGGCAAGCCGATTTCCGTTATCTGGAATTATGACGTCCAGGGCATCTACCAGGTCAGCGAAGCAGACGAGGCCAGGAAACTTGGCCTCGTCCCCGGAGATGTGAAGGTCCGGAATGTCTATACCGAAAACGACAGGATCCTGGAAGATGGAACCCGCGTGCCAGTGTATGATAACAATGACAAGGTGTTCCTGGGAGATTCCCAGGCCCCGGTCATGTGGTCTCTGTACAACAATTTCACATTCTTGAAGAATTTCGATTTCTCCTTCAACCTTGCCTCCCAGATGGGTGCCAAGTTTATTGATACGATGTATTCGGTCTATGCAGAAGACGTTACGCTCGAGAACGGACTGAACTTCGTCAACCGTCCTTACTGGCGGCCCGACAGACCGTATAACGACTGGGGAAGGATCAATGCCCAGATGCCTGCCGGAACTTCCGGCGGCCTGCTGCACGACCGTTCGTTTATCCGGCTGGAAAACGTATCTTTGGCCTATAATGTGCCCAAGTCCTTCATCTCGCGGTTCGGCATTTCCAGCCTCCGCCTCAACGCGACCGTCAGGAATGCTGCCGTAATCAGCCTGGGCGGGTGGAAATACTATGATCCCCAGACCCTGGGTTTCATGAACCGCACGATTACCTTCGGCGTGAACGTTACCTTATAGAACCGGATAAAAGACAACACCATGAAAAAGAACAACTATATATCGAAAATCAGTCTGGCAGCCCTGACGGGAATGCTGGTGCTGGCAACGGGCTGCAATAAGGAGTTCCTTGACCCGAAACCGTTGTCGTACTTCGAACCGACGGCAACTTTCAATACGGAATCCGGTATCCGGGCAGCGTTGATCGCCTGCGACCAGGAGCTCCGCAATGAATTCATCATTAACGATTACCTGGCACGGGGTATCCTGACGATGGAGATGCGTATCTCTGATATCAGCATCGGCGCGAATACCGATGGCGGTCATGTGACGGCCATGTGCGAACTGGATACCAAGGTCACGCCGACCTCCGGTTATGACCAGTCCGCATCAATGTTCAGTGATGTGCTCGGCGGCGCCGTCAAATCCGCGAACACCATCCTGGACTACGTAGATGATGTCCCCGGGCTGTCCGAGACGCTCCGCGATGCTTACAAGGGACGTGCTTATTTCCATCGCGCCTTCCGTTACTATAATATGATCTTCCAATTCCGCAACGTCCCGCTGGTGACCCATGTTATCTCTTCGCCGAAACTGGACTATAAGTCCGCCACGCGCGAGACCATCATCAAGAAGATGATCGAAGACCTGGAGTTTGCCGTCGCCCACGTGCCTGAGCAGTCTGAGATGGACTACTACGGTATGGTCAACAAAGGTGCCTGCCAGGTGCTCCTGATCAAGTATTATCTGGCTGACGGGCGTTACCAGGATGCCAAAAACCTGGCCGACCGGATCATCGGCAGCGGCACTTATGCCTTGATGGAACAACCCTTCGGCACCTTCGACGAAGGCGGGGAGCCTGAGACCTGGAAGATCACGCGAAACGTCATCTGGGACATGCACCGCCCGGAAAACAAGCTCATCCCGGCAAACAAGGAAACCATCTACGGCATCGTCAACCAGGGGAGCGGTTCTTCTTTCCGCAACTTCTCCAGCCTGCGTATCTTCGTCCCGTTCTGGGCCAACGGCACCAATGTCTCTCCGGTCGGCGGTTTCATCAGCACGAACCGTTTCGCCCGCAACAGCAAGGATTATGACAAGACGCTTGACTACAACCGCGGTATCGGCCGCGGCGTCGGCTGTATGCGCCAGACCTGGTGGTTCGAGAATGACTTGTGGAAGGTGAATGGCCAGAAGGACGAAGGCGACCTGCGCCACAGCGAGGAGGTCGGCAACTGGTTCTCGCGTGACCTGTACCGTTACAATACGCCGCAGATCAAGAATTCTTCGGATCCGGCCGTCGCCAGCTTGTACGGCAAGACCTACCGTGAGGTCGGTGCCCCGAATTATGCCGACACGATCAAGTCCGTGGGTTCCGTGATGCACTACAAGACCTTCCTGCACGATGTCGTCAAGGAAGCGAACATCAGTTCCAACGACCATCAGGGGGCTACTTCCGGCGCCTGCTCCAACTGGTATGTCTACCGCCTGGCGGAGGTCTACCTCCTCCGTGCCGAAGCGAAGTATTATCTGGGAGACAATACTGCAGCCGATGATGTCAACATCATCCGCAAGCGCGCTCACTGTGAGCAGATGTACGACAGCGTGACCATCGGCGATATCATGGACGAGCGTGCCCGCGAACTCTATATGGAGGAGTTCCGTCACATCGAGCTCAGCCGCGTGTCCCTCTGCCTTGCGATGAGCGGCAAGCCGGACGAGTGGGGGAATGTCTACGATGTCAACACCTACGACAAGCAGGATGGCACCGACCCCAATGGAGGCAGCTACTGGTGGCAGCGTGTGTGCCACTACAACAACTTCTACAACAAGGGAGAAGACGGCAAGGGCACGCACAAGCTCGGACGTCTGACCATCATCTACAATATGAACAAGCACAACCTCTACCTCCCGGTGCCGCAAGCGGCCATCGATGCCAACACCGGCAACAAGATGTGGCAGAATTTCGGCTATGACGGGTATGATGCCAACCGTTCCGTCTGGACGGACTGGCACGATGCCGTCGCGGATGAGGAGAAGTAATCCTGCATCAACCAATTGTTTCCCTATATGAAAAAAACAGTATTGCTCATCGCCCTGGCGGCTTCGCTGCTGACCACCGACCTTGCACGTGCACGGGAAGTCATCTCCCTGAACGATTCCTGGCGGTTCACACCTGCACGCGTGGCCGGAATGAACCGGTGGGGCGGTGCGAATCCGAATGCCGGCGATCCGGTCAACCTGCCGCACACCTGGAACGCAGCGGACTTTATGAGCAGTTCCGGCTACCGCCGCGGCTACGGCACCTATGCCAAGCAGCTCGAAATCCCCGAATCCTATCGGGGCAAGCGCGTGTTCCTGCGTTTCGAGGGGGCCGGCGTGGTGGCTACGCTCCTGGTCAACAACCGCCTCGTGGGTGAGCACCGGGGGGCTTATAACTCCTTCGTCTTCGAGATCACCGATTATGTGCGTCCCGGTGCGACGAACAGCCTGACTGTCATCTGCAACAACGAACCGCAGTTCGACATCGCACCCCAGAGCGGCGACTTCAATATCTACGGCGGCCTGTACCGGGACGTCTGGATGGAGGTGACCGGACCGGAGTGCATCTCTCCGCTCTATTTCGGCTCCAACGGTGTGCTGATCCACCAGAAACTGGTGAACGAGCAGCGTGCGGAACTGAGCGCCGAGGTCCACGTCTCTTCCCTGGGAGACTACCAGGGTTGCGAAGTCGCTTTCTGGCTGGAAGATGCGGCCGGGAAGGTCGTAGCCGAGAAGAAGACCACCCAGGTCAACAACGGCATCGCCACTTGTTTCGTGGGTCTGGACCGTCCGCACCTTTGGAACGGCAAGGAGGATCCCTACCTGTACAAGGCGGTCACCGTGCTCAAGAAGGACGGCAAGGAAGTGGACCGTGTCGAGGAACGGATCGGCCTGCGCTATTTCTGGGTGGATGCCGACAAGGGCTTCTTCCTCAACGGCAAGCACCTGAAACTGCAGGGCGTATGCCGCCACCAGGACTGGGCGGAACTCGCCTCGGCCCTCAAGGAGGAGAACCATCTGGCCGACTTTGATTTCTTTGACGAGATCGGTGCGAATGCGCTCCGCCTGGCCCACTATCCGCAGGCCCACTTCATGTTCCGCGAAGCGGACAAGCGGGGCTATGTCGTCTGGGAGGAAATCCCGTTCGTGAGCGGCTATGTGGCCGCCCAGGCTTTCGAAGACAACCTCCGGCTCCAGCTTCAGGAGATGATCGTCCAGAACTACAACCACCCCTCCATCTGCTTCTGGGGCCTCCAGAACGAGGTCCACGACGGGATCGATGCCATCGTGGGCGATCTCAATGACATCGCTCACCGCCTGGATCCCGGGCGTATGACCGTCCAGGCGACTGACCAGGAACTTCCGTTCATCCACACCACGGACGCGATGGCCTGGAACAAGTATTTCGGCTGGTATTATGACACCGTGTCCGACTTCGGACCCTTCATGGATGACTACCACGCACGCTTCCCGAACGACAAGCTCGGCATCAGCGAGTACGGTGGCGGCGCCAGCGTCCGCCAACACGTGGCGACCTACGGTCCGGCGGACGAGGTAGATGTCCGGTCCACTTCCCGTGGCCGGTTCCACCCGGAGGAGAAGCAGACCTATCTGCACTACTACGACTGGAAGGCCATCGCCGAGCGCGACTATGTCTGGGGATCCTTCGTCTGGAACATGTTCGACTTCGGCTCCTCCATGCGCAGGGAAGGGGACACCGAGAACCAGAATGACAAGGGCTTGGTGACCCACGACCGCAAGACCCGCAAGGATGCGTTCTACTTCTACAAGGCCAACTGGAACAAGCAGGCGGCTACGCTCCACCTCTGCTCCAAGAACTACACGGAGCGTGAGGAGGACACCACGGACGTGATGGTCTTCTCCACGGCTCCTTCCGTCAAGCTCTATCTCAACGGCAAACTCGTCGGCACGGCAAAGACCGATGCCTACGCGACGGCCCGTTGGGAGGGAGTGAAACTCGCCAAGGGCAGCAACACCGTGACGGTCAAGTCGGCTGCCGGCGAGGATACTGCAATATGGAATGTCAAATAATTACGGATATGAAACGTTTTTACCTTATCTTTTCAGTGATCCTGGTGGCGGTCCTGACGGCCTGTTCCCAGACGAAACCGATCGATACGGTCAAGGTCGACGGGGGAATGCTCCGCGGCGTGCTGACCGAGAATCCCGAAGTGATGATCTTCAAGGGCGTGCCGTATGCGGCACCCCCGGTAGGCGAGCTTCGCTTTGCGCTGCCCCAGCCCGTGAAACCCTGGGAGGGCGTCCGCGTGGCCGATACCTTCGGCGCTCCGTCCGTCCAGCGCGGACGTCAGCCGGGCTCCTTCTACTATAAGGAGTTCCAGCCCGAACCCCTGCCTCCGACCAGTGAGGACTGTCTCTTCCTGAACGTGTGGGCACCCGCCAAGACCGTCGGCCATCCGGAGGCCAAGCTCCCGGTGGCGATGTGGATCCACGGCGGCGCCTATGCCGGCGGTTGCGGCAATGACGTTGCATTCGACGGCGAGGCCTGGGCCACGCGCGGCGTGATCCTGGTGACTATCAACTACCGCCTGGGTATGCTGGGATTCTTCTCCCATCCTGAACTCACGGCCGAGAACGGCTTCGGTGGGTCCGGCAACCAGGGCATCTATGACCAGCTGGCCGCCCTGAAGTGGATCTACAACAATATCGCGGCCTTCGGCGGCGACCCGGAGCAGATCACGATCATGGGCCAGAGCGCCGGTGCGGGCAGCGTGAAGACGCTGGTCACCTCGCCGCTGACCAAGGGGCTCGTGAGCAAAGCCATCATCCAGAGCGGCGGCGGCCTGGGCGGTTTCCTCGGCGGCGGCTCCGCGGCGACTCCGATGAGCACCTATGACGAGCGCGGCAAGAAACTCATGGACGATGCCGGATTCGACAGCCTCGCGAAGATGCGTGCGGCTTCCCTGGAGGAGATCTCGAAGGTGCGCGCCGGGATGGGCGGCCCTCATCCGGACGGCAACCTGGTCACGATGGGCTTCGACGAAGCGGCACGCTCCGGCCAGATCCTGGACATCCCGTATATGATCGGTAGCAACGGCGATGATATGGGTGATATGCGCGAAGGTATCAACGCTTTCTGTGCGCTCCGCTCCACGCAGAGCAAACAGCCCGCCTATCAGTATTACTTCGACCGCAAGCTGCCTGGCGACGAGGAAGGTGCTTTCCATTCTGCCGAACTCTGGTATATGTTCCATACCCTGGGCCGCAGCTGGCGTCCGATGACCGACCACGACTTTGCGCTGAGCGACAAGATGATGGATTACTGGACGAATTTCGCCAAGTACGGCAATCCCAACGGTCAAGGCAAGGATGGCCCCTGGAAGGCATCCACGGAGGCTGAGCCTTATACCGAGCAACTCAACTGATGCCCGCAGCTATGAAGAGAATCATCTTGTTTTTGGTTATGATAATGGTCCCTGTCCTTGTCCTGGCGCAGAATCCTGCCCAGGGCAGGGGGCAGCGGCCCGCTGGCGGGCAAGGCTGGGCGAGGGCCCAGGAGCCTGCCTACATCACCGTGAAACTGTGGCCTGACGGCGCTCCGGACAGCAACGGACTCGAAGGCCCCGAGCGCCCGATGTTCGGCGGCCGTATCGGCAACATCACCGATCCCGAGCTGCTGGTCTTCCCGGCCAAGGAGGCGAACGGCCTGGCCGTGATCATGTGTCCGGGCGGCGGCTACAACTACGTAGCCGCAGCGCACGAGGGTACGGATATGGCCGACTGGTTCAACAGCCTGGGCATCACGTTCGCCGTGCTGAAATACCGAATGCCGAACGGACATTGCGACGTGCCCCTCAACGACGCCCACCGCGCCATCGAACTGATGCGCGGCCGAGCCGCGGAGTGGGGGATCAAGAAGCTCGGTATCATGGGCGGCTCGGCCGGCGGTCACCTGGCGGCCAGCGCCTCGGTCCATTACACGGCCGAGACCCGTCCGGACTTTCAGATCCTGCTCTATCCCGTCATCACGACCAAAGGACGCTTCGTGCCCGGACGCGGATTCCTCCTGCTGGGCAAGGATGCGACGCAGGAGCAGGCGGATTACTATTCCTGCGAACTGCACGTGACCAAGGACTGCCCGCCCGCATTCATCGCGCACAGCTACGACGATACGACCGTCCCGGTGGCGGAGAGCGCCATGTACTTCTCTACGCTCGTCAACAACGGCGTGCCTGCCGTCCTGCATACCTATCCTGAAGGGGGACACGGATGGGGATTCAAAGATTCCTTCCGCTTCAAACGCGAGTGGACTGCTGAACTTGAGAAATGGCTGGGCACCCTCAAATAAGTTGAAATGAGAAGGCTCATCCTGTCCCTGGCCGCCATCCTCTGCGGCTGTATCGCGATGAACGCCCAGACCGAACGTTCCCAGGTCGTCGAGGGAGGAGGCACCGGTCCGTATAAGGCCCAGGTCGTCAAAGATGCTTCCCTCGAGCGTTTCACCGTGTACCGTCCCCAGGACCTGAAAGCGGCCGTGAAGGAAGCGGGGAGACTCCCCGTTATCCTTTATGCCAACGGGGGCTGTGCGAACGAGAACATCCAGATGCGCTACCTCCTCAGCGAGGTCTGTTCCTATGGTTATCTCGCCATTGCCATCGGCCCCTATGACGAAGCCGACTTTTTCGCCCGCTGGCGTGGCACCCTGCAACGTTCCGCCAACACGGCCAAGACGCAGGTGATGGCCAACGGCGAAGTCGTACCCCACCTGAGCGAAGCCGAAAAGCGCGCCATGGAGGCGGACCTGCGCCGGCAGCGCACCCAGGGACAAGGGGGCCAGCCCCGTCAGGCGACCTATCCGCGGATGCTCCTGGAGGCGCTGGACTGGCTGACAGACCGGAATGCCGATCCGGAATCCGAGTACCATCACACGGTCGACCTGAAAAGGATCGCCGCGATGGGGCAGTCCTGCGGCGGCGCCCAAGTCCTGGGCGTCGCGCACGACCCGCGCATCACCACCTGCATCATCCTCAACTCCGGCATCGGCGACATGACGATGCAGGGGGTCACGCCGGCTTCCCTGGCGAACCTGCATACCCCGATGCTCTACCTGATCGGCGGTCCGGCCGACGTCGCCTACCCGAATGCGGCCAAGGACTTCGAACGGATCAGCGACCTCCCGGTCGTGATGATCAACACGCTGGACGGCCACGAAGGCACTTATTACGAGACCCACGGGGGCGCTTATGCCGTGACCGTGCACGATTGGCTGGACTGGCAGCTGAAGGGCTGCACCGGCTCTTCAGCTCTCTTCCTGAATGACGAGTATTTCCGGATGAAACGTCCGGAGTGGAGCATTGTCCGAAAGAACTATTAGGCTATGAGGAAGATTGTTTATCTCTTGGCTGCGGAGCTGGTGCTCATCACCGGCTGCGGGACCCGGCAGTATGTCCAGCCGGAACTTGGTACACGTACCGTACAAGTCATTGAAAAACACGGATACCGTTTCAAGGATCTGGACAAGAACGGGAAACTGGATCCGTATGAGGACTGGCGGCTGACGCCTCAGAAACGTGCGGCAGACCTCCTGGAGCGGATGAGCTTAGAGGAGAAGCTGGGCTTTATGCTGATCTCCCAAATCAACATGAAATCCCCGGCGACCAGCGAACTCAATGAAGAGGACGCCGTCACGAAGAGGAACATTTTCACTGGTATTGAACTCGAAGAGGAGAAGGTCAACGCCTCCGGTACCACGAAGGGTATCCTCGAGCGTAACCTCCGGCACTTCATCCTCCGCGCCAACGCTCCTGCAAGGACGATGGCCGAATGGGCGAACAATGTCCAGGAAGTGGCGGAGCGTTCCCGCCTGGGCATTCCGGTCATCTTCGCGTCGAACCCGCGAAATCACGTCGCCGTGGACAACTCGATGGGGCTCAATGTCGGCAACAGCTACCTGACCCAGTGGCCCGGTACCCTGGGTCTGGCCGCAACCGACGACCTGGACTTGATCCGGGCATTTGCCGAGACTGCAGCCGAAGAGTGGGTGGCCTGCGGTATCCGCAAAGGATATATGTATCAGCTCGACCTGGCCACGGAACCGCGCTGGAACCGCATCGAAGGTACGTTCGGCGAGAATGCGGAACGCGTGTCCGACATTGCGCGCGCTCTTGTCCTGGGTTTCCAGGGCGAGAAGCTGGGCGAGGGCTCCGTTGCCCTGACAATGAAACATTTCCCTGGCGGAGGTGCGGAGATGAAGGGCTGGGATTCGCATTTCTCTTATGGCAGGAACCTTGTCTATCCCGGCGGGATGTTCGACTACCACGTCAAGCCTTTCCAGGCTGCCGTTGAGGCCGGCGTGTCCGGCATCATGCCTTATTATGCCCGTCCGTACAGGACGGAATTCGAGGAAGTCGGTTCCGCCTTCAACTACGGATTGCTCACGGAACTCCTCCGTGGAAAACTCGGATTCAAGGGACTGGTCAATTCCGACACGGGACCGATCGACGGGATGCCGTGGGGCGTGGAGGATCTGAGCGTGCCCGAGCGTTACCAGAAAGCCGTCAACGCCGGAACGGACCTGTTCTCCGGAAGCGTGGACCTCAAGAATCTCCGTGCCACTTATGACAAGGGGATGATTACGGACGAACAGGTCGACCGCTCCGTCACCCGCCTGCTGGTCGAGAAATTCGAACTCGGCCTGTTCGAGAATCCGTATGTCGACCCGGACAAGGCAGAAGCCGTGGCGAACAGCAAAGCACACCAGGCACTGGCAGCCGGAGCCTTCCGGAAATCCATCGTCCTGATGCGCAACGAGGATTCGCTCCTCCCGCTCAAGGACGGGACCAAGGTCTATTTCGAGCGTCTCGGCAATTCCCGTAGCAGCGGCCACGCTGCCGTTGTCCCGCAAGACAACGCCTGGCCGGTCCGTTTCGTGGAGAAGGTGAACGCGGCCGATGTCGCCGTCCTGTGGCTCACCCCTTCCACGGGAGGCGGTTTCCTCGGAGGGACGGGTGGGGAGGCGCCCATCATCAATCTGTTGTCGGCCAATGGAATAGACGTCGATTATGTGAACCGTATCGCCGCTACACGGCCGACGGTCATCCTCGTCAATTGCAGCAAACCGTGGGTGCTCTCCGAACTGAAGGGCACGGCATCACGGACCTGGCTGGCTACCTTTGGCACGACGCTCCCTGCCGTGATGGATGTGCTCACCGGCAAGTTCAACCCTTGCGGCAAGATGCCTTTCGGGCTTCCTGCATCCCAGCAGGCCGTCGAAATCAACAAGGAGGATGTCCCCAGTTTCCTGGAAATGGAAGGGTATGCCCTGATCCCTTACGGCTTCGGGCTCAGCTATTAGCGGCCTCGTCCGCTTGGAACGGAAAGACCTGCATCCATCCGGGTGCAGGTCTTCTCGTCTGTATGTCAGGATCGCTTATTCCCCGACTCTGACGAAAGGCTTGAGGTCCTTGGCGGCGCTGGCGGAGGTGTATGCGGCTGCCTTCGTCCCGTCGGACAGGTATGTATAGTTGGCTTTCACGGTGGACCCGGACTTGATCTGTGCAGGCAAGTTAATCAAATTGTACGACGATTGCAAGGAATTGGTAGCATGAGCAAGCCATACTCCCAAAAACAAAAAAAGAAAGGACGGGGACTCCTCTAAAGGGATTGTCCTCGTCCTTTTTGCTTGGTTTAGGTATCTTCCTTCCCGCCGCCGGATATAAGGATCATACGCTCGAAGATGCAGGAGAAAAAGGCTCTTACTGGTCTTCAACGCTTCACACAACCTACCCGCTCAACGCGTATTATTTTATCTTTGGCTCATCCTATACACCAAAAACGGATCACCATAACCGCTGTCACGGTCGACCCGTCCGCGCCGTTTCAAATTAGCTACGCCTAGCTAAAACAATAGAACATAAAGGCACGCCGCCATCTCCTCACCCGAAGGGATGGCGGTGTTGTTTTTGTGGTATTACAGTTAATGCTTATCTTTAAACCGATAAAGCAGAATTGATGAGCAGGACCTATCATTCAAAGAAGCAATTCGAGCAACGGGTCGATCATATCCGGGAGGCCAGGCAACGGCTTGCCGACGCAACGGATGTCACGGTTTTATCCACCATGAAAGATGCTTTTATCAATATAAAAAGAGCCTCCACGGACCTTTCCAGGCACCCCAAAGGGACGAAGGCTTCCGGTCTCAGAAAAGAACTCAAGGGAAAGATGACGGTCGCTTCCCTTAGAAACAGGTTTTACGAAGCCGAAGTACAGAGTTCTCGCCTCAGGGGTTATCGCAGAAACGCCATTCACGCCATGCGCAGCAAACTCAAAAAAGACATCAAACAGTTCCTGGAAGATAACGAAGAATAAGTTTTAGGTGAATGGTTCGTTTTGACAAAAAGCGCGTCGCCGGACGACACCCACGTAGATGAGCAGCACGACATTCATCATCAAGGAGTAGAGGATGGCGGGGATCGCCATCTCCTCATTGGCGAAGATGATCGGGCTGGAGGCGATGGCGATCGCCTGCGCAGCGTTCTGCATCCCCACTTCGATCACCACGGTCCGGCGCTGCCGCGCGTCCGTCCGCACCAGGCGCGACAGCAGCGACGCGCAGCCCACGGCCAGCAGGATCAGCGCCGTGACGCAGGCGCCCAGCACCCCGATATTGTCGAGGATCGTCCGGTGGTGCTGGATATAGAACACCGTGATGAGCACGAGCAGCAACGGGAACGCCAGCCGCCCCAGCACCCGGTCCACGCGCTCCGCCGCCTTGGGCCAGGCATAGTGCAGGCCGATCCCCAGCAGCACCGGCAGGAGCATCAGCACCAGGTTCTGCTTGATCAGGTTGCCCACCGGCAGGCTGATCCCCACACTCGTGCCCACCAGCGCCGTGGCCCAGCTCATCACGAGCGGGATCGTGAACAGTGTGATCACGCTGCTCAGCGCCGTGAGCGTCACGGACAGCGCCACGTCGCCCCCCGCCAGCTTGGAGAACACGTTGGACGAGCTTCCGCCCGGGCAGCAGGCGATCAGCACCAGCCCGATGAAGAACACCGGCTGCAGGTCGAACGCCGCCGCCAGCCCCAGCGCGATCAGCGGCAGCAGCACCAGCTGCCCCACCAGCGCGACCAAGATGGGCCAGGGCGCACGGAACACCTTCCCGAAGTCTTCGAACCTGAGCGACAACCCCAGGTCGAACATCAACAGGGTCAGAATCGGCAGTACAATCCAGATAGCCATACGCAAATTTACGCGACACGCGCCCGGTGCAGCCAATGGTCCTACTTACCCAGGAAGGTCGGATCCACCCGGAAAGATAGCCAGTCGCTCACCGCATACTGCCCGGAGATCCCGACGGTCATGCCGTAGGCTCCGCGGATGCGGTAATCGGTCATATAGTGGACGTCCTGCTGGTGAAGGTTGTAATCGGCTCCGGCGAGGAGACCCACGCTCCATTGCGCCCGGAGGGTCAGAGGCAGCATCGCGAGAATGACTGCCGACAAGAATAGTTTACTACGCATAGATTGTTAGAAAAAGTCTACAAAGATACTACCTTTTTTTTCGAAAACCGGCCCCCGAAGGGCGCCGGTTAACGATTTTTCGGTGTTGGAAGCGATCGGCAGCCCTCAACGACAGCCACTTCCGGCAAGAGCGGTATAGCTGGATTTTATTCGCTTTCGTAGATCAGCAGGGTCAACACATCCTTTAGGGAGCCAAACTGGGACAACGAGGAAGGGCGGGAGGATAGTACGGTGGCCTGGTTCTTTTGAATCATATGGAGAACATTCCACTCGGAAAATTTAAAATAAGGTCCTACCACCAGAACCTCCGGTTCCGGCATTTCATTGCCATTGAGCTGGTAATCGCCGAGGGCGCTGGAGAGAGCGATGTTGAGCAGGCGGGCTTTCCGCAGCTGTCCTGCATAAGAACCGGTGTCGAAGGTAAGGGTGTTTTCATCTTTTGTCCACCGCTGAGTGGTGTCTAGCCAATAGGTGAACGAGTCATTCTCCCCGCCATCATAGACCACGACCAGGGCAATCATCTTGATCCGGCCGTCAAAACTATAATCCATGATAGAGGTCGTCGTTACTGCGATTCTGACACTTGTGCCGTCCAGGTCTTGAAGGGAACTGGTCAGATCATAGATCATCTGATAGTCTGAATAGCATTTAGTTGTATGGTCGTTGACCGTATAGATAGTACCATCGGTGCTGCCGTTGTCGCATGTCAGGATTTCGTTGTACTCTGATTCGCCATCATCGGTCGAGACCGTCACCGTGGAAGAAGCCCCATACGTCGGAGCAGCGCTGCCGGAGTAAACATTAACCACGAGCGTGGCACGCTTGATCCGGACGCCTTTAGGGATGTCATATGACAACTCCCCGCTCGTATTCCAAGGACTCTCGCGGAACAGTTCCACCCCGCCGGAAACCAGGCGGACGGAAGCCGTATAGAACTTGCCGTTCGCCAAGGCGGCGCTCTTGGTCCCGTGCATGAGAATCCCGGCAGCGTCATATGCATCAAAAGCATAGGTCTTCTTGTCCTCCGTGCCGGGCATGGCCACATAGGCAACGGTGCCCGGCGTGGCCAGGGAGACCAGAATGTCCGTCGCCCCGCCGCTGATCGTCACGCTCTTCAGGCTCCTGCTGAAGGTAAATTTGGTGATGCTCTGGGCGTTCACGAAAGCGGCGGCCGTGGTGCTCACCACGCCCTCCTCGGTGCCGGTCACCCGGACCTTGGCCTCGGCGTAGTTGCAGTTTGCGTCGATGTATTCCAGCGTACCGTCCTGGGTGGCGTAGTTGTCCGGTGTGCCGAAGGCCAGGGTCAATTCGTCGCCCTCGGCCACGCTGCTCACCGCACCGCTCAGGATGGCGGTCGAGGCGGCTTTGTCCGGGCTCAAGGTGCCGATTTTCTCGGACCCTTTATATACGTTCACCACGTCGCCGAGGTTCCAGGTGGCGGTAAGGGTCGAGCCTGCGTCCACGAGGGCGCGGGTCCCGGAATTCTTCTTGGCCTCCACGCGCATCGTGAAGGTTTCTGCCTGCTGCATTTCGGGCAGCTTATCGTTCAGACAAGCGGACAGGGCTGCCCCCGCCAGCAGCAGAGAGGCCAGTATCTTGATGTAATTCAATGTTTTCATCATCTTTTCCTCCTCTATTCGTCTGACGGCCAACTGCCACCGGATTCATAACCGCCTCGCGATGCTTCCGTGCCCGGGCTCACGCAGACGACACCTTCGGACTTCATTTCAACCACCGCCATTACCGGAGGTTCGTACTGGGTCTTTTGGTTATTATCCATAAGAGATTGCATTTATATGGTGAATTCTAATTAGAAGTGCAACACACTTCAAAAGTCAAAATTAAATAATTGTTTACAATATTCCAACGGTGTCCTGTAACCCAGTGACTTACGGGGCCTGTGGTTCAGTTTCCAAGCTTGCTGAAGTCCGTGCCTTTCGGGATGTACTGGCGTATCAACCCGTTTGTGTTCTCGTTTGCACCCCGCTCCCAGGAGTGGTACGGACGTGCGAAATAGAATTCGGCTTCGAGCCCCTTCGCAATCTCCTTATGGCGGGCGGCTTCTTTCCCTGCAAGCCTGCGGATCAGCACCAGATGCGTGCACCTGTCGTTTGTCGTCATGATGGCACCCTTGCGGTTCCTGCCAATCATCGTGTCTATCTCAAAGTCTCCGAAACGCTTCTTCTCATCTACGACCGACGGCCTCTGCGATATGTCAACCCGGTCCTGGATGACCCCCGGGATCTGTATAGGCTGTCTCGTCTTCGTTTACGTCGCCCGTGATGCCTAAGGTTGCAGGCCATCTCGTCGTTACCTCGGCGCTTCTCCTGCCAGATTCAGCGGTAGATTGTCTCCGCGCAAACCATCTCTTCCCCCTTTAAGCGGAACCGGCCGCAGATCTGCTCCGGACTGTACTGGCCGTAGATGATGAACCGTCGCACGGTCCGCTTCATCTCGATCCTCCTTTCGTATTTTTTCTGAGCCAGCTGCCATCGGAACCGATGGTATCCTCTCATGTCGCAGTTCCTACGGATCTCACGGCTCACCGTACCTGTACTAACCCCGATCACTTCTCCTATCTCCCTGAGGCTCATTGGTGTCTGCAGCAACGCATCTATCGTATATCGCTGCTCCTTAGTCAAATGCTTGTATCCCATCCTCTATCGCTTTTCTAGTTATGACAGTAAAGTTATACTGTCACGCTTCAAAGCGTTGCACTTCAGCGTAGAATCCAGCCTTTCATATCTGCGTTGCGGAAGCAACATAGTCCTCGTATCGTTTTTATTCCAGCGGCAGTTCTAAAATAAGTTTCTGGAGGGCGTTTTTTTGCGGATCTGTTTGGGAAAGGGTAGGATATCTTGGATACTTTAGCCCGGGCTATTATTTGTACCGCTCAATCGCATACAACAGGCCTTCTAAAGTACGGGGTTCAATTTCTGCATTTTCGCCTTTGTATCTACGAAGCGCGATGTCCATAACAAAGTCGTCGAATCTGTCCCAGGGAATAGCTTTGGGATTCTCCGGGCGGGAAGCTTGTATGTAGACATCAATATATATTTTTACGAATAACGGTCTGTCTTTCAGCGCGATACCGGAATCCTCCTTCCGCGCATAGTCCCAGGCCTTCATACCGGCATCAACCTTCTCCTCCCACAGGGCTGGAACGTCGGGATGCTTACGTTCCGCTCCGTCCTCTTCCAGGCCATCGGCGTACATATATAGATACGTGCGGATATAATCATCATCTTTCCCTTCGGCCTGGAGACGTTCCCTAAGTTCCGCAATTCGCCAGGCACCAGATCTTCCCCATGTGGCATAAAAGTATGCGAAATCCTCACTCTTTCCACGACGGATCGCCTCTTCATAGTACGCGGTCTCGTTAGAAACGATACTAAGCATGTCCTGATTAAAGCCGTTGTCATCGACATACTCCGCGTAAAAACGCATAAAGGTTTTGCCTCGTGAAAACTCCTTCTCGACAAAGCTGAAATGCTTTGCGAACTCCGTTTCCTTTGTTTCGTTGAAAAAATCGAGAGACTCGTAGGAGAGCTCCTCGCAAATCCACTCCATACAGGCTATCTCATTTTCAAGCGAGAAGTCATATTCTATCCAATCACACCCGAAGCGATAGGCCCCTTCGCACCACGTCTCGTCGTGACCATTCTGATGATACTGAACATACCACTTGAAGCCATTCTTCAGGCATTTCATGGCAGAATCTGACGCATTGTCATAATCCGACCAAGCATCATATTCTTCAAGGTATTTTTCTTGGAAGCGGTCAGCGAACTTCATATCAAGACCGGTTTTTACATATTCTGCAAGGACTTCTTCCCTGCTGAGTTTGGGTTGTGGCGTGAATTCTTCTTCCATTGGTTAGTCATTTTGTTTGTACAAAGATAGCTCTTCTTGCTGCCAAAAAGTGGCATTTTTAAAATAAGTTTCTGGCTGGCGTTTTTTTGCGAATCTGTTTGGGGGATGGGGTTTTTTGTGTTTCTAACGGAGATTCCGTAACTTAATGCTCAGATTATGGCCGGCAAATACCCCGTAATAACCCTCTGCGGGAGTAGCGAAGCGAGATTGAGTAGGCCCTGAAGAATGGGGAGAGATTGTATTATTTGAAACCCACCCCGGTCGCGCGGTCAGGGGTGGACGCGGATCCGAGAGGCATGTTTCTTGAATGCTTGGGGAGATATTTAATTCCACACGAATGAGCATTAAGTCTTTGATCGTTGCGATATCCGCGGGGCTGCTGTGCTTCAATGCGTTGGCGCAGACCAGGGATATCGGCATCCAAGCCGGAATCTATCTCCCCATGACCCAGAAGACCGGAATCGGGAGTGACATCACCTTCGGGGTCGGATACGGACAATTCTTTCACAGCGGCCTGGGTTTCCGGACGGGCCTTCAGTATACCGCCAGCATCGCCGATATCGACGACGTCTTCGGCGTCCCCGTCGCTTTCGCATACCGGACCCGGTCCAGGTCCGCCGAAGAGCGATTCCGTTCCGGCGCCGCCGGCGCCATCGACGCGACGGCTTACGGAACGTATGGCGACGGTAATGATGCCTCCCGGCGGCTCCTGGGCGGATTCCTGTTGAACCTGTTCCGCGATGTAGAGTTCTTTGCCGGGGTTACTCCGGGATATGTGGCCGGTTCGTCCGGCTCCCCTTTCATCTCTTCGCGGGGGAGTCAGTACCGGGAAGACATCCGGGTGGAGAAGAAATACGCCTTCTCAATGACCCTGGACGCCGGCGTGAGTCTCAATTACAGCATCTGGCGCTTCGATCTCAAGTTCACCCCCACCATCCATTACAACCTCACGGACAATTACATCTATCATTCCACCATCAGCGGGACAAGTGTCGGAACCACGGTGGACCAGGCCACCCCGCTCCGCTGGTTCGTTTCCCTGAACGCCGGCATCGCCTTCCGCTGGAAGTAGACCATCGGAATCCTCAAGAAGCGGGCACCCGGGAGGGGATTTTCTACTGAAACGTAATAACATTTTTGGAAAATGTTAAAACTTTCTTTATGTTTGCAGTATGAAAAACAAAACTCAGATTATGCGGATCGGCAATAGCCGGGGGGTCATCCTTCCTGCCGGAATTCTTCGTGAGCTCTCGCTCTCGGAGCGGGACAATCTGGATATCCGCACAGAAAATGGAAAGATCATCCTCTCGCCCGAGCCAAAAGATGAGCCTTTCACCGGCCCTTTCACCGGCCCTTTCGCAGAGCTCAGCGGAGATCCTTCCCTGTGGGGAGGCACGATGTCCGCCATTGAATACGAAGATGAATTGCGGCGCTCCCGTCACCGCGTAGAGGAGATGGAGACATGGTGAGGCAATATTTATTGGACACCAATGTCCTGATCGACATGTTCAAGGGAAACCAACGTGTCCAGGAGCGGATTTTCCGGGCTGAATTCCACAACTGTTTCGTATCCGAAATTTCACTGGCGGAGCTTTATGTCGGGGCCTTCAAAGGAGGACGCGAAAAGCAGTTGCTGGAAATCGGATTCGTGCGAAAACGCTTTCACATCCTGCCGATCACCGATGCCATCGAACAATATGCCCGACTTCGGGTAAACCTGGAGCGGAAAGGTGAGAATATCGACGACTTCGACCTGTTGATTGCCGCTACGGCACAAACCTCCGGCCTTACCCTGGTGACCCACAACCTGCGCCATTTCGAGCGGATCGGAGGTCTCCGGATAGAAGACTGGGACCGGATGTCCTGAGTTATTTTGCCTTGAAAAGGAAGGTGGCGGAGCCTTCGGTCTGCAAGACAATCTCAGACGAGTTGTATTCGCGGCCGGAATAGAGTTCCTTGACCTTTGACATGCCTTTCGGCAGGTGGAGCGTATAGGTGCCGGCTTCTCCGGTGTGGAACATCACGACATTGCCGTGACGGCGGACGAGATATCCTACAGGGCCGATCGGCGTTTCGCCGAGATCCTCGAGTATCTCTCTCCAGGCGTCGTTTCCGCTGGGAAGCGCAGAGATATCGAATACCCTGGCGGATGATTCCGGAAGCGGGAACGGGCAGCGTACCAGCCACGCAGACTTGAAATTCCTGGCGCTTACGCGCTTCTCCAGCGCTGCGCGCATCTCTCCTTCCGGGGCAACCACGTTGAGGAAAACCGCCTTTTCGTAGCACTTCGCCGGCAGAGCGAGGAAATCGTCGAGCGTCATCAGGTCAAAAGGCACCCCCGAGGCATACAGACCCCACAGAGACTCCCGGTAGACAAGGGCGAACACCTCTTCTTCTGAAGAGGAACGCTGAAGACGTCCGCGCCAGTCGACCACGACCGCGACCTTGTTCCCGGAAACCTCCGGGCGGCCGCCGATTTGCCCGAGGACCTTCTTCGTGTCCGCTATCGCACGCCAGACAGGAGGTGCGTCCATCAGGAACGGACGGCTGTCCTGATTGGATTCGGGGTCGAGCATCTGGATACCGCAGCCGTCAAAATACTGGTTGAGCCAGTTGCGGCGTGTGGTCATCTCCGCCTCCGTCTCATTGCGTGTGCTGAGGTGCTTGTGGCTTATCTGCTCATATACGTGATAGTGGCGCATGTCGTCCTCGAGCATCGCGAGCTTGCCGTAGCGGTGGAAACTCGCCGGGACCGTCCTGTGGTAATATGCTCCGCCCGGGAGTCGTGCGTTCCTGGTATAATCGGCCGGATTCGAGAGGAAGTCGATATCGGGAGAAGAAAGGACCTTGTCGAGCATCACGTTGGCACCTTCCGGCTCGTGTGTCGTCATCACATACCCGTAATACATACCCACGAGACGGCCGGGGAGGACCTCTTTTATCGTATGTGCAACCTCGAGCATATAGTCGGTGACCACGTTTGCCTCACAATCGAAATAATCCAGCACTTTCTGATGCTTCTCCTTGTCCAGGAAGAACGGGTCGTCTTTGTCGATGCGCTCCTCCATCGTGGGAAGGCTTTCGCCGGCATAGCGTCCGTCCTTCCACTTATGGAAGACTTCCGCCATGGCAGGACTGATATCAGGCCCCTGGTCAAAGGCGTACATGTGCCATTCCGTGTATACGCCCCAGCTCGGACGCACGGCGATCACGCGATTGCCCCAGGGCTGTGAGCGCGTGAATTCGCCGAGCTGGGTCAAGAATCTCTTCACTTCGGCGCGATAGGCCGTCGAGGCCGCAGAAGGACGCGCAACCCGGTTGACGCGCTCGTCACCTGTACTTTCGATAGGTCCGTTGGCAAATTCTATCCGCTCGCCCGGATGTGCTGCCAGCCACTTCCGGAATTCCAGGCGCACCAGCAGGAGGATACGTCCGTCAGGGACGTTTTCGAGCAACTGGAGAACCTTTTTTTCGTAGGCATCGAACGAATAGACGCCCGACGCCAGTTCATACTCGTCAGGATGGAGCGTGAGCTGGTTGATGTTGATGCCCAGCGAGTCCATATGCCTGGCCGCACGGGCCTTGTACTCGTTGTGCGCGCCGCTCTGGTTGAATTCCGGATTGAGGATCTTTCCGTTGAGCGAAATCTTGGGCATGCCGTCCACATAGACGATCTTTGCGTCAGGTTCCGGAATCTCTTGGGCGGAATCAGGGGGCGCAGGGGAGCAGGCGGCCGCAAGGCCGACGCAGAGAACGACGGCAAATGAAAGGATTCTGTTTGTACGCATCTATGTGCCCCCGGTCAATTATTGATTTCCCGCAGCCAGGCAGCGAGCTCGGAAGTCCACTGTTCCTTGTAGACGAAGCTGTCCTTGAATCCCCATCCGTGCCCGCCGCCGGCGTAAATGTGCAGGGTTGAGGACGGGACGCGCTTATTCTTCAGCGCCGCCATGTACTGCAGGCTGCTGTCCACGCTGATCGGGTCGTCCTGCGAGCAGAGGATGAATGCCGGCGGCGTCTGGGCCGTGACCTTCTCGATCAGTCCGCCCTGCTCCATTGTCAGGGCGCCGTAGAACATGATCTGGAAAGCCGGACGCTGCTCGGGCTTGTCGTATCCCGTGGACAGCGCTGCGATCAGATGACCGCCCGCAGAGTTGCCCTGGACACCGATCTTGGCCGGATCGACGCCCCATTCGGCGGCGTGCTCATGCATCACTTCCATCGCCCGCTTGATATCGCTGATCGGGCACTCCATGTGCCCGTTCGGCATGCGGTATTTCAGCACCGCCAGGGTGATGCCCTGGTCGTTGAACCACTGCGCCATCCACGAAGCCTCGGTCTCGAAGGAGAGGTGGCGGTATCCGCCGCCCGGGCAGGCGACGACCGCCTGGCCGTTGGGATGCGGCGCCGGATAGACTGTCAGCGTCGGGACCGTCACGTTGGTGATGCGGAAATTCTCGTTGCGGTACTCCTCTCCTGTCAGTCCGTTGTCATTGGGCGCGCCGTCCGGCCACAGTTCGACGACCTTCGGGGCGCGCAGCGGCTGCCACCCGTTCAGGATGTAGGCCGGATCGGAGTAATTGCGGATGATCTCCGCGTCCGCCACCGGATCCAGCCGGCGCGAATTCTCGTTCCGCCCGGAGAAGTCCGCCAATTCGCCCGTATCCGCATCGCGCGTATTGTATTCCCAGGCGTGGGCGGATTTCTCGAAGCTTTCCCAGCCGATGGGGCTGACGTTGCGCGTGGTGCAGTTGATCAGCACGAACTCGGCGTCAGGATAGCCGCGGCTGCGGCTGAACGACAGCGGACGCGCGCCCGTGCCCTCGAAATGGCATTCGACGAAAATGTCGCCGTGGTCGGGGGAGAAGTTGCGGACCCAGCTGGCCGCGCCGCCCGAATTGCGGATCTGGCAGTGGTAGGCGAAGAGGCTGCCGCGGCCCAGGATCGAATCCAGCCCGCCGTCCAGGACGGAATCTTCCATATAGACGGTGCCGTTGGACTGCAGTGCGTCACCGCCGCCGATGATGTGCACCCGGTACAGCGCGATGCGCTCGCCGCACAGCAGCAGGCCCTCGGCCTGGCCCTTCGGGCAGGTCTCGAAGGTGATATCCTGCAGCACGATGTCACGGCAGTTGTCGAAGAAGACCGCGGCCCGGCGGGACGGATAGGTGCCGCGCTTCTCGTTGGTCTTGATGTTCAGCGGATGCGGGTTGAATACCTCGTCGTTCTCGTAGTGGACGCGGGACTTGTCCATGCCGGCGCCCTGGATGATCAGGTTGCTCTTGTTGCGGCAATAGACGATCTCTTCGTAATCTCCTTCCGCGACCGTGATGAAGATGGTCTTGTCGGAGAAATCCGGCGTGTAGTCCAGCGCTCCCTGCAGGGTGTTGAAGTCGCCCCGGCCGTCCGCACGGACGTTCAGCTGGGTCAGGTCGGTCGGACCCGCGCGCTTGGTGGAGAACTTCCAGGCGCCCTTTTTGATGCCGCTCCAACCCGTCGCCTTGAAGACGCTCTTGTCGATGGTCACATAGTACTCGTGGCCATATTCCAGCATATTGTTGTGGAGGTAGATCGTGGCCACGTTGTCGTGGATGATGACCGGATGGAAGTGGAAGCCGTCGGTGAATCCGCCGATGATGTTCAGCTGGTACTGGATCTCATCGGGCTGGGCGCCGCCGGAAGGCGTGCCGGCCGGCACGTCGCGGTTGGTCAGCATCTTCTCCCGCATGTAGTCGTAGGGGACCTTGGTGTAGTCGCACTCGGGACCGTAGCGACGCGGCATCGTCGGACCGGCGGGAATGCTGAGGTCCAACTCATCCACCAGGGCATTCGTCGCGGCGTCCCAGACGCGGATGAAGCCCTTGGCACCCAGCGTGGGAGCCTCGGGGAAGGTCAGGACCAGATGGGTGTCCGGATTGACATTTTTTGCGTCCTGGGCCGGGAAAAATTCCGGTGCGGGCTTGGCTGCGGCGGACATCAGGACCGGCAGCAGGAGGACCAGCAGCAACGAAGATTTCTTTTTCATCTGTGATAGTCTTATATATGTGTTTTAGTCCGAGACAGGACGGATCGAATGACCGACGACGCGTTCGGTGTAGTTCCTGCCCATTCTATTGGCAGAAAAGTCCACGGCCCTCGCGTTGGCCGTGCGGCTCTCGCCGAGGGAGGAAGACCAGTAGTGCCCCGAGGAGCCATCAAGGTAGAGATCGGTATCGAACCGGCCGCCCGCGGCGGGAAGGAAGATGCTGCGGCCCTCGAATCCGGTAACATTGCTCGTCATGACCACGCCGGCCTTTCCAGTCCCTTTGTAATCAGCCGTCCAGGTCCAGGTGCAATTCTCCAGGAGCCAGGTCCATTCGGCGTCAGTCGGCGTGCGCCAGGTGCTTCCCCAGATAACCCGGGCCGCATCGTCAGCGTAATTGTAGGACGCGAAATCCTTATGCTCCACGCCGTCGCCATTATCGCCGATGAACGTGTCTCCGTCATACCAGATGCCAAGTTTATTATTGTCCGCGAAGGTATACTTGGTAATGTAATTCTCATCGGACTTGCCGGACTGCATGAAAGGATAGTAGAGCCAGAAGTAACTTGCCTGGGTAGCCGTTGCACCCCAGCAGAAATAGTCGCCGTACTCCTCCGGACTGTCCGCACCGATGTTCGTCTTGGCCCACTTCAGGCCGTTCCCCATATCCACACACTCGCGGCCGCCAATGAATTGCCGGGGATCGTAGACGGCACGGACGGTACATCCGATGTAACGATTAAAGTTGGTGAGAGCGTAAGTACTAGAAGAAATATAGAAACATCTCGCATTTTCCGAGCCTACGCCAGATAGATTCGCTGTCCAATAGGCGGTACGGATACTGTCGAAACCAGAACTATAGTATCGTCCTGCAGCAGGCAGGAAGATGATACTGTTTTCATAGCCAGTAATACTGCTCTTGACAATGTACCCTTTCTTTCCGTTCATCTCTCCCCAGTTCCATACGCTGTTGTTTTTCATCGCCAACCATTCATTTTGACTAGGCATCCGCCAGTTGCTACCCATATTGGCAGTCGCGGCATCGTCCACGCTTTCAAGATAGGTCTTCTTATCAGAAGAATTGTACTTAGTCAAGTTAGAGGAAGTACCGTATGCATAGTTAGACCATGAATAACTGAGTTTCATCGTGGTCTCGCCCCAAGCATAATATCCACCACTTTCCTCAGGACTGCCGGCCCCGACATTGCAGGTCGCCCATATGGTGCCGTTGCCCATGTCAACAAAGGAAGCATTGGGAATCACCGTCACCGTGCAAGTTGCCGTAAATCCACCATCCACTGTCCGGGCGGTGACGGTCGTCGTTCCTACTTTCTTTCCGGTCACGACGCCGGTCGGGGAGACGCTGGCCACCGACGAGTCTGAACTGGTCCAGATGAGGTTCTGGTTCGTGGCGTCCTCCGGTGCAACGGTTGCAGTCAATGCGGTGGTTCCTCCATTCAGCACGGCGTAGTTATCGACTTTAAAGGACACATCCGTTACAGGGACCGTGGCGCTTCTGCCATACACAGGACGGACCGACAACCCGTTGAGGCGGCTGCAGAGGCTCCTGAACGCGTCTTCGGAATCAAAGTACATCACATTTGCGCCGTCAGTGCCGCGCTTTAAGATGGAGGAAGACCAGTAGTACCCGCAGGAGCCAACAACATCTGCGAAACCGGTACCGTACCGTGAGCCCGCGGCGGGAAGGAAGATGCTGTTGCCCTCGAAGCCGGTGACATTGCTCGTTACGACAATACCGGCCGTCCCGGTCCCTTCATAATCAGCCGTCCAGGTCCAGGTGCAGTTCTGCCGAAGCCAGGTCCATTCGACGTCAGTCGGCGTGCGCCAGGTGCTTCCCCAGATAATCCGGGCCGCATCGTCAGCATAATCATAGGATGCCAAATCCTTATGCTCCACGCCGTCGCCATTATCGCCGATGAACGTGTCTCCGTCATACCAGATGGCAGCCGTCTTATTGTCCGCGACGGTGTACTTGTTGATGTAATACGGGTGGGCCTTGCCGGCCTGCATGTGGGTGTAGGTCGCCCAAGAGTAGTCATCCTTCGGTGAGGTCTCGCCCCAGGCGAAGTAGTCGCCGTACTCCTCCGGACTGGTGGCGCCGAGGTTCATCCTGCCCCAGAAGAAATTCGGCCCCATCTGGACGTACATCGGAATGTAAGTCAGGTCGACATCGCGGTTGCTCGCATTCTTCGAACTCGCGCGCACGAAGGTGGCCGACCCTGTCTTGGTGTACTTGCCCACACTGCCATCCGATTTCTCAAAGACCAGCGACCAGCCGTCCTGGAAGGTCTGCGGCAGGAAGGTAAGGAGGTAATACTTCCCGGGCACGAAGCATCCCCCGTCCGGACCCTCCAGGCGCACCGAAGTCGAGCCTTCGCCCTCGATCGGAGACCACACGGGTTTGCCGTTTGTGTCCATCGTCACCGACACGCGGCCGCCCACGATCTCACCGCTGTTGCCCTTGAAAGTGATGGACACGATATCCGCATTCGTCACGCATACCCGGAGGAAGGTTCCCACGTGGCGGTACGACAGCGCCAGGCCCGGCGAGTTGGCCACCAGCAGCATCGTGTTGTCTGCGAAGTTTTCCTCCACGGCCTGCTGCACCGTCGGCAGGGTGGCCTGTACGGAAGTACCGTCGCAACGGTTCGACTGGGCGTAGGGAGAGATGCTCCAGAAGGAGAACTGCGCGTTTCCTTCACCGCCGCCCGTGAATGCCGTGATATTTCCCAGGAAGACTGCCGACGAGGCCGGCACCGAGTTCTGCGAAACGAACAGACTGCCCGGCGTATTGCCGCCATTCCCGTAGAAGAGATTCACCTGTTCGCCGGGACTCCAAAGGAAGGAATAATTGTTCCCCAGGGTGGAACGCGTCAGGGCCTCGTCGTCCAGGGTCGCCGTAAAGCTCAGCTCCGTCCCTTCCGGGAGCGGAGTCGCGGCCTCGTCCAGCTGGCGCACCGTACAGGAGTAACCCAACACCGCCAGGACGGACAGAAGAAGAAAACCGTGTGTTGCTTTCATATCGATAAAAAATTGAGAGAAGAATTCAATTTCAGGGTGGAACGGGCTCCAAAAGTCAAAGCTAAACAATTATTTACATTATTCCAAGGGTATCTTGTGACAGCGTGACTTACGAAAGGACTCGAACTTCAGCGGGGCCGCGCTTGCAAATAAGGCGGCAAGAGACTATCTTTGCCTTCCCGAATGAAAATCTTCAATTAACAATCAATACATTATGAGAAAAGCAATCAAGTTTGTTGCGGTCTTTGTCGCCGTTGTCGCTGCTTTTGTCTCCTGCAAGAGCGGAAACGACACGATGCACATCGACTATGAGGAGTACACCCTGGACAATGGTCTCAAGGTCGTCCTTCACGAGGATCACAGCGATCCCATCGTCGCCCAGGCCATTGCCTTCCACGTCGGCAGCGCCCGTGAGAAAGAAGGCAAGACGGGTTTTGCCCATTTCTTCGAGCACATGCTCTTCCAGCGTTCCGAGAATCTCCCGCGCAACGCCTTCTTCAACAAGATCGCGGATATGGGCGGTACCTTCAACGGCGGCACCTCCAACGACGTCACCGTTTATTATGAGTGCGTCCCCCGCGATGCCCTGGAGAAGATCCTCTGGATGGAGTCCGACCGTATGGGCTTCTTCATCAACACCGTGACCCAGAGCGGCCTCGAGCGCGAGATCGACGTCATCTGCAACGAGAAGCGCCAGACCGAGGTCAATAACGCCTACGGTATGATGGATGACGTGATGAGCAAGAACTTCTTCCCGAAGAGGCACCCCTATAGCTGGACGGTCATCGGCGAGTTCGACGATATCAAGTCCGCCACCGTCGAGGATGTCAAGGAGTTCTACGCCACCTACTACGTTCCTTCCAATGCGACCCTCTGCCTGGCCGGCGATTTCGACCCGAAGGAAGCCAAGGCCCTGATCGAGAAGTACTTCGCCGAGATCCCGAGCCACCCGGTTGAAAAGCCCGCCGTGTGGGACGTCACGCTCGACGAGACCAAGAAACTCTACTACGAGGATCAGTTCGCCTCTATGCCCGCCGTCGAGATCTGCTGGTCCGGCGTGGCGGACGGCCACGAGGACGAGGCGGCGATCAGCGCGTTCTGCAGCCTCTTCGGCCGCGGCAAGAACTCCCCGCTCTACAAGAACATCGTCGAGAAGAACCTCGCTCCCCGCGCTTCCGCCAGCAACGGCACGCGCGAGAGCGCAGGCCAGATCAGCATCAGCACCACCGCTTATCCGGGCGTGGACATCGACCTCATCATGGCTGCCGTCGAGCAGGCCATGGCCGACTTCGAGGCCAACGGTGTCGACGAGGAGGAGCTCGCCACGCTGAAGGCGGAGAACGAGACTTCGGCGTACCGCCGGCTCGGCAGCGTGCTGGGCAAGGCCCAGATGCTCGCCCGCAGCAATGAGTTCTACGGCAAGGCCGACCAGTTCATCGACGACATCGCCGACTTCAACAAGGTGACCGCCGAGGATGTGATGCGGGTGTACAACAAGTATGTCAAAGGCCAGAACTACGTGGCCGTGGTGGCCGTCCCGCAGGGACAGGTCGAACTTGCCATCGAGGGCAGCGAGCCCGCGAAACTCATCATGGAGGACCAGAGCAAGCAGACGATGAAGAGCGTCGCCGGCGCCGTCGTGGACGATGACTACGAACACACCCCGTCCAAGATCGACCGCAGCGTCGAGCCCGCCTACCTGCCCAACCCGCCCAAGACCAACATTCCCGCCATCTGGCGGACCAAGCTCGCCAACGGGATTGAGGTCGCCGGTATCACCCAGAACGAGATCCCGATGGTCAATCTCACCATCGCCATCGACGGCGGTTCCCTGCTGGATCCCGCCGGCAAGCGGGGCGTGGCTTCCATCAACGCCAGTATGATGAACGAGGGCACCGCCGAGCACACGGCCGTCGAGCTGGAGCAGGCGCTCCGCAAACTCGGCGCCAGCGCCCGCGTGAGCAGCGGCACCAAGTCCACCAACATCTCCGTGAGCTCGCTCACCAAGAATCTCCCGGCCGTGATGGACATCGTCTATGAGATGATCACCAAGCCCGGATTCGACGAGGCCGCATTCGACCGCGCCGTAAAGGTCGAGAAATCTTCCATCCGCAACGCCCACACGAGCATCACTTCGCTCGGCTCCCGGGCCGCGACGACGCTCTGGCTCGGCGACTGCGTCTATACGGACTTCACGACCGACGAGAGCATCGACGCCATCACCCTGGATGACATCAAGGCCTACTACGCCACGCTTTCTCCCAAGAATACGCACATCGACATCGCGGGCGACATCACCCTTCCGGCGGTCAAGAAGGCCCTCGCCGTGCTCGCCAAGTGGGATGGCGCCGAAGTGGCGGTCCCGGAGATCACCATCGGGCAGAGCGCCGCTCCCGGCACCTACTTCATCGATTTCCCGGGCTCGAAGCAGTCTTATATCTACATCATCGGCCCCGGCAAGAAGATCAGCGATCCCGACTATTACCAGCTCGAAGTGCTCAACGAGAAGCTCGGCGCCGGTTCCGCCGGCCGTCTCTTCGAGGTGCTCCGTCTGCAGCGGGGTTATACCTATGGTGCCAGCTCCGGCTTCACCTCCAACCTCGAGACCGGCTACTTCCACGCCGCCTCGAGCGTGCAGGGCAGCTCCACCAAGGAGTCCGTCTCCTTGTTCAAGGAGATCATCGATGACTTCGGCGGAGATTACACCCAGGCCAAGCTTGACGGTGTGAAGGATTCCATGCTCCGCTCGAACGCCTCCGCATTCGAGACCTCCGCCAGCCTCGTGAGCCTCCTCTCCAGGATCCGGAACTACAACCTGCCCGACGACTTTGTCGCCAAGGAGGAGGATGTGGTGAGCGCGATGACCCTCGAGGACATCAAGGCCCAGGCGGCCGAGTATCTGGATGTCGACAAGATGGTGATCGTGGTCGTCGGCGATGCCGCCACCCAGTTCAAGAACGTCCCGGACGCCAAGCTCATCCCGGCCATCTGATCCGGGTCCATACTTCGATAAGAATACGCCCTTGCGGACCATTCCGCAAGGGCGTATTGCTATCACATCTCCCTGTAATTATTTAACGGGACGGACGGCGCATCCGGTATAGCGTGCGCGTGCCTCGACTTTATGAGTGGCCGTCCCCTTGCCAACAGTAAAGTTCATCTGATAGGCTTGGCCGGGCGTCTCGGTATTTAAGCCCGATGACCAGTAGTAACCGTTGGTACCGACCCCTTGAAGGCTCTCATCGTTTTTCAAGCCGTTGGCAGGAAGGAAGATACTCTTGGTCGGATCTGATTCACTGAGAAACATTAACCCGTTCACGGAGGTTCCATCGGAAGAATAGACCGGTATTTTGATACAATTATCAAGCAGTTCTTGCCAATCCTCTTTAGTCGGCATCCGCCAATCATCTCCCCAGTTGACCCAGGCGGCGTCGTCCACGTCCATCAGGTGGCTGCTGCTGATTCCCGTATAATACGTCGGCTTTCCGGTGGTGGGATTCCAATACGCAAGTGTACTCCAGGCGTAGGTCTCTTTCGGCGCAGTTTCGGCCCAGGCGAAATAGTCGCCGTATTCCTCAGGGGTGCTTGCGCCCACATTCATCGTCGCCCACATCCTTCCGCTGGGGAGGTCCAGATCCACATATGGATACGTGGTTGTCGTCACCGTCCAGTTGGTATTGGTGAGAACCGGGAAGTTATACAATTTCCCCTCTTCGAACTGCTTGTCGGAGCAGGTATAGGTGTAGGTATCCGTGGGCCCCTCAAGCGTGAAGGTGAAGTCCGAGCCATCTGTATCCAGCCAGCCGGCGAAGGTGCCGCCGTCGCCCTCGGCAATGCCTCTTATAGTCACATTGGGATTTTCACTGTAAATCGTGCGGACACGACCATCAGCCGATACCGCTGAGCAACCTCCCGCCCACATCTGCGGACTGCGGAACCTGTATGCAGACACCTCGATGCCGGGGATATGGAACAGGACGAAGCCTTCGGGCTTGCGTAGCGAAATGCTGGCCGTAACGGTCGTTCCGTCCACCGAGTAAGCCTTTTGGGCATCAAAGAAGTAGTAGGTGAAGGGCGCGGCATCTTCTTCATAGTTAATGTAGAAATCACCCATTGTCTTACCCGGAAACACGTTCACCGGCACCGGGATATGTACGGCCGTGAGCGTATTATTCTCCAGGGTCGCAAAATCCGTATCCATCAGGGTGCCGCCTTCGGAGCTGTTATCCCAAGTGCTGCCGTCGTACGTCAGTTTGAGATACTTTTCTCCGAGGCCGTTGAAGAAGACATAGACCACATCGTTCTCCGCCCAGGCAGTCTTGCCCGCCTTGGTCCCGGCGATGTTGATCTCGAAGTTCATTGGCACTCCGGCAGGGGCTTCCTCCTGGGGAGTCAGTTCCTTGGTGCAGGAAAGCAGCCCTGCAGCGAGGCAAATCAGTAAGAATGTCTTTTTCATGTTGCTTCCTCCGATTTAGATGTTTTCTTCCTCCCAAGTGGGATACTTGCCGGGGCTCAGGGCGATTACGCCCTCGGGTTGAACGTCCAGCACCTCGCACTCCGGCGAGATGTACCGGTCCTTTGTTTGTGAAATCATATGTGTATGGATTTGATTCTCAACGCTCAAAATGTAAAGATACGAGAATCCCTACAGAAATCCAAACACATCCCTCAACTGTCACTCTGAGCGTCAGTTTGTCATCCTGAGCGAAGCGAAGGATCTACCTCCTCCTCTTGGGGAAGGTCCTTATTTCCCGCCCTGACCTTCACCACGGAATCCGCCCCAGAGCACGCTCCAGAGCACTTTGGCTGGTGAAGGTCCCAACCGAATTTGAGGACCTTCCCCACCGGGATGCCCCCGCTCGCCCGGCAGGGCGGCCGGAACCAGAGAGAGGCAGCGGCGACATCTCTGCCGGGCACGAAGAAGCCCTCCGGCGCTCCCGGAACAAGAAAAGTTGACTCCATTTGTGGACAGGTATCCACTAAAACCGCGTACAATGGCGTTTTTAGGGATACCTGTTTTTGGGGAAGGCGGAGATTCCGGGTCAAGGCCGATAGATTCTTCGCTGCGCTCAGAATGACAGGTTCGCTCAGAATGACAGGTTCGCTCAGGATGACGCGGGCGGTCGCGCCCCGTTGTGATTTTTATTCACATCTTTTCGTTCTTGATTCACGGTTCCGGGGGAGTCCCGATTTAATTGATTTTCAAAACACTTTAATCCATTTTCAAAACTCTTTTCCTCATACGATGAGGGTTTTCTTGCGTACTCCATTTATTTTTGTGTATACCAGACAATTGAGAAAAATCAACCCATAATTAAATCAAAAAAGTAATGTTCAAACATCTGATGAAAATAAAAGTGTCGGGTATCCTGGTGATATTCCTCACTTTGGCGGGCACCTTCCAGGCGCTCGCCCAGAACCGCATCAGCGGCAAGGTTGTCGACCCCGCCGGACAACCGGTCATCGGAGCAGCCGTGATGGTGCCCGGCACCACGAACGGTGCGACGACCGACCTCGACGGTGTCTTCCAGATCAACGTCGCGCCGGGCACCAACCTCGAGTTCTCCTGCATCGGTTACGTCACCCGCCGGGTCCCGGCGGCCGCGGATATGACCGTCCTGCTGGAGGAAGACAGCGAGATGCTCGAAGAGACCGTCGTCATCGGCTACGGTACCCAGAAGAAGAAACTCCTCACCGGCGCCACAATCAACATCACCGGCGATGAGATCCAGAAGCAGAACACCACCAACGCGCTCGGAGCCCTCTACAGCTCCGTGCCGGGTGTCAACATCGTCCAGTCGAGCGGTCTGCCCGGTGCCGGCTACAACATCACCGTCCGCGGTATCGGTACGACCGGCAATTCCGACCCGCTCATCGTCATCGACGGCGTGGCCGGCGGCAAACTGGATGATCTCAACCCTGCCGACATCGAGTCCATCGACATCCTGAAGGACGCCGCGTCCGCGGCCATCTACGGTGCGCGCGCCGCCAACGGCGTCGTCCTGGTCACCACCCGGCAGGGCAAGATCGGAGAGAAGAAAGCGACCGTCACCTTCGACGCGTACATGGGCTTCCAGCAGCCGAACACCAACGGCGTGCACGTCGTCTCCGCTTCGGAATACCTGGACCTGCTGGACCGCGAATACATCAGCAAAGGCACCATCCGCGAGGGTCAGCACTACTATGATATCGACGCGTTGATGCCCGTCCAGAAACAGTGGATGACCAATGGATCCTGGAACGGTACGGACTGGTTCAAGGAGTCCGTCAACAAGAACGCCCCGACCAACAACGTGGTGGTGGGCGTCACCGGCGGCGGCGATGCGGTCCGATACTCCTTCAGCTACTCCAAGTCCTATCAGGAGGGTACCCTGGGAATGCCCAAGCCCACCTACTACGACAGAACCACCGTCCGCGGCAACACGGATTTCTCCATCCTGAAGAAGAACAACCGGGACATCATCAAGCTCGGCGAGAACGTGACCGTGTCCATCACGGATTCCCGCGGCATGACCACCAGCGGCCGTACCAGCGACATCCACAACATGCTGATCAAGACCCCGCTCCTCCCGGCATACGACCTGGACGGGTCGATCTACACCTACGACAAGCAGCTGCGGGATGCCTGGTATGTCAAGGACGATGAAGTCAACCTGCTCCAGCAGGCCGACCTCGAAGAGAGAGAAGGAAAGGGCGTGCGCGTCCAGGGCAATGTCTACCTGGAGGTCAACCCGATCCGGGAACTCAAGCTCCGCACGGCTTTCGGCTTCCGCGCCAACACCAGCTACTCCCGCTCCTATACGCCCGAGTATCAGATTACGGCCACGAACTACAAGGACTACGATACCGTGAGCCAGAGCTCCAGCGTGTCCACCAACTGGACCTGGGAACTCACCGCCAACTACAAGAAGACCTTCGCCAACGACCATACCATCGACGCCCTCGCCGGTACTTCCATCGAAGGCACGGGCTGGGGTATGAGCGTCAACGGCTCCCGTTCCGCCACCAAGTTCGGCACCTGGGAGTCCGCCAACCTGAGCTCGGTCGAGGGCGACCTGACCGGCGACCAGCACGCGAGCATGGGCGGCGGGAACACGGTTCCCTACAACGACCTCCTCTCTTTCTTCGGCCGTGCGAACTACAGCTACAAGGACCGGTATATGGTCACGGCCATCGTCCGCGCCGACGGTTCCTGCAACTTCGCCAAGGGCAACAGATGGGGCGTCTTCCCGTCCGTCTCCGCCGGCTGGGTCCTTTCCTCCGAACCCTGGATGGAGCCCACCAGAGACTGGCTCAGCTTCTTCAAGATCCGCGGCAGCTGGGGACAGAACGGTAACTGCCGCATCAGCAATTTCCAGTACAACGGAACCATCACGCTGGACGGCTCCTATGACTTCTCCTATGACCAGATGACTCCGGTCGTGGCTGCCTATCCGCAGAACGTCCCCAACTCCAAACTCTCCTGGGAGACCTCCGAGCAGCTGGCCATCGGTTTCGATTCCCGCTTCTTCCATAGCCGCCTGGGCGTCGTCTTCGACTGGTATCGCAAAGACACCAAAGACTGGCTGGTGACCCCGCCGCAGATGGGTATCATGGGCGCCAACGCCTCCTCCATCAACGGTGGCGGCGTCCGCAACTCCGGCGTCGAGCTCAGCCTCAACTGGAACGACAACATCGGGGATCTCCGCTACAGCGTCGCGCTCAACGGCTCCTACAACAAGAACAACGTCCTCTACATCAACAACAGCGACGGAATCATCCACGGCGACGCGAAAATCCTCACCGAGAACGTGCGCAACGGAGACGGCTTCCGGGCCGAGCCGGGCAAGCCGATCGGTTACTTCCTGGGTATCGCCAGCGAGGGCATCTTCCAGAACCAGGCCCAGATCGAAGAATACAACAAGAAGGGCTACGCCTTCATCAACGGTTACGAGCAGGCCAAGCCGGGCGACGTGATCTGGATCGACCAGAACGGAGACGGCAAGTACGACGATCTCGACTGTGTCGAAATCGGCAACCCGCACCCGGACTTCACGATGGGCTTCAGCATCAGCCTGCAGTGGAAGGCCATCGACTTCAGCATCAACGGTTCGGGCGCCTTCGGACAGCAGGTGATGCAGAGCTACCGCCAGTTCGCCCTCCAGGATCTGGAAGGCTTCACCAACAACTTCGTCAACCGCCTGTGGACCGGCGAGGGCTCGACCAACAAGTTCCCGCGCTTCTCCGACGGTTCGCACAACAACTTCAAGTGCAACGGTTACAACAGCGACATCTGGGCCCAGAACGCGGATTATGTCAAGATCCGCAACATCACCCTCGGATTCGACTTCAAGAAAGTCTTCAAGAAGCTTCCTTTCCCGTCCCTCAGGGTCTTCGTGACCGGGCAGAACCTCATCACGATCACCGGATATGACGGTATGGATCCGGAAGTCGGCACCGGCGCCCCCGGCTACAGCTGGTCTTCCGGCATCGACACCGGATACTATCCTTCCCCCAAGGTTTATATGGCTGGCATCAGCATCAAATTCTAAACCCGAAAGAATATGAAAAAGATATTGCTTACCTTGGCTGCGTGCCTCTTTGTCATCGTCAGTTGCGAGAAAATCGACAGCCTGCTCGATACGAAGAACTACCAGAAGGCGGACACCTCCTCTTTCCCGATGACCGAGAAGGACGCCGAACAGCTGGTCAACTCAACCTACTACTCGATGTACACCTTCTACAACGGTAGTATCTTCCGCATCAGCCTGTTCCGGAACATGATTGCCAGCGACGACGTCTATGGACACGGCTCCGAGTCCTCCACCGAGACTTCGGCCGCCGACCGCTTCCTCGAGATCTCCGGCGACGAGACCAATTCGCCCTGGGAGGGCTACTACAAAGGCCTCCACCGCTGCAATTTTGCCATCGAGGCCATCTCCGCGATGGACGACGCCCTCTTCAAGTCGGACAACAAGGCCTGGTTCCTGGGCCAGTCGCACTTCATGCGGGGATTCTTCCTCTGGGTGATGGCCCAGCGGCACGAAACCTTCCCGCTGACGCTTTCCGCAGAGGTGGAGAACCTGCCGAATGCGAGCGTCGATGAGATTTACGAGGCCATCGCCGAGGATCTCACCGAGGCCATCAAGCTCATCCCGGCGAAATACGGCTACTCTAAGGAGACCAACCAGGCCGGCCGCGCCACGAAATATGCTGCCGAGGCGCTGCTGGGCCGCGTGTGGCTGTTCTACACGGGCTTCTACAAGAAGGACAACATGGCCGGCATCACCAAAGACCAGGTCATCAAGTATCTGGAAGACTGCGCCAACACCAACGTCTCCAAGTTCGACCTGGAGGACGACCCGCGCGAGATCTGGTCCTACACCAACGAGTATTCCAGCGGCTTTGCCTACGGGGCCGACTTCGACACCTATGTCAGCAAGGAGAACCTCCACTGGGTGGGCAACCACAGCAAGGAAACGGTCTGGGGCGTGCATTTCTCCTACACCGGCTCCAACCGCAACCGCCTCTCCGAGTGGCTCGGCGTGCGCAATGCCGCCAAGACGACCAACAAGGATGTCTATCCTTATTCCGCCAAATCCAACGGCAACGCTTCCGCCAACCCCATCATGGTCAAGGAATGGTATGAGGATCCCGACTACGGTCCGGACGACAAGCGCTTCTATGGCTCCCTGATGGCTACCAACCAGGCGTCGATCGAGAAGGCCTATCCCTGGTTCAAGGACGGCTACATCGAGCTTCCCAATTTCAAGGGAGACAACAACAAGGAGGTGGAGAGAACCCTCTTCTATCCCAAGAAATACATCTCCACGGCCTGCTACACCGACGGCACGAAGGCCAGCCTCTTCAACAATTTCTTCCATGCCATCAACAGCTCGATCAGCAACAGCAACAGCGGCCTCAAGAACGACGCCATCTACATCCGCTTCGCCGACGTACTGCTGATGCTCGATGAGCTGAAGGGGACCGTCACCGGCATGAACCGGCTCCGCGCCCGCGCGGGCCTCGCGCCGTACGATTCCTATACCTTCGAGCGGCTCCAGAAAGAGCGCCGCTATGAGTTCATGTTCGAAGGGATGCGTTTCAACGACCTGCGCCGCTGGTATCCGGAGAAGGCCGGCGAGATCATCCAGAAGAACCAGGACGGCGGATACGTCGAGTTCAGGGGCAACATCGTACCCGACGGCTACCGCGAGATGCCCGGCCGCTCGATCTCCCAGCGCTATGCCCAGACGCACGGTTTCTGGATGATTCCTACGAAGCAGATCACGCTCCAGGAAGGCCTGCTCAAGCAGCACGCCGGCTTCGAAGAAGGCGACAACTGGCTCTTTACCAGCGGCGACCTCCCGTATTACGACGTGATTAAGAAATAACGCGCCTGATCCTTCTAAGATAATCCCCGACAATCTCAGGATTGCCGGGGATTATTTAGTATGCAAGTTGAAGTAATCAGAGAGCACTTGGTCCTATTGACGTAGCATCCGGGGAGCGTAACGCTGGTCTAATCCTCTTCATATTCCCGTCCGATGATGGTCGGGTCGTTGATTAATGATTTTCCGGACGCGCAGATGATGGCGCCGGTATCTCCTGTGATTTCTATGATCAAGGTTTCAGGTTGGATATATTCTGCTTTCATAATCCAGTCGTTCATTACGGGTTGACGGGGGTGATGACGGGATACCACGGCGCATAGAAGTCTTTTCCGTTTCTGTGCTTCATCTTATCCATCCGGACGTTGATTACATTGGTCTTGTTGAAGCCGAAGCCGTTGGCCATATCCAGCGGAATGAAAACCTCTTCGACATTCTCCTCGGTACCATCGGCAGCGGCCGCAGCGTTTCTGTAATTCAGGATACTTTCCAGCATGACATTATTATCCCACTCTTGGTCTGTCGGGACAATTACACTGAGCATCTTGTCGTTCATCCAATCGTCATTATCCGTTGACAACAGTCCTTCATATATATCTACATACATCTCCTTTGCATCTTCAATGTCGTCTTCATTGGAGTATTCATCCAGGCCAATAAATTCATAGAAAGTAGCTGTAGTCTCGGTATGATACTCGATGGCCTGGCAGGTGACACCGATATAGCTGTTGTTCAACGGGTGTCCCGCTGTACCGTCCGAATCCCAGGCCGTGGGCTTGTGGGGCATGACAAGGACCTCGCCGACCAGGGTTTCATCGATGTAGTTGTCGTCCAGCACGATGAACTCATCAACGGCAGAAGGCGTGAATGATACCGGCTTCTTCAGTTGGATCACGATGTCCTTATAATCAGCATCTTCCGGATCGACGCTCCACGGATTGGCGGCAAAGTACGCGAAATCGAAAGTACCCTTGGTAGCGATGTTATGCAACGTGATTTTCGTGACCATGATATGCAGGTCATTCTCTCCGCCGCACGCATCCTTGTCGAATCCGATCTTGAACTTCACCGAGGAGAGGGCGTGCTTGAAATTCAACGTCACGGGTGTTCCGTCCTCCTGGTTCTCGCACAGGGCGACCAGCAGGTCTTTTTGCTCGTTGATAGCTGTCGGGACGGTGTACACGAACTTTCCGTCCGTAATGACCGGAGCGGCGTCCGTGTTGTCGCAGGTCGCATAGAAAGTGTGCGTGTCCGTGCCGCCGGGCCAGGTCAGATCCTCGTGCCCCGTGGCCACCCAACCGTCTCCGGGGTTCGTGAACAGGAAGTTGTCCATCCAGTTGTTGGAAGCGCCCTGGACGCCCACCATCTTGAAGGAACTGACGGCGGAGATCTCCGTCCCGCGGGTCCCGGCATTGTTCGCGACATTTACGACGAAAGGTTTTCCCGGGCCGCGGCCTTCCACCGAAGGAATATCCGTGCCGGATCCCTCTTTCGAGCATGCCGCCAAAACCGCCGAGACGGTCAACAATGCAGCAAACCAAATGTTTCTTGTTCTCATTTATTTGTCTTTTGGGAATCAGTTAAATGGTCATGGTGAAACCATAGATCTTACCTTTCTCGAGCGTTCTCTTTTCCGTGACGCTCTTGTTCTGCACGCACCCGCCGTAGAACGTCTCGACATTTTCCCAAGAGGCACCCCATCCTTCCTTGGAACGTCCGCCATAATGGAAACGGAGCGTATATCCTTCCTCCAGGTCTCCTTCGGAGAAGATCGGTGCATAGAACACCTGCGTTTTCGGGCCGCCGCTGGTGTTCAGGTCACTGCTGTAGAAGTCGTTGAGCACATATTTCACCGTGCCGTAAGCGGTAGGGACGAACGATCCGGTATAGGTATCCTCCGTGACCGCGAGCGCGCCGGCGGTCGCGACGACGACCGGCGTGCCACCGTTGTCCACGGAAATCTTGACCGTGCTGACCCGCTCGTAATAATCTTCGTACCAGGCGGTGGTCGCACAGGTCACTGTGAGCCGGAACACGCAGATCTGGCGGTTCAGGCGCACGGAAGCCGAGCCCCCGGAGATCGTGACATCGCCCACCATCACGTCGGCATTCGCCAGGCTGGACGGCGTCTCCTTGACAAGCGTTCCCAGGGAATTCGGCAGATTATTCAGCGGGATGGAGGTATCTCCGACGGTAACGGAACCGAACAAACGGCTTCCCGGCGTCGTGGAAAGGGCCGGATAGAGGCAGATCACCCGGTCGCCCGGATTACCTGTCCAGGTGCCGCTGAACTCCGCCCTGTCGCGGCCCTCCTCGCCGGTAGAAGTGAAATTGTCGATGGCCGTGATACCTGTCTCGTTGAACGAGATGACGGAAATGGCCTCGTCCGCCTTCCACGTCACGCTCATCCATCCAGATTCCGTGTCATATTCATAAGCGGTCTTGGTCGGCGCGCCGACGGTGGCGCTGATTGTCAGCGGGACTCCGGCCTGCTCGACCGGAAGCGGCTCCTTGTTGCAAGCGCAGAAAGCAAAAAGGGCACTTGCCATCAAAACAATGGAAACAATCGTTTTTCTCATGGTTCTATCCTCCCTTATTTGCTTATAAATTCCACTCCCAGCCGGGAGCCATATCCGGGGCCTCGCCGGAGGCGGCGATCACGCCCTCGGTGCTCAACTCGAGAACGCTCGTCTCGGGTGACGCGTACAGTTCTTTTGTCTCTGTGATCATATGCAGATGGATCTGATTCTCTATTCTCGAAATGTAAAGTTAGGAGAATCCTATCAAAAAAACAAATGCGTCATCCGGCCGCGCCCCTCCGGGCAGGAAAACGGCCCCGGGCGTACGAAACGTCCCGAAAATAGTCAGGTTACGTGCATTTCAGGCCTTTTTCGCACGAAACGTCCTCTAATCCGGGACGTCTCGTACACCCAAGCCACCTACCGCGATGGCAAAAAACGTGAGGAGGAATTAACGGGCAACCATCTTCTTGAAGTATTCCCGTAGGGCGTCGTCCTCGCAGTAGACAAAACAGCCTTTCTGGCCGCGGGTGAGAAGTGTTTTGTACGTGTTCAAAATAAGGCGGCGGGCGTCATCGTCGCTTGCACCACGGATTCCGGATGAATTATCGTCTCTCGAGATCGCATCTTTATTGGTAAGGACACGTCCGCTGACTTTGTCGTATTTCAAATCTTTTCCGATCAATACGCCAACGTAATCAAACTCCAACCCCTGGGCGGTGTGGATGCAACCTACCTCTTCAAAGGAACGAGGATTGATCGCCCAGATTTTGTCATTGGCCAGGTTCCATTTTGCTTGGAATCCTCCGGGGAGGCTGATGTCAATGTCCCCACGATGATTCTTGACATTCCAGTCATAGCAGTAACCGGCAACCATACGGGCCTTATTATTGACTGCATTAATTTCACGCAACGTATCGCGCATTTTAGAAGGATCATCAAAGATCCGGAAGTCATAGTTGAGCTCCGTCAGAGATACATCAAGTGTCTCTTTCCCTCGTTGTAACAGGTTGTCGATGAACTGTATATAAGCATCACTTCCATTGCACCGGAACTGTGAGGTAAGCTTGGTTTCTTCCCGCATGATGATTGTCGACCCTAATGCCCGACACCACTTGCTGATCTCCTGGACACTTCCGATGTCTTTGGTGGTGACGGCCTGGTCTTCGTCCAACAGAAACACGGTGAAGAGAGATGCGTTGATGCATTCTTTCACCTGGTTTTCGCCAGTCCAATCCCCATACATCTTTTTCACGAGCCGGTGTGCTTCATCTACAATGAGACAATCGTAAGAATTGGCTGGGACTCTCGAAAGGCCGAATGGGGAGCGGAAGAGTTGGTTGATTTCCGCTAATTTTTTTGCCTTATTTTCGGATAGAATGGACAGGAACGCCTGTCGGGGCGCGCTGTTCTTGGTGACGTATGCAGCATTGCACGCACAGGTTATGAAATGCATGAGCAGATTGACCGCGAGAACCGACTTGCCCGTTCCCGGCCCACCCTGCACCAAGATTGTGCGTTTCTTGTTGTCTTTCAGGCACTGCAGCATCGTGCGGATGCACATGTCGTAGCAGACGGCCTGCTCGTCCAGCAGGTCGAACACCGGAGTGCCCTTGACCATCGTAGAAAGGGCATCTTGAAGGGACTTGGTCGGTTTAATGCGGCCATGGTCGATCAGGTAAAGAAGGTCTCCGCTCGAAGACTTTTTTGTGACGAACTGCTTGACGAACTCGGTGAACTGCAGCACCTCGTCCATGATGAAAAAAGGCGCGGAAGTGAACCACTCTTTATAGATATCAGCCGACAAAGCGTGTTTATATGCCGGGAGATAATTGTGCAGATAAGCACAAGGTACCAACTTAATTCCTCGGTCCTGGATAAGCTGGGAATAGTTGCACATAAAGCGCGAATATGAATATGCCTGATACGAGGGGTGGCAGACAATCCGGTTATCGTTAGCAACGTAGGTGCGTACGCAGAAATGCATATCATCATCAACCACTTCCGCCCTGCTCCATTGTTTCAGTTCGACAATGACGATATTATCTTTCCCTTTCTCGTTGGCGCCGATGATGATAAAGTCGACCCGTTTCGATGTCTGGGGAATGTTGTATTCAATGGCAATTTGGACATCGTCATCAATCTCTGGGTCATCAACAATGTCGCGCATGAACTTCATGGAGTTGTGCCATGCGGCAAATTCGCGATCCTGCCCGGCGTTCAACCCCTTCTCCCGGATGAGATCAAGGATCTTGGTTGCAATGACATTCGTCCTGACATCTTGGACGAACAGCCCTTTGTTTGCGCTATAGACAATCATAGCTCATTATACTTTTTCGCGCTGCCTTTGGCTTTCTCAACCGGATATTTGCGGGCATTCCGCTCGAGTTTCTCCAGCATGATTTGCTTGATATCCAGATCGTACTTGTCGGCCATCTGGAAAGCGTAGTTCAGGACATCAGCCAACTCTTCGCGAATCTTCTCGGTTTTGGCGTCTTCCGGTGCTTTCCACAGGAAGCATTCCAGCAGTTCGCTCGCTTCCAAAGACAGGGCAATGGCCAAGTCTTTCCCATTATGGAATTGGTCCCAATCCCGTTCCTGGTTGAATTGACGCAATTTGAGCGTAATTTCCTCTATATCTGTCATATCTCTAAGGAATTAGATATGTGTGATTGCTACTTACACAAAGATAATTATTTTCCGGGAAATCAATTACTCAAAGAAATAATACCCCTTTGACTGTCCTTGTTTTGAAATCGGATTTTGTGTTTCTGACCGAGAATCCGTAACTTTAATGCTCAGAAAAAGATCGCTCAATAGCAACTATCAACCCCATGAAATACAAAAACTACATAAGTCTTCCAGTATTCTCCTATGCAGAGAAGTTGTATTATGGGGGCGTTGAGGGCGTGTCGGAGATTCCGGATATCGAGGCGCCGACGCTGGAGGAGTATGAGAACCTGTTCCACCAGGCGGTCGATGATTATATCCGGTCGCGGAATGCCGCCAAGCCTGCGACGAAAATTGGATGGCTCATCACGGTGCTGGTGATTGTGGTCCTTCTGCTTTCGATGGTGATCAGCTGTCCGAAGAAAGCCCAGCATACCGACGTCCTGGCCGAAATGCTTGTGGATGTTTTCAATGATGAAGCTGATGACGATGATATCTTGTTGGAGTTGAGTTCTCTTTTCGGTGTGTCGGTTTCCAAGTATTTGATTGAGAACCACGTCGATGTGAAAGACTATATCTTGTTCAGTGTCGGTGAGTTCGAGTACGAGGGGAAAACCAACGTGGTCTCCATCGGCGTCTTGGGACACGTCTTCACCGCCTCGAAAGAGCGGGTGAGGAAAGAGATAAAGGAAAGCGGATTATTCGGAGAGTTATAATATGATCACCAAATACCCCATCATAACCCTCTGCGGGAGTACGCGTTTCAAGGAGCAGTTCCTTGAGGCGCAGAAGCGTTTGACGCTCGAAGGCAATATCGTGATTAGCGTGGGGTTGTTCGGGCATAGCGGGGATGAGGAGGTCTGGGCGCCCGGGACCAAGGAGATGCTGGACGATATGCACAAGCGGAAGATCGACCTCGCGGATGCAATCTACGTGATCAATGTGGGTGGCTACATCGGCACAAGTACGCGAAGCGAGATCGAGTACGCTAAGGCCGCGGGGA
>JAEEVG010000066.1 GCA_016290835.1 Bacteroidales bacterium | reverse complement strand
TCTTCACCTGCAAGCGCCTGCGCGACCAGATGGATATCAAGATTTTCGTGGATGCGGACGATGACGACCGCCTGATGCGCGTGATGGCGCGCGACATCACCGAGCGCGGCAAGGACGTCCACTGGGTGATCGAGCGTTATTCGCGCACCGTCAAGCCGATGTACCTCCAGTTCATCGAGCCGAGCAAGCGCTACGCCGACATCATCATCCCGCAGGGCGGACATAACAAGGTGGCCATCGACATCATCACAGCCACCGTCGAGAAGTCCCTCGCGAAAATCAAATAAGCAGCCCCGTGCGCCGGATCTCCAGCGAAGACAAGGCAGGCCTCTACACCACCGTGATCGTCCATCTCGCGGTGGTGATTATCTGTCTGCTGGCGGGTCTGGATTATTCCCTGAAGAAGGAGAACAGCTTCGTGCTGGATTTCTCCAAGCTGGAGGAGAAGGAGCGCCTCCAGGAGGAGGTGGAGCGGCTGCGCAAGGAGGTGGAGTTCAAGGAGAGCATCGCCCGCAAGCTGGAGGAGGATCTGGGCTCGGTGCCGATCCGGGGCGTCGCCGTGGACCGCGGGGCCCTGCGGGATGATCGCGGGACGGATGCGGAACAGCTCTACCGCGACGCTGCGCGGCTGCAGGAGGAGCTTTCCAAGGGATATCAGGTGGAGCAGGACGACGTGGCCGATCCGGGGCCCGTGGTGCCCAAGAAACAGGAAAAGAAGCAGGAAGCGGTGTATACCGGGCCCTCGGTGGTGTCCTACTACCTGGAGGGGCGCAAGGCCAGTCATTTGCCGATTCCGGCGTATCGCTGCCTGGGCGGAGGGCAGGTGACGGTGCTGATCACCGTCAATCCCGGCGGGACCGTGATCGGGGCCAAGGTGGACGAGGCCGTGTCGTCGACGGATGGCTGCCTGCGCGCCTTTGCCATCCGTGCCGCCCGCCTGTCCAAGTTCTCCGCCAAAGCTGACGCTCCCCCCAAACAGCAGGGCAATATCGTTTACGAATTCATCCCCCAATAGCCCAATAGCTCCGTTGTCGCTATTGGGCTGACGCCTCCGATCCTATTTGATCTTACAGAATAGCAGGGCGTAGTCCGACGGGCAGTTCTCGAAGAGGGAGGCATAGCGTGACAAGCCGGGGACGCTGTCCTTGACCTCGTCGTAGAGCGAGACGTCGCAGACAAAGACGACTTCGTTGTCGGGGGTCAGGAGCTGGGGCGGGCCGAAGAAGGCAAACGCGGAGCCTCTGTAGTCATAATATTCGATCCGCGAGGACATGTCCTTTTTGTCGATCAGCCAGACTCCCCTGTCCCGGTCTTCGCCGCTGATGATGTTTCCCAGCCCGAATAGCAGGTAGTCCCGGGTCTCGAAGGCCTCGCCGACGTAATAGATCTCCGGGGTGTTCGTCATGACGTCCAGCATGACTTCCCAGTCGTCCGATTTCAGGAAAGACTCCGGAAATCCTTTGCCGTGCAGGTTGAATTCGTAGGTGCTGACGACCTCGTTTCCCCGGCATTTATAGACCTTCGGCTCCGACAGGGGGACGTAGAAATACGCATCATCGTCCAACTTCGTCAGATGCGATCCGAAGGTGAAGAGCTGGAAGCTCTGGGGGAAGAAAGATGCGGTCTGCCGGTACGAGCCGTCCGTGAAGATGATTCTGTCGCAGACTTCATCGTCTCCGTCATAGCGCGTCATGAGCAAGGTCGCGCCCTCGCCTTCGGACAGCATGAGGTCCATATAGGCATGGTCGAGGTAGTATTCTGCGGACAGTTCCCCGTCCTCCGTATATTCGATGATATGCGTGTCGTCGGCCAGGGCCGTCAGTTTGTGGTCCCGGTACCGGCAGGTCTGGAGATAGGTATATTCCCCGGGACCGCGTCCGACCTTGGAGATGTAGGTCCGGAGGGAACCATCCGGCCCGAACAGCAACAGGGCCTCCGTCTGCGTGTCGGTGAGGATATACCCGTCGCCGGCACGATCCAGACCCGCCTGGCTTGACGAGCCGAGCAGGTGGCCGTCCAGGTTCAGGGGCAGCAGGCGGATATCGGAATAGACCTCTTCAAAAAAGGAGGCGTTGCTCTTCTCCGAGAAGGAATCGATTTGAATGAGGGAAGGATCATCGACGCCGGCCTTGCACGACAGCAACAGGATGACAGGCAGCCACAATGCCCGGAAACACTTTCTCATACACTTCTCGCTTTGAATTAAGGTATATAAAACAACCCCAGAACCTCTGCAAGAATCATCCCAAACCCTTCCCCCGTCATAGCGGGAGCGGCGTCTCCCTTTTTCGGACACGAAAAAGGGAGACGCTCCTGGCGCGTCTCCCGAAAAACCAATTATTAACCGTTAGTATCCAGGATATTGTTTAAGGTTAGGACTGCTTGTTTTGCGATACAAAGGTAACAACTGAAGGGGAAACTCCTGTTGAAAATGGTCCTGATTCGGTGGAATATTGTCCAAAATCCATAAAAAAGTGTATTTTTGTACTGAAAAAGGTTAACCATGAGAAAAACCCGGCTGTTGCCCCTCGTGTGGGCACTCTGCGCCCTGGCGGCCTACGCCCAGGCCCCCCACTCTTTCTCCCGCTTCGGCCGCGAGAACGGTTTCGCCGGCACGACCGTAGAGAATATGGTCCAGGACAGCCACGGACAATTGTGGCTGGCCACCTGGGGCGGCCTCTACAGCTTCGACGGCCGGACCTTCACCAACTACAAGACCGACCAGCCCGACGAGGGAGACGTTCCGCGCAGCAACCGCTTCGTAGACGTAGAGGTCTTCGACGACGACCGGATCGCGGTCGTCTCCTATGACAACCAGCTCTACCGCCTGAACCCGGACACCCGCGTACTGGAGCCCGTGGACTGCCGCGGCCACGCCATCCAGCAGATCTTCCGACCCACGGAGGGTGACTGCTTCTACCTGACCACCGACAACGAAGTGCTGGACGCCACCTTCTCCCACTACTGCAGCGTCAGCCGGACGGCCACGGTCCACACCCTGATCCGCGACTCTGAAGGCGAAATCTGGATTCTCACCGACCAGGGCATCTACCGCAGCGGCGCGCAGACGATCGAAGTTCCCGCCTTCTGCGTCGAGATGGTGGACAGCACCCTGTACATCGGCTCCTCCGGCGGTGAAGTGCTCCGTTACCAGGACCAGGTGATCTCCTCGCTCCCCACCCAGCTGGACGCGGACATCACCTTCCTGGCGAAGGTCCCGCAGCGCCCCGAACTACTGATCGGCACGGACACCCACGGCATCGACATCTACAACCTCGAGGACGGCACGCGCAAACACATCCCCCTGGTCAACACCTCCTCCGACGAGAGCGGCTCCTTCACCTGTCGCGCCGACCGCCTGGGCAATCTCTGGATCTACTCCACCCGCGGCAGCCTCTATTGGTATGACAAGGAGAATCAGCAGCCCGTACCCTTTCTCAACAAGAGCATCCAGCAAGGCTGGAACTCCGAGACCGGCATCACCTCCTTCCTGGCGGACCGCCAGGGCAACCTCTGGATCGGCTCCACCTGGGGCGGACTGGAGCGCGTCACCTTCCAGGAGGACAATTTCAAGTTCCTCTCCATCGACGGGAGCGGCCAGATCGCCCGCCAGAACAGCGTGCGCGCCCTGGTCCAGGACAAGGACGGCTGGATCCTGGCCGCCACGCGCGACAGCCGGATCCACGTCTACGACGCCACCCTGCGCGAGCGCGGCACCTGGGACACCGGAGCGCCCGGCTACGCCCTGACCATCGCCCACGACGGCAAGGTCTGGGTGGGCACGAAAGGCGCCGGCCTGATCGAGATCTCCCGCCAGCCGGACGAAGGCGCCCAGGCCCGGCAGGTCCATTATTCAAAGGACGACTACTTCTACGGCCCCAACAGCGTCGACATCTATTCCCTGCTCGAGGACAGTTCGAACCGCCTGTGGATCGGCACCTTCGACGACGGGGTCGCCTATGTGGACCTCGCCACGCAGGACCGCCTTTTCATCAGCAAGAAGAACCGCCTGAGCTTCCCCACCGAGCGGCGCAACAGGATACGCTGCCTGGCGATCAGTCCGGACGGACGGCTCTATGCCGGCGGCCAGATGGGCCTGTTCGTCTGCGACCAGCCTTCCGGTGAGCCGGAGGAAATGCATTTCGACCGCTTCTCCCAGATCCTGGACTACGACATCCAGCACATCCTCTTCACCCGGACGGGAGAACTGTACGTCTCGTCCTTCGGCGCAGGTCTGCTGCACTTCGACAACGGCAATCCCGATAGCGAATTCACCGCCCTGACCACCAACGACGGCATGCTCTCAGACTACATCTACGCGACGATCGAAGACGCCGCCGGCAACCTCTGGATCGCCACCCAGGGCGGCCTCAACCGCTTCAACCCCCAGACCCGCAGTCTCATCGGCTTCCCCTACGACCGGCTCGGCCACCTGATGCGCTTCAACGAAGGGCAGCCCCTGCTCGCCCGCGACGGTAACCTCTATTTCAATACCACTGCCGGCATCCTCTATTTCGACCCCCGGGAGATCTCCAACAGTGACTACATCCCGGAACTCGTCATCCAGGCCTTCTACATCTCCGGCACCCGGCAGAGCCTGCCCGAGAGCGGGCCGGTGCGCATCCTGCCCACCGACGGCGTCCGCGTGCAGTTCTCCGCCGTGGACCTGACCGCCCCGGAACAGGTGCTCTATTCCTATAAACTGGACGGGCACGACGAGGACTGGATACACCTCGGGCACTCCGCCACCATCAGCATCCCGCCGCTGCGTCCGGGCAAATACACCCTGCGCATCCGCTCCACCAACGGCAACGGCCTGGCGGTGAACAACGAGCGGGATATCACCCTGCTGGTACGCAGGGCCTTCCGTTTCAACTGGACCTCGCTGCTCTTCCTGCTGCTGACCGCGGCCGCCGTCTTCCTGCTGACCCGCAAACGCAAGGCCGATCCGGTAGCGGAGACGGAGGAGGATCCCCTGCTCAAGGGCCTGCACGGCGACGACCGCCGCTTCGTCGAGGACTTCTGCGCCTTCCTGAACGGCCGCCTGGACGATGGCACGCTGGACGTCCCGCAAATGTGCGATGGAATGAACGTCAGCCGATCGGTGCTCTTCGAGAAATGCAAGAACCTGCTGGGCACGACGCCGGCCATCTTCCTGCGCCGCCTGCGGCTCCAGCGGGCGAAAACCCTGATCCGCGAAGGCGGCCGGACGATGGCCGAGATCTCATATGCGACGGGGTTCAACGACCCCCACTATTTCAGCAAGATTTTCAAGCAGGAATTCGGACTCACCCCTACCGAATACCGCGCCAGTCTGAAGCAGGAAGCCAATCCTCAGTAAAAGCAGGATTCGTCGTCTTGGCGAAAATGTTCTTTACCGTGTAGGCGGCAGCCTCTTCATCCGTGAGCTGTCGGCCTCCCATTTCGCGGGCGGCCAGGCGCTCCGATGTTGCGCCTGGGCCTACACGCTGTGGAAGGAGTGCGAGTTCGACCTGGACCTGAATCCGGCCGGCTGGCTGCCGTAATTGCTTTTTAGAAAAATCTTTTAATCATAATTCGGCAATATTCTGGAAATGTTGCCGAATTATTATTATATTTGCCTGTCATTATATGTAATATGAGACCAGCACGTTTTAAAGATGAGGTTGATGAACTCCTCGGTCAGGGGCGGGAATTGTCCACGGCGGATTTTTTTGCCATATGCCAGGGGATGCCACAATCCTCTGTTTATGCCCGTATCCGTTCTTTGTTGCAGGCAGGACGTCTGTCCAGGACGGGTCGTGGCATCTATGTCCCGGTACATAAACCCCACTACCACCCAGTTGTTACACCTTGGATGGAAGACGTGAACCGGCTGCTTGTCGACCGCTGCGAAGGTGTGAACAACTGCATCTTTCAAAAGGGCGGGAACCTTTATGTGGAAACGGCCAGGAGTGACATTCCGGTAATTGAAAGCACGCTTCGCGAACAATATGAAAAAGTAATTCATAAAAAAGACGCCGACGCTTTTCCGGCGCCGCTGGATGGCTACATTGTCGTGGGCCTTTTGGTTTCAGATGCTCCCGTCGACCGCTTTTCCGATATTTCGGTTCCTTCCATCGAAAAAGATCTGGTGGATACGTTGACTGATGGAGAGGATGGCAGCCGGCATTTTCAAAGGATTATGGAAGTGTATCCTGTCAATATCAACAGGCTCCGGCGCTATGCGGCCCGTCGCGGGCTGTCTGAAGAATTGTCTGCCCGGTTGGCAGGACTGGACTCTTCCAGGATGGAGATGTTTTCCCGCATCCAAAATTATCTGTACGGGACAGCCATCACCAAAGCCTGGGTATTCGGCTCATTTGCCAGGAGAGAGGAGACTCCGGAAAGCGATCTGGATATTCTTGTCGATTATGACAAGGGGGCAGGCGTCTCTCTGCTGGACATCATCCGATATCAACGGGATCTGGAAAAGATGATTCACCGGGAAGTGGATCTGGTGGTGGACGGAACCCTCCGCCCCTTTGCCGTTCCTTCTGCAAATCGGGATAAATACCTGGTATATGAGAGATAAAGTGAATGACGACGCCCGTCTGGAATTGATGATGGAAGCCGTCAGTAACATCGAAGAATTCCTGACCGGGATCGGATCCAGAGAAGCTTTTATTTCCAACAAATTAGTATGCCACGCCGTGGTCTACAATCTTCAGTGTATAGGTGAAGGATCCTATAAGTTATCACGGGAATATGTGAGGATGCATCCGCAGATTGATTGGGAAGTAATGGAGGGTTTACGCCACGTTCTGGTTCATGATTACTATACTGTTGATATGAATACTGTCTGGAACATCCTCCAAAAGGATATTCCCGCGCTGAAAGAGTATTTACTGGCGTGTCGTTAAGGTCTGTCACCACCGGGCGGCGCCGGACGGGCGCGGCGGGTGAGCAGCCGGGTCAGCAAAAGTCCTGTCAGAAAGATAGCCGTGGTGCCGAAGACGATGGTGAGGTAGGTGTGCACCGGGTGGCTGACCGTCATCCAGATGATGACGGCGAGCCCGGCCGAGACCGCCGCGATGCCCGCCGTCCGCGGGATGTTGCGGCAGACCAGTGCCAGCAAGAAGAGTCCCAGCATGCCACCGCTGAAGATGGATGCAAGCTTCCACCAGGCATCCAGCACCCCGTCCACCCGCATCATCAACAGGCCGATGACGATGCCCAGCGCTCCGACGACGAAAGAAGCCAGGTACAGCACCCGCAGCTCCTGCCGGTCCGTCCCCTTCCCTCCCCGCGCCTTGCGCCAGAAATCCGTCAGCACGATCGTGGCCGCCGAATTGATGCTCGTGGACACCGTACTCATCCCGGCGGCGAACAGCGAAGCGATGACCAGCCCCGTCAGGCCCGCCGGCAGGCCGTGCACGATGAAATGCGGGAAGACCTGGTCGCCCGCCACCCCGGCAGGCAGCAGTTCCGGCCGAGCCGTGTAGTAGGAGAACAGGGCCGTGCCGATATAGACGAACAGCAGGGACACCGGGACATAGAGCAGCCCGCCGAACAGCGTCGAGCGGACCGCTTCCCGCGTGGAGCGGGCCGTCATATAGCGCTGGACATAGTTCTGATCGATGCCGTAATTCTGCAAATTGGTGAAAAGGCCATACACGAGCACCACCCAGAAGGTCGGCTCCTGCAGCGACAGGCCGAAACTGCCCAGGCTGAACTTGCCGTGCTCCGCCGCGATGCGGAAAAGTTGGCCCGGTCCTTCCGGCATCCCGAAAGTCAGGACCGCCGCACACGCGAGCGCCCCGACAATCAGGATGATGCCCTGCACGGCATCCGTCCAAAGCACAGCCGCAATGCCGCCCAGCAACGAAAAGACCAGCGTCAGCAGCCCCGTGACTACGATCAGCGTACCGACATCCCAGCCGAACATCGTGTGGAGGGGGATGGCGAGCAGTAACAGGATGGACCCCGTGCGCGCGACCTGCGTCAGCAGGTAGCAGACGCCCACATAGCAGCGCGCCCAATAGCCGAAACGCCGCTCGAGATACTGGTAGGCCGATACGCTCCCCTGCCCCCGGTATAGCGGAATGAAAATCTTGGCGGCCAGCCAGGTAGCGATCGGGATGGAGAAACTGAACACCAGCTGGTTCCAGTTGCCGCTGTAGGCCCCGCCGGGCAGCCCCAGGAAGCTGATGCTGCTGACGAAGGTCGCGAAAATCGACATGCCGACCACCCAGGACGGCATCTTGCCTTCCGCGGCCGTGAAGGCGGACGCGCCCTTGCGGCTGCGCCGGAAGAAGGAACTGCCGAAAACGACGACGCCCCCCACGAAGCCGAAGAATACCAGATAATCCAGCCAGCCCAGTCCCATCCGTTACTGTTTAAACGTTCCCAAATCCAAGGTCTCCAGGGCGGTGGCCAGTTTCTTCGCGGCCGCCTCGTCCAGCGAACGCCACGGCAAGGCGGGCAGCGGACTGCAGAGGCCGAGCAGGCCGGCCGCCGCCTTCAGTCCGCGCAGGTAGGCCGAACCGCCCGGCACGAGCGAATACACCGTCCCGCTCACGCGTTCGATCATCCTTTGCAGGCGCCGCACCTCCGCCAGGTCGCCCCGGTCGGCGGCCGCAAACATGGCGGTATATAAACGCGGGAACAGGTTGGCACCGCCGTTGATCCCGCCGTCGGCGCCCATCAGGACCGCCTCGCCGGTAATCTCCTCCGGCCCTACGTAGAGCGCGAAGTCCTCCCGCCCGCCAAGCTGGTGCAGCAGCGAGGCGAAATAGGTCATATTCGCCGAACTGTCCTTGAGCCCGGCGATATTCGGGTGGGCGGCCAGCTGAAGGACCGTCGGCAGTTCCAGCATCACCTTCACGCACGAGGGCATATTGTAGAGATAGAGCGGCAGGGGCAGGACATCCGCCAGGGCAGAAAAATAATCTGCCAGTTCCGCCTGGCTGACGGACGCATAATAAGGCGCAGCCGCCACCAGCCCCGACGCACCGTGGTCGGCGGCGAAGTCTCCCAGGGAAACGCTTTCCGCGAAAGCGGTGTCCGTCACGCCCACCAGCACCGGGACCCGGCCCGCCACGCGGGCGCTGACCCGTGCGACGAATTCCCGCCGCAGGCGGTAGGACAGGCTTTGCGCCTCTCCGGTCGTCCCCAGGATGAAAATCCCGGCCACGCCGCCCTCGATCAGATGCTCGACCAGGCGGTCGGTGCCCTCCGCATCCAACGTATCCTGCCCCAACAGGGGCGTCACCATCGGAGGAATAATCCCCCGGATCTTATCTTTCGTATTCATTTTCAAAACGATAGCCCGTTAAAAAGGAGTAGTCCGCTCAGTGGTGCGGATGAGCGTGCCCGTCAGGGTAATGTCGGCGGCCGAAGCGGCGCCGCCGCGCCCCTTCGGCGCCACCAGCGTCCAGCTCAGCGAACCGTCCTCCCCGAAACGGAAGCGGAAGGTCTCGTCCGCCCCCACGTTGAACATCGACAGGAGGTAGGTGCTGAGTTCGCCCGGAGCCGTCCAGCTGCAGCTGCCCGCCGTCTCATACGGCGTGACGGCCATGCGGTTGGCATAGACCATGCGGCCGAAAGCGGGTTTGCGGTCGGTGGCGCCGTATTTCCAGCCGTCCAGTCCGAAGGGCAGGTTGGTCGTGAACGCGTCCGCCTCGAGGGTCAGGTACACATTCCCCTCCTTGTCGAAACGGAAATCCACCGTCCGGATCCCCCAGTCGTTCTGGTGCAGGGCATAGCGCCGGGTGCAGCTGCGCACCGTGGCGGCCGGATCTCCCGGAGCAAAAGGCATCTTGAGGGCATATCCAGCCAGGGCGGCATTCAGGTCGAAGCCCTTGGCGGGCTTGAGTTTCTTATCCGACATCGTGTCGCAGAGCTGATAGACCAGGCTGTTGAAACCGTTCTCGTCGCCGATGGAAGCGTGTACAGCCACCACCACATCGCAGTCAGGCACCACGAGGGTCAGCTGGTTGGAAGCGCCGATGGCCCGCCAGGAACCGTGGCGGCCCATCCAGGTCTGGTAGCCGTAACCCTGGCTGCCGTCGTCCTTCGCGTTGATCGCGGGGTCGCGGTCGGGGTTCTGCCAGATATGCGGGGTCGTCATCGCCTCGATCCAGGCCGGATCGAGCAGCTGCCGGCCGCCCCAGCGGCCTTTGTTCTTGAGGAAAGTGCCGAACTTCGCCAGGTCGGAGGTACGGGCGTGCATACCGCCGTTGCCCATGTTCCGCCCGGACAGGTCCATCTCCCAGACGATGTCCTCCGAGAGGCCGAGCGGCTCGAAGAGGCGCGGGCGCAGGTATTCGTAGATGGTTTCCCCCGTCACGCGGGTGATGATCTGCGAGAGCATGTGCGAGCAGGTGATGTTGTAGGCGAAGGAGGTGCCCGGGGCGTGGGCGTAGTCCATCGCGAGGAAAGCGCGGACCTGGTCGTCGCCGGAGCCTTCGTAATAGGTGCTCCGGTGGCCGGCGGACATCGTCAGCAGGTGCTCCACCGTCAGCGAGGCAAGTTCCGGGGCAGGATGCGCCGGGGCCAGGTCGGGGAAGAAGTCCACCACCCGGTCACTGACCTTCAGCAAGCCCTCCTGCACAGCAAAACCGATGGCCGTCGCCGTCCAGGTCTTGGTATTGGAATACATCGCGTGCTTGAACTGGGGCGCGTAGGGGTACCACCAATGTTCCGCTATCACCTGATCGTGGCGCAGGATCATAATGCCGTGGACCTCGTAGCCCCCCTCGTCGAGGGCGCGGAAAAATTCGGCGATGGCCTCGGAACGGACACCCTGGGCCTCCGGCGTGCTGCGCGGCAGGCCGTCAGGCCAGGAATACGGGGAGCCCTGGCCCATCGCAGCCAGGCAGAACAGCGTGGCAACCCACGCAAAAAGAAGTCGTTTCATATGCAAGGTGAATGTTATTTTACTGTCAGGATGGTGCGGGTGTAGCGGGTCAGGGCGGGCTCTCCGTCGTCCGTGACCTCGCAGATCAGGTGGATGGTGGAGCCCGCGGGGGCGCCGGCGGGGACGATGATCTCCGTCTCCGGGCTGCCCGGCGAGACGATCCGCGCCGGCAGCGGGCAGGTCCCCGCCTCGGCGTACTGCCACCATCGGAGCGTCAGGGCATCGCCGTCGGGATCGGCCGCCGACGCGCGTACGATCACGGTCTCCCCGGGCTGCACGCTGCGCTCGAAAGCTGTCTCCAGCCGCACGGAGGGCTGGTGGTTGGCCTCTTCGGGCGGAAGCACCGTCCAACTCATCCGCGCTGCGAAATCATTCTGGAAAGCTTGCGTCCAGCGGGCCATCGGCCGGAAATAATCCGCCACCTGCTCCGCCGTTGCGGGGATTTCCCCCTTCAGGGTCAGGCGCCCCCAGGTATTGGCGCTGGAGATACGCCCCTCGGGATAGGTCCAGGTGCTGTCCGGGACTGGATCCATCCAGACATTTTCGCGGACGCGCACATAGCGCCCGCCCCAGCTGCCCCAGTCCGGGTGCTCCGGGTCGTTCATCCCCGTCGGGATGACGTACATATACGAAGGCGAGTCCCCTTCCGAGCGGAAATCGCCCGGCACCACGGGGAAGGCCCCTTCGCGCGGGACGGTGGAGACGTTCGTAGGATTGAACCATTCTCCCTCCTCGCAGGCCCGGTAGGTGGCCCCGAGCGGTCCCGCGCCGAGGATCCATTTCTTCATCCAGGGGCTCTCCAGCCAGGGCCAGTTCTCCTCCGGCTGGGCCGTGTGCCAGCGGTAGGCGATGGCCTCGAATTGATCGCTGATGATCACCAGCATCCCGAGGGCCTCCCAATGCGGACGGATATAGGTCTGGTAGGTAGAATCCTGCTCCCAGATATTGTAGAGCCGGATCCGGGCGGCCACTTCCTGCATCCGTTCCGGATGCTCCTCCTCGATGGTCTTGAGGGCTCGCGCCAGGGTATTGACCCCGCCCCAAGCCTGGATCCAGACCGGGCGCGGATCGCTGCCATCCAGCAGCACCTCCACGATGCGCTGCGAGCCCGGCGTGACCTGCTCCATCTCCCCTTCCGCATCGACGTTGCCCAGATAGCTGCGTTCCCGCAGGAACTCCGGCGAAGGATAGCGCGCATCGTGCTGAACGAGGGTCGGATACACCTGGGCATAGGCCCCCATCACCCTGTCCATCCAGTCGTCACCGGCCCAGTTGTGGCCGCGCCAGTGGTATTGGGAACTGCTGGTGATGATGGCTTCTACATCCCACTCGTTACAATAGAGCAGGAAGCGCACCAGCGAGCATTCGTCATCGACTTCGCCGTCCGTGGTCACGATGACCCGCGGGCGCTGCTCGTCGATCTTCGGCGCCGTGCAGGCGCACAGCAGCGCGGCGAGGGAGAAAAGCAGAAAGAATCGTTTCATCAGCAGCATCGTGTTACCATTTGGCGGGATCCCCGCCCAGGACGTTCTCTACGGTATAGTCTGCGGCTTCGGCGGGGGTGAGGGCCCGCAGGCCCGCCCATTTCGCACGGGTGGACATATCGGCCCGGCGGCCACGGTTGCCGTATTCATAGAGGTGCAGGTCCGGACTTTCGGCCGCATAGGACATGCTCCAGGTCGTCGGCCAGCCGAGCGGATCCATCTCGTCGCAGAGATCGCTGTCCAGGATCGCCACCTTCGGGAAATTGTGCCACGGGCGGCCGATGGCGATGGGGCGACCGTCATCCCCGTTGCGCGGCGAATTGGGCGCATAGGTGAAGCGGCAGCGGTGGAACACGAAGCCATAAGGCTGGTCGCCCCGGGTGGAGGGGGCCGTGATCCAGCCGCCGCCCCAGGAGCGGATCTCGCAGTTCTCGAACCAGGCGACGGCCCCGCCGTAGATATAATCCGTGCGGCCCACCACCAGGCAGTTCTCGAAGTAGGAGCGCTTGCCGTCTTTCCAGAGATACATCGTATCCTGGTAACCCGTTATATCGCAATCTGTTACATAGAGCTTGTCACCCAGCTGCGCAATGGCCTGGGCCTGGGCCACGGGCCCGGCCGTATTGGCGAGGGTCAGGTGCTCGATCCGGCAGTTCTCCCCCACCACCGTCAGCGTGGCGGAAGTCTTGAGCAGCAGGGGGTCGGAACGCATCCACTTCATCGCGCTTTCCTGCGGCAGGCGCGCGCCGGAATAGATGTCCGGTCCGTCGTACATATGGTAACTCACCACAGTGCCTTTGCGGCTCTCGCCCCGCAGGGTGAGCTTGCGCTTGCTCTCCGGGATGAGGAGTTTCTCCTGGTCATACACCCCGTCCTTGATAAAGATGACCCAGCGCTGCTCCGAGAAGTCCGGGGCGGCGTTGATAGCCGCCTGCAGTGAAGTGTAATCCCCGCTCCCGTCGGCGGCGACCACCGCATCCGGACGGCTCTGAGCCGCGGCATCGCGGTGCAGCGTCACCACCTGCCCGGGAACGGTCTCGATATCATATTCATAAGC
>JAEEVG010000065.1 GCA_016290835.1 Bacteroidales bacterium | reverse complement strand
TGCACCCCTATTGTCTGAAGCTTTTCAAACAACGCTGGTATGTGCTGGGAAGGAGCGATGGGTATGAATCTCTCCGGATCTATGCCCTGGATGAGCGGATGAAGAATGTCGTTCCCCAGAAGAAAGCCCTGAAGATGCCCGCGAAGTTCAACGCCGGAGAATTCTTTGGCAAGTACTTCGGAGTCATCCTCGATGACAGGAAACCCTCCCCCGTCAAGATCAAGGTCGTGTCCGACCAGGTGAGGTATATTGATTCCCTGCCGCTACACGGCACTCAGAAGCTCATTGAAGAGACGCCCGAATATGGCATCTTTGAGTATTATCTTGTGCCCACCTACGATTTCCGCCAGGAACTCCTGAGCCATGGTCCGGACGTTGAAGTCCTCGAACCGGAAGAGCTTCGTGACGAGATCAAGGCTGACATCGCCCGGATGTTCAAGAACTACGGTCTATGAGAGATTTCGCCGCGATAGATTTCGAGACGGCCAACGAGTGTCCGAGCAGCGTCTGCAGTGTAGGCGTAGTCGTCGTACGGGACGGGAAGATTGTGGACCGGTTCTACAGCCTGATCCATCCGGAGCCGGAATACTACCAATGGTTCTGCCGGCAGGTCCACGGCCTTGGCCCTGAAGATACGGAAGAGGCACCCGCCTTCCCTTTCGTCTGGAAGAAGATAGAGCCTCTTATCGAGGGACTGCCGCTGGTCGCGCATAACAGTCCCTTTGATGAGGGCTGCCTCAGGCAGGTGTTCCGCGTCTATCAGATGGACTATCCGGACTATGAATTCCACGACACGCTGTGGGCATCGAGACGATTCTATGGAAGGAGGCTCCCGAACCACCAGCTCCAGACCGTCGCCGCCGCCTGCGGCTACGACCTCACGAACCACCACCATGCTCTTGCCGATGCAGAAGCATGCGCTTATATTGCAATGAATTTACTTTGAGCCAAGGGAAGTGAAGAACTGCGCTGAATTATAGATTGCTTGCTTTCGGTTACAGAAATTAATATCTGCATCGGAAAACAGAATCTGCTAGTAAAGTACCTTCTCGAAGATGACCAGTTCAATGTTGGGAATCCCATTAAAATCACAAGGAACGCTACCGGCTTCACGATAACCCAGGGAAGGATACATCTTCCGTGCAACGCTATTGACAGCATTGGTATCGAGCCGTAAGACAGTGCACCCGTTCCGTCGTGCATACTCCTCATAGAAAGCCACAAAAGAACGGCCTATCCCCTTCCCCTTGCAGGCCGGATCCACGGTCAGGGTATGAAGGACCATCACCTCATCGTCTGAAGCGGGGTATATCCATTGCCCGCGCCCATACTCCGGCAGCTGATGCCGGTTGATGATGGCCGATGCCACGACCCGTCCATCCAGTTCACAGACAAAGAGATCATGCCGTCCCAAAGCCGCTTCCGCCGTTGCCCGGACCGGATATATGGATCGCACCCATCCGATGCGGACTAGGCCCTCCTGCTCCATCCTGTGAATCCGGTCATAAATGCTGGCAACGGCATCTATGTCGCTATGTGTTGCATGTCGGAACATAGAATTTCAAAATATTATGCCTCCAAATTATCCTTTGTGACCTTGATATACTCCATGGTCTTAAAACGTTCAGATTTATCTGACTTTCAAAGGTAGTGGTTTTCGGCCATTTCATCAGTATGGTGATTTGTTATGCGATACAAGCAAGCCGAAAAATGCGTAAATTTGAGCCATGGAATACCTGTCAAAGCAACGATACGATGAGATCGCAGCCGAGCTGAAGCATTTGATCAACGAGGTTTACCCCAAGGTGCAGGACGAACTCGCAGAAGCCAGCGCCCAGGGCGACCGAAGCGATAATGCGGGATACCGTGAAGCAAGACGGATCCAGGCGAAGACCATCAGCCGTATCCGTTTCCTGCAGAAGGTCCTGGAGCATTCACGCGTGATCACCACCGATGCCCTCCCCAAAGACAGGGTCAGCCTGTTGAGCCGGGTCGAATTCACGAACCTCGCGACGAATGCCCGCATGAGATTCGAGATCGTCTGCCCTCACGAGATGGACCTCGAAGCTGGTAAAATTTCGCTGAAATCCCCGATCGGCGCCGCCCTGATGGGCAAGAAGGTGGGCGAAATCGCCGAGGCCAGGGTCCCCTCCGGGATCCTGCGACTGAGAATCGAAAGCATCACCTTCGACTGAGTGTGATCAATACTGCGGCGGGACCTTCCGAGTTGATTGACATGGGCTCGTGAAGGGAAACCATTCACCTTATATCCTCTCAACGTAGAAACTCACCGGTCTGAAGCCGTCGTTACAGCTGATCATGGCGCTCATCGGATTCTTCATCCATCCGTCATAGAAGTTACCCTCGCCCCGAGCCAGTGCCTCTACGAATTCCCGCATGGAACTCCAGGCCGAAGGGCACATCCCCTCCGGGCATCGGCCGTCAATCGAAATCCACTCCTGCCCCTCCACCACATCGCAGGCGTGTTCGATCGGGTTCTCGTATTTCGCCATCAAATCCGGATACGAAGCCTTCCTGACGGCCGTGATTCTGATTTTCATATGAATCGTTCAATTACTTGTTAATACCGGACTCATGGTACAAATATACACAGAAAAGCTCACAAGCGCTTGCGATTATTCCGATGCTGATGCAGAATTCTGTTCCCGGTCTTGTCATTATGCGTTGTTTTACCACCAAGGTCGGAGCATGATCTTGCTTATCTCCCGCCGGGCTTTCCTGCCTTCCGGCACGGGATAGAGCGGGTAAACGTGGCCGAATTTCCCGGCGGTATGCAGCGCCGCGTCTACGCCGGCCTCCCGGAGTTTCCGCTCCGTTTTGATGATGTCCGTGTAGAGGACGTCGTAGGTTCCTGAGTACAGGTCGGTCGGGGGCAGTCCGTGCATATCGCCATAAAGCGGAGACACCATCGGATCCTTCTCGTCCAGACCGTCAGCCCAGGCGTGGCCGCACGCCCGGCATGCGTCCACATGAAGCCAGGTGTCCTTGTCCTGTAGGGATTCGTCCCCGCCACAGATGTCCACGAACGGGGAGATCAGGATCAGGCGGCCCGGTACGGGAAGTCCGGCGTCCCGCGCTTCCTGGGCCAGCGACAGGGCAAATCCTCCGCCCGCGCTGTCTCCCGCAACGACGACCCGTCCGGCGGGCACACGCTTTACCAAGTCCGCATACAAATCCAGGACGAGCCTGTGCGCTTCCAAGGCCGTGTGCAGGGGCAGGAGCGGATAATTGGGCGCGACCAGGCCGCATCATAAGCTGTGATTACGAACTGCATAACAGATTGTTTACTAGAAGACAAAGGTGTAGCCAATGCCGAGCGTATGACAGGCGCCTGTCAGGCCTCCCTTGTCATAGAGATGATACATATAGAAGAAGTCCAGCGAATGGCCGCCGCCGAGGCTGATTTCCGTTCCGGCATAATGCAGGGAGCGGACCCATCCTTTGCCGTCGAGACTGCCGAAGATTTCATACATCAGGTACGGGGTGAAAGCGCTGTCGGGAGCCTTGTATTGCCCGCGGAGACGGGTTCGGAGGGTATTGCTGAATGATTTGGCCCCCGGGTTGAAGGCCAGCTCGTATTTCTCGCGAAGGGCGACGGCAAGGCCTTCGCGCTTCAGCGTTTCCGTGAAGCACAGGACCGCTTTGTGCTGGACCATGTTCCCGGCTGAAGGGATGCTCCAATACTCGTAGCTCAAGTCTCCCTTGAGCCAGTTGTTGAAGTTGTAACCTGCGCCGGCCATGGAGAACCAGCATTCCGTACTGCGGATACTGTCGAACGAACGGTGCTCAAGACGGGCCATCAGGTACGGCGCCCCGAAGGATTTCACAACCTGGATGCTGCTCCAGCTACCCAGGTCAGAGACAGCCTGCGCACTTGCCGGAAGGGAGAAGACGAGCAGTGCAGATAAGGTGGCGAAAATGATCTTTTTCATATGCGTATGCCGTTATTCCTGCTCGTCTACAAGTGAGGTCGTGACGCGGACAGTGACAGTGCTGTCGTAGCAGCTGAACATCCGGTCCACATCTTCTTTCCTGCGGATTTTGGTAAAGAGGCTCACCACCGGGACGATCACGAGGCCCAGCACCATGGAGAGCACGCCGGCGTTGATCGGAGAGGTGAAATACGGACTGATGAAAGTCTTACCCGTGAAAGTACAGTACATACATCCGCACATCACGGCGACGCCCGTGATGAAGGAAGCCCAAACCGAAGCCGGAGTCGTACGCTTCCAGTAGAGGCCATATAGGAACGGGGCGAGGAACGCTCCTGCCAACGCACCCCAGGAAATACCCATCAGCTGGGCGATGAAGGTCACGGAACTCTTGGCCTGGATGATGGCCAGGACCGAGGAGACGACGATGAAGAAAAGCACCAGCAGACGGATCCACAGCAACTTGGTCCGTTCTTTCAGGCGGGCTCCCCTGCAGACCTTGGCCAGTGCCGGATCGATGATGTCCAGCGTAAGGGTGGAACCGGAAGTGAGCACCAGCGAGGAAAGGGTGGACATGGAGGCCGAAAGCACCAGGATGATAACGACGCCGATCATCAGGTCGGGCAGAGACGCAAGCATGGACGGGACGATGCTGTCGTAGACCGGCGTGCCCGCCGCCGTATATTCGATGTTCTGGCCATAGAGCCGGCCGAAGCCGCCGAGGAAATAGCATCCGCCGGCCACGATGATGGCGAAAAGCGTGGAAATGACCGTACCCTTGCGGATGGCGGCCTCGCTGCGGATGGCGTAGAATTTACCGACCATCTGCGGAAGCCCCCAGGTCCCGAGGGAAGTCAGCAGCACGACGCCCAGTAGATAAATGGGCTGCGGCCCCAGGAATGACACGAACGCGCCCCCCAGCGCGGGAGCCGACTCGGAGGGGATCTGAGAGAGACTCTCTACCGCTGCGGTGAAGCCGCCGTTGCCGGCCAGGACGGACGCGATCACGGCGCAGATACCGACCAGCATGATCAATCCCTGGATGAAATCGTTCACCGCCGTGGCCATATACCCCCCGACCAGGACATACACGCCGGTCAGCACCGCCATGCCCAGCACGCACCACAGGTAATCAACGTTGAAGGCCATGCTGAACAGCCGGGAGAGGCCGTTATACAGGGAAGCGGTATAAGGGATGAGGAAAATGAACACGATGACGGATGCGGCGACCTTGAGATAACCGCTGAAGAAACGCTTCCCGAAGAAATCGGGCATCGTCGCACTCTGCAGATGCTGCGTCATCAGACGGGTCCGGCGCCCCAGGATACGCCAGGCCAGCAACGAACCGATCAGGGCGTTGCCGATACCGATCCAGGTCGCGGCCAGACCATACTTCCAGCCGAACTGTCCGGCGTATCCGACAAAGATGACTGCCGAAAAATAAGAGGTTCCGAAGGCAAAAGCGGTAAGCCAGGAGCCGACGTTGCGTCCGCCCAGCACAAAACCTACGACATCAGAGGCGGTCCTTCGGCAATAAATGCCGACACCGATCATTACGGCAAAAAAGAGGACCAGGAGAATACACTTTACTAACATGCCGTAAAGTTAGTAAAATGATTTTAAAGAAATTGTATATCGCAGGTTTATTGCCGTAAAAAGCCTCGGCGCCGCTAATAGGTGTGCATGCTGTTGATATGCGCGGATGGGAGGTAATTGATTCCCCACCAGCAGATTTGCAGACAGACAAGGGAGAACAGCAGGATCCAGCAGGCGGTCCGCCATTCGGCGGGCCGCGCCTTGCGGAAATGGAGATAGACCAGGTAGCAGAGCCAGGTGATGGCCGCCCAGGTCTCTTTCGGATCCCAGGCCCAGTAGTGCCCCCAGGCCTCCTTGGCCCAGAGGGCGCCGAACAACATTCCGAAAGTCAGGAACGCCAATCCGACATACACCAGGTTGTCCGTGATGTTCATATCCACCTCCGAGGCCTTTTTCCGGAAGAACAGCAGATACACCGCCATCAACGTCGCCGCTCCCAGCATCGCATAGGAGAACATATAGACAATCACGTGCGGTGCAAACCAGGGGCTCTGGAGAGCCGGCATCAAGGTCTTGGAGTGGATGCCCGGCTTGAGCAGGTTCACGCAAATGAACACCAGGGACAGCACGGTGCTGAACGACAGAATCCATTTGTAGCGCCACCGGCCATATACGATGATGCCTGCCAGCGGAAGGAAGAAGGAATACCAGAGCCGCGTCTCCCCCATCGTCTTGAGCGGCGGGCGCTCCAGAGAAATCCACATTCCCAGGATGAACGCGAAAAAGATGAGCAGCCCCGCCAGCGTGAAAGCATAGACAAGGGCCGAACGGCCTTTCCAGGCAAAGAAGGCCCCGGACGCCCAGCACAGGACCGCCCCGAGAGCAAACCAGACAAACAAATCCCAACTCATACCTTCTTCGTTTTAGGAGCCATGAAAAACATCAGGCAGGCGGCGCCTGCGAGCATCAGGAAGATACCCAGGTACACGGCCGGGAGCCAAGGGTCACGCACCAGCATGAACACACTGTACTCGCTCTCGGGCCCGCGCCGGGCGTCATAGTCGTACTGATAGATCTTCCAGCCGTTCACCTTCAGCGGCTTGTTCACGTCCACGGTCCCGCTGACACTCTTGCCATCCTCCGTATAGACCGTAATATCGGAAGCGAAACGCTTGGGTGATCCATCTTCGTAAACATCCATGATGAAGCGGTGCAGTTCGATGGCCAGACCCGGTTCCTGTCCGTTCCCGGCCTCGTCCACTGCCCGCCATTCCGGGCTGTCCCCGTGGACCGTCATCTCGAGTTGCTTCAGGTCGGCGCTGCCGAGCGTGGCGCAGGTGACGGCCAGGAAGACGCCCAGATGATTGATGATGAACGGAATCTCACGCCATTTCCAGCGCAGCAGGTGGTTCAGCGTGGCAAGCCCAGCGATGACCATCATCCAGGTCCAGATCAGCACGAAGGGCCAGAACTGCAGCATCTGGGACAGCCAGGGGATACCGCCCTGCCGGGTCTGCGGCGTCAGACCCATCAAGATGGTGAGCCCGACCGCATAACACAGGCAAGGGATGGCCGCCTGGAAGTGCATCATCCATTCGAAGGCATAGACTTTCCGGCGAAGCAGGTACATCGCGCCGACGAGCGCGAGCAGCAGTGCGAGCATGACATAATTGACCGGAGCGGCGAAAAGGTCCCAGTTAATGGGACCGATGGTCACCTGCAACAGCAGGCCCGCAACAAGAAGACCCCCTCCGACGAGGAAGCCTTCCTTCAAGTTCCAGGGTTTCTTCCACATTAGTAATCAAGCAGTTTCCCATTCTCCTTGGCGATCGAGATCCATTGGGGAACGATGTTTTCCATGAAAGCTTCCTTCTTGGTCCGCATGCCTTCCATATCCAGGCCGATATACGCCTGTGCCTTGGCCTTGGTGGATATGTCGGGCATCGGGACATCGCCCGCGTAGCCGTGCTTGGCGAGGACCTTTGCAATCTGGAGGCGTGCTTCCTGTGCATAGGTGATGCCATTGCCCATCAGTCGAAGCACTTCCTGGGGAGCATGGAATGACGCGCCGTGGGAGGCGACGGCATAATCCCAACGCCACTGGCTTTTGCGAATGTTCTGGAGGGCATCTTTCATTTCGGCTTCCGTCGCACCCTTGTCCCAGGCGAACTTGGCCTCGATATGCGCCTTGGCCAGGATGTCTTCCAGCTGGTTGCGCACCTCCAGGCATTTCTCCTGACGCTCATAGACATTCTGGCGGAGGGTTTCTTCGCTTTCACGGTGGCACACCAGGCAGGTGCGGTCCATCTTGGCAAGCGGGCTCTGGATGTGATGGTCGGAATACTTCACACCGCCGTCGGCCACATAAGGCATGTGGCAGTCGGCGCAGGTGACGCCACGCTGGCCGTGGATGCCCTGCAGGGAGGTTTCATAGCCGGGGTGCTGGGCTTTGAGAATGGGAGCCTTGGAAAGCGTGTGGATGTAATCGGCATAACCCATTTCATCATAGTACTTCTCGGCATCCTCCAACGTCAAGCCGTATTTCCAGGGGAAGGTAAGGTACTGGTCCTTCTCGGGCGTTTCCGGATAATCGTGGAAATAGTACTCCACGTGGCACTGGGCACAAACCAGCGAACGCATCTCATTGTGCGTAGCCTTGTCCACGTCCTTGCCCATGCTCGCAAAAGCTTCGCGGAGGGCGGGCCGGCTGATGTGCAGGTCCATGGTCTCGGAATCGTGGCAGTCGCTGCAGCCGATGGGGTTGACCACATCGGCGCCCCACTTGGCCCAATTGGCCTTGTAGAACTCGGCCGGACCCACTTCTTCCATCAGACGGGGCACATCCGGTCCCTTGCAGGTCCAGCAGGTACCGGGCTGGTTGGAACCGTCGGTGACCGTCGTAGGGAAACCGGTACGGAGGATCTCCCGATGGTCTTCCAGCGCATGGAAATGGCCCCGGGGCGAATTGTAGTCCCAGGAGAAAGCATAACCCGCCCACAAGATGACCATGTTGGGACGTTCTTCCAGGACATCCTGGATATCGGAAGACATGTACTTGGAGCGGAAGTCCGTCTCTTCCGTCGCCTTCCAGGTTTCGTACTCGCGGGGGAAGTCGCTCTTGAACTTCTGGTTCTGGGCGACGATGCCCTGCATGGGATTCTTGCGGTTGTTGAAGATGCTTGCCACCTCGGCGCGGCGCTCCATCAAGGCGGACACCACCAGTCCCAGGAAGAAGACGGCGACCATGGATGCGCCGAATATCAACCAGCTATGCAAGGGTTTCAGTTTCTTATCGCTCATATCTCGTTTTTATTTATTTTCCGTGAAGATGTCCGTGGGGAGATTTGTGACCGATGGCTTTCTGCAGCCATTCCGGAACCGGGGAGTCCGGGAAAGGGACCTTGGCATCGACGGCGGCGGACAAACTGTTCTTCCCGCCGTGCGGGACGTCCCTGTGGCAATCCCAGCAGGCCTTCCCTTCCCCGTCTTCCGTCATCTTGAAATCCATCTTGCCCAGGTCGACCATTTCCGTGGTAAGTTCCGTATGGCAGCGGATGCAGTTGTTCATGATGACTTGCGCGCTGGGATCTTTGGCGGCGGGCACCTGCGGCTCGCCGAAAGTCAGGAAAGCAACCGTATGCTTCATCCCGTCAAGGCCTTTGAAGGCATACTTGCGCGCTACGTTCTCGTGGGGGACGTGGCAGTCGTTGCAGGTTACCGTCTCGCCGCGGCCGTGGGAGGAATGAAGCCACGTAGCATAATATGGTTGCATGATATGACAGTTCACGCAGGCCGACGGATCGTCACCCACCAGATACGTGTGGAAACGCATCATATACAGGAAAAGACATCCGCAACCAACGAAAACACCCGCAAGGATCAGCAGAAGAATCTTATGCCATCTATTCATCCGTGTCATCAATGCTGTGGTTCTTTTACAAAGTTAATTCTTTTTCCCCGGATTCGCAACAATTATCAATCCATCCGGCGAGCCTGGTATCGTTTCAGTAGATGCGATAGTCTCCCATTTTTTAAAACAAATTGTTTATTTTTGCTTTTCAAAGCGTGTTACATTTCTGTTCAGCATTCACGAAATAATAAATGAAGACATTCAACATACGACCCGCCAGGTCCGATGAAACCGGTCTCGTCCTTGATTTCATCAAGAAGTTAGCCGCCTATGAGCGATGTGCGGATGATGTCGTCGCGGACGAAGCCACCCTCTATCATTCCTTATTTGTGGAGCGCTCCGCCGAGGTCGTTTTCGGCGAGGAGGACGGCGAGGTCGTCGGTTTTGCCCTTTTCTTCCATAACTTCTCCACCTTCGTAGGGCGCAAGGGGATGTATCTGGAGGATCTGTTCATCCTTCCGGAGAAACGCGGACTCGGCTATGGGAAAGCGCTTCTGAAATATGTAGCGGAACTGGCTGTCGAACGCGGCTGCGGCCGCATGGAATGGATCTGTCTCGACTGGAACGAATCCGCCTTGTCGGTTTACCATTCCATCGGTGCCCGTCCCCTGTCCGACTGGACCGTCCAGCGGCTGGAAGAGCCGGCCTTGAAACTATTTGCCGCTCTTGCCCGTGGGACTGAGGCCGAAGCGACGCTTAAATGATTTTGAAAAATAAGAGACGGAATTCCAGCCGGTCGCGTCGGCGACTTCGGAGACCGTCATCTGCCCCTCCAGAAGCAATCGTTCCGCCGACAAGAGGCGGACTTCATTCAACAGTTGCTTCGGACTTTCTCCCGTCACCTCCCGCACGCGCTTGAACAATTGCGAACGGGACATTCCCATCATCGAAGCAAGCGCCGCCACGTTGAAACGTTCATCGGACATCCGCTGCTGGAAGATAGCGAACAAGCGGTCGGTAAATTCCTTGTCTTCCTTCGTCAAAGGCCCAGCCCCCCCTTCCGGCTGACCCTCGTCCGGAAGTTGCAGCAAGGCCCGAACCCGCGGCATCGCCGAACGGATTTCCTGCATGGCGCGAAGCGCCCGCTCCAGTTGCACCCGGCTCTCGGCAGAAAGATCCTTCCGGCTGGCCAGGGTGTCCAGCGCATCTCCGATCCGGGAGACGGGAGGCAGGAGTTCCTTGAACTGCTGCGAGAGCGTGGCATGCTGCTCGCGGATGTCGTAGATCAAGTCAATCTTGTTGCGCAGGGACCGTCGGACCATTCTCCAGAAGCGATTCCGCTGTACCAATGCGATGATAATCACCGCAATCAGGGTGACTATCGCCAGCGACAAGAGAATCTGCAGAGAGTGGACCATCGATTTAATATGAATGTAAGTTTGAACAAATTTACAAAAGAAATAGATTTTTTTCCAAAAGATTGAATAGTTATATGCCTATATTTGATATTTGAAAATACGTGTACATGAAGAAAATCCCCCTTTACCTCCAGATCCTGGTCGCGCTCGTGCTGGGCATTCTCGCCGGGACCTTCCTGCCGGAGAGTACCCGCTACTATTCCTGGATCGGCACCCTGTTCATGAACGCCCTCTGTATGCTGATCGTTCCGATCATCCTCTTTTCGGTGTCGCTCAGCGTCGCGGACATCCGCGCCGGAGGTACCGGCGGACTCAAACGAATCGGCACGAAGACGGTCTTATGGTATGTCCTGACCATGCTGCTTGCCATCGTGACGGGCCTGTTGCTGGTCCGTCTGATCCAGCCGGGCCGGGGTATCACTGTCGCCCCTGGGGAAGTTCCGGATCTGGTCACCTCCACGACGGTCCAGGACATCATCTCAGGATTCATCCCCTCGAATATTTTCTATGCCTTTGCGCATAACAATACGATTCCGGTCATCTTCCTGGCCCTGGTTCTCGGGATAGCCGTCCCCACGCTGGGCGAAAAGTCCCGCGGGGTGCTCACGGATTTCATGCGTGCCGGCTACGAGTTGACGATGAAGGTTACGCGGGTCGTGATCTCCCTCGCACCCATCGGCATCTTCGCCATCGTCGCCGGGCAGTTCGCCCTGATCGAGAATGTACTGCTGATGCTGCGCAATATGCTCCTATATGTCGTCACCGTCGCCGCCGGGCTGGTGATACACACCTTGATCACGCTCCCGATCCTGCTCCGGGTGGTCGGCAAAGTTCGTCCCTGGGCTCACCTGCGCAACATGTCCCTGCCGATGGTGACCGCCTTCTCCACCGCCTCTTCCGGCGCGACGATTCCGCTGACGCTGGAGGCCGTGGAGAAGAAAGACGGAGTCTCGCGCCGGATTGCCGATTTCGTCATCTCGCTCGGCGCAACCGTCAATATGAACGGTGCGGCGCTGCTCGAGTGCGTAGCCGTCATCTTCATCGCGCAGGTGTACGGCATCGAATTGACCTTGGTGCAGATGATCACGATCAGTTTCCTGTCGCTGATCTGCGCCATCGGTTCCGCCGGCATCCCCATGTCGGCGATGGTGATGATGGCGATCATCCTGAGCGCCGTCGGTCTGCCGGTCGAAGGCATCGGCCTGGTCATCGGCGTAGACCGCATCCTGGACATGTGCCGTACCGCCGTGAACGTGTACGGCGACACTTGCATTGCCGTCCTTGTGGCAAAATCCGAAAAAGAAACTTTAACAATCGACTTAAAGTAAACTTAATATTCATGTTCAACAAACCCAAACTTTTCTTCCTCGCATGCCTGTTATTCGCCGCAGCGCTGCCTTCCAGTGCTGCGGACAATCTGCTGAAAGGAACCATTCTCGACGCCAGGACACGCCAGCCGCTCGTCGGCGCCTTCGTGGCACTGCAAGATCATTCGACCGGCACCGCTACGGACCTGGATGGCGCGTTCAGTTTGAATCTTCCGGCACTTCCGACCGGCATCGAGGTAAGCTTCATCGGGTACCAGACCCAATTGATGGTTATCGAGAAGATCGGTGATCCCATCACCATCCTCCTGGAGGAAGACGGCCAGCAATTGGAAGAAGTCATCGTCCTGGGCTACGCCAAAACGACCAAGAATGCGATGACCAGCGCCGTCAGCACCATCCAGTCGGAATCGTTGGAGAACATCCAGTCCTCCGACATCAACGGCAAGATCCAGGGTGCGGTCCCCGGCCTGCTCATTTCCAGCAACGCCGGCATCCCGGGCTCCTCCTCGATGGTCCGCCTGCGCGGCGCCACGTCCATCACGGCGGCCAACACCCCTATCTACATCGTGGACGGCGTTTTCGTCAGCACGGACAACCCCGGGCGCACCGACCTCGGCGGCCTGGCCATCGACCCCCTGGCAGATATCAATCCGGATGACATCCTGTCCATCACGGTCCTCAAAGATGCGAGCGCCACGGCAGCCTACGGTGCACGTGCCGCCAACGGAGTCATCATCATCAATACCAAGCGCGGCAGCTACAACCAGCGCACCCAGGTGAACTTCAAGGCCCAGGTCGGCGTCAGCAAAGCCGCCAATCTCTGGGAACTCGTCACCGGTCCGGAACATGCCGAGATCGTGAACCAAGCCTGGATCAATGACGGCAAGAATCCGGATCTCCGCCCGTTCCGTCCGGCATCCGAGGCCGTCAGCGGTTATCCCGCATACGGCTCGCCGGAGGAACAGATCACGGTCGACCGGCTCTCCGATATCTTCCGCACCGCCCTGCAGCAGACCTACAACCTCTCCGTCACCAGCGGCAACGAGACGACAAGTTTCTACATCGGCGGTGAATATACCAACGAGGATTCCACCCTGAAACTGATTGATTTCGAACGGATGAGCCTGCGTTTCAACCTGGACCACCAGCTCCGCCCCAGCCTCAAACTCAGTACGAGCAACGCGGTGGTCTATACGAAACGCCACCTGATGCGGGTCGGAGACGGTCCGGCAGGCCTGTTCCAGGCGGCGCTGCACACCCCGACTTTCCAACCCGTCTTCAAAGAGGACGGTTCCTACAACAAGCCCGTCTCCTTCGACAATCACCAGGCCATCCTGGACAACTGGAACGGCGGTTCGAACAACTTCCGGATCACCAACAGCCTCTCCCTGACCTGGGATATCGCCGAGGGCATCAGCTGGAAATC
>JAEEVG010000012.1 GCA_016290835.1 Bacteroidales bacterium | reverse complement strand
TCGTCCACGCTCATCCAGTCGAAGATCGGAGCGAGCTTGGCGCAGAAACGGGCCTCGCCGATGGCCGAAGCGGGATAGGACTCGGGGTGGGTGAAGATGCAGTAGGTCCAGACCTTGGCCGCGCCGTCCTCGATGGCATAACGGATCTCCACGTCGGCGGAGAACTGACCGGTCTGCGGGGCGCCCGGACCCGTGCCCATCAGACGACCCTCGGAGATGCCCTTGACGGAAACCTCGGCGCGCTTATGGCCGTTGCGGGCGGGGTTGATGGTCACGCTGGCGATGGCGTCGCGCGTGTCCCGCGGCCCCATCGCATCGTGGGACCAGAAGCCATACTGGTGGTCGGTCATGCCGGGGTTGAGTCCGTGCGGATTGGCTCCCGGAGGGTCGAGTTCCAGGTCGGGACGGCCCTCGGCGTCCATCCGGGTGGCCAGCATCTCCTTGCCTTTGTATTGCAGGGAGACCAGGTCTCCGGAAGCCTTGGCTATGACGGCGGTGACGATGCCGTTGTCCAGGGTGTAGGTCAGTTCGTCTTCAGAGAGAGAGACGTTTCCGCGGTTGCAAGAACAAAACAGACAGGTAGCAGCGAGGATCGCTGTGACGAGACGGAAGAGGGGTTGTTTCATTTGGTTATGGGTTCTGGCGGTTAACAGGTCTACTAAGTTAAGGATTTTGCTCGAAAAAAGGAAGCAATCCGCAGGAAATCCGCATCCCGGGGGGCTGCTAGTGTTCCTTGAGCCAGGCGATGAGGGGGATCTGGGTCTGGAGGGTGAGGCGGCCGTAGTCCTCCGGTTCGCGGAGTTCCAGCTGCACCGGGGCGCCGGCGGGACCGGTCAGGTCGGCGCCGATCCGGCTGCCCGCACCGGCCCAGGTGTAGGCGGCGGAGGCGTGCTGGACGGCGCTGCGGACGGCGGCCGGATCGGCATCGCGGTCCATCGACGGTTGGACGATGAGCACCCCGCGCGGAGCCGTCAGTGCGATCAACTCGTCAAAGTCATAGGGGAGCCGCTCCTCTGCGCCCTTGAACAGGCCCAGGCGCGGCAGCAGGCCGTAGAGGTGGCTGTAGCGCGTCATGCCGGACAGGCCGTCGGCCCCGGTGTCGCTACGCATCGGCGTGAAACCGCACACGGACACCACATTGCGGACCCGCTCGTCGAGGGCTGCGGCGTACAGGCCCACGGTGCCGCCCATCGCGAAGCCCAGCAGGCTGATCCGACCGGGATCCACCAGCGCTTCGCCCGAGAGAGCCGTCACGGCGTCCTGCACGTCGGCGACCATCCGTCCGAGCCGGGACCACTGCGGCCAGCGCTCATAGAAGGGCGCGGACTCGGCGCAGCGGGAGCCGAAGCCCGTCTGGTCGAAGGCCAGCACGGCGAAGCCCTCTTTCACCAGGGCGGGGATGGGATGCGTGTCGGGGTGATATACCCACATATAGCCCAGCGGGAAATGATAGCCGTGCAGCCAGATGACCACCGGCAGTTTCGTTCCCTCGGGCGTGTCTGCGGGATAGTAGAGGTCGCCCCGGATGGAGTCCGGACCGAAATTGATGCGTTTCGAGGCCATCCCTTCGTTGTCGGAGGCCAGCCAGCCGAACTCGGTGATGCCGCGTCCGATGACCCAGGCGGGTACGTCCGGCAGCAGTTGTCCGGGATTGTATTTGCCTTGCAGGCTCTCCAGCGGTCCGGGGATGGTGCGCGGCCCGAACATGAAGCCGCTGCGGCCGGAAGAAGGCATCGTCGCCGGCACGGACCCGAGCATCGCCCGGACGGAGTCCGCCACGGCGCCCTTGCGCCGCTCCCATTCCCGCGCATTGCGCGCAATCTCCCCGCCGCGGACCGGGTAGTCCGACAGGCGAATCTTCCGCCCTGCGGCCCAGGCGTTCCAGTCCCAGGAGAAGAGGGGCTCGTAATGCCATTTGGCCGTGCTCCGGCCGAACTGGATGTCCAGGAAATCCAGACAGGCCTGCATGTCGTTGCTGCCGTGGAAACCCGGGACGCGGAGCAGGGAGAGTTTGTCGGCTGCGCCGAAACGTTCGTACACGGGCAGGGAAGCGTCATAGACGCGCTCCTGGGCCCAGCCGTTGGCCACTTCGTCGTTGAGACCCCACTCCATCAGCACGGCGCGGGGGGCGATCAGGTCCAGCAGCAGGTTGGCGTCCACCGGCAGGCGGTCTTCCTTCCCGCAGAAGAATCGCAGTTCGGGGATGAACCAGTCGGGGAACATCCGCGTGGTGCTCTCGATGCTCTCGCCGCCGCCCCGTTCCCCGGCGAAGCGCCAGGGGACGAAACCGCCCACGCCGGTGCTCCCGGCCACGAGGGCGGAAATCCGCGTGTCGAGGGCCGCTGCGATGGCGGCCATCTTGCCGTCCCGCGAGTAGCCGTACATGGCCACGCGCTCCATATCGACCTCCGGCAGGGTCTCGAACCAGTCGAGTACGAGGCTGACGAGCCAGGCCCGGCGGGCGAGGGTGGCGAAGGTATAGTCGGGATAGACGTCGCGCAGTTCGCGGCTGTCGTCCTGGAAGTCGCTCCCGGCGAATCCGGCGCTGATGTAGCCGCGGCGGATGAGGTTGTTGCCCAGGCCGCCGAGGTTGGTGGCCAGGAGCACGGGGAACTTCTGTCCGGGTTCCCCGGCGGGGATGGCCACGCTGGCACGCACGGTGCTGCGCTGATCGGGCCCGAACCACAGGCAGACCGACAGGGAGCGCCCCCAGTCTTCCCGCTTGTCCTCCATCACTTCCACTTTCGTGATGGCAGGCTTCGGCGGGAGGGTGCCGAACTCATATTGGACGAAGAGGTCGAGGATCTCGGCGCGGCGCCGCGCCCAGTCCGCATCCGAGACCACGGGGGTCCCGTCCCGGAAAGTGAAGGCGTCGGGCAGCAGGTTGGTGCGCGGGAGCGCCTCGAAATCCGGGGGCAGGGTGCCCGTCTTCTGCTGCCAGGCCTCGAAGGCGAGGCATTCCGGCAGGTTGTCATGCATCCACTTGAGGTAGTCCTCCCGGTTCCCTGCGAACAGCAGGCACGCACTCGCCAGCAGGGCGGCGGCGCTCAATAAAAATCTGCGGATCATAGGTTTAGCGTTGTTTGGGGGTCCAACCTGCCAGCACGAAGGCCGGGTTGCTGTAGCGGGCGATCAGATCGGCGTCGCGCTTGGCGTCGAGCTGGCGGGAGAACTTGTGGCGCTGCGAGACGTCCACCAGCTGTCCGCTGTCGGCGTCGCGCGTCTGGAATTCGAGCATCGTGGCGCTCTTCTCGCCGATGGCGCTCCAGCCCAGGGGGTTGAAATAGCGCGTGGTGCAGTTGATGACCACGAATTCGGCGTCGGGGTAGGTGGTGCCGTGGTTGGTGTTGGTCCGGCCATAGTCGGCGGGCCGCTCGGGCAGGCCCTCGAAGTGGCATTCCACGAACACGTCGCCGTGGGCGGGTTTCACATTCCGGACCCAGGAGAAAGGACCGCCGTGGTTGAAGAACTTGCTGTGGTAGGCGAAGAGGCTGCCGCGGCCGAGGATGGTATCGCCGTCGCCGATCAATTCGCTGTCCTGCATATAGATGGTGCCGTTGGCCTGCAGGGCGTCACCGGAACCGATGATGCGCACGCCGTAGAGGGAGATGCGCTCGCCGTGGAGCAGCAGGCCCTCGGCCTGGCCGAAGAGGTCGGTGGCGATGCAGATGTCCTCGAGGACGATGTCGTCGCAGTTGTCCAGGGCGAAGGCGGCCCGGCGGGAGGGGAAAGTGCCCGGCCACTCGTTGGTCTTGACCAGGAGCGGGTGCGGGTTGAAGACTTCGTTGTTGGCGTAGTGGACCTTGGTGGCATCCATCCCTTCGCCCTTGATCACGACGTTGGTCTTGTTGCGGGCATAGACGATCTCCTCGTAGTCACCCGCCGCCACGCTGATCCAGGTGGTGTCCTTGCAGAAGTCGGGCACGGCGTCGAGGGCGCCCTGGACGGTATTGAAGTCCCCGCTGCCGTCGGCCGCCACCTGCAGATGGAAGGGATCGGCGGGGCCGGAGGCCTTGGTGGAGAACTTCCAGGCGCCTTTCTTCACGCCGGCGAATTCCCCGCAGCTCAGTACGCCCTCATCGATGGTCACATAATAGGTATGGCCGTATTCGAGGAGGTTGTTGTGGGGATAGATGGTGGCGACGTTGTCGTGGATGATCACCGGATGGAAGCGGAATCCGTCCGTGAAGCCGCCGATGATGGTCAGCTGCATATCGCGCGGGGTGGGTTCAGCCTCGCCGGACGGAGTGCCCGGCAGGGTGTTCTTGTTGGTGGGGACGAAGTCGCGGCTGTAGTCATAGGGGGTCTTGGAGTAGTCGCACTCGGGGCCGTACGTGCGGCCGCGGGTGAGTCCGGCGGGCAGGCTCATGTCGAGGCTGTCCACACATTCGCCGCTCTTGGCGTCGAAGATGCGGATGAAGCCGCTCTCGCCGAGTACGGGGGCTTCGGGGAAGGTCAGTACGAGGTGGGTGTCCGGGTTGACGCCGGTCGCCCGCTTGGCGGGGAAATACGAAACAGGGTCCTGGGTACAGGCGGCCAGCAGGGGGAGGACCGCCCAGAAGAATTTGAGTTTCATATACTTATCAGGTTTACATCAGATACTTGGAAGGGTCTTCGCCGCGGGCGGTCATCTCCCGGATCTGCGTAGAGGAGATGTCCACCATCGGGGCGTCGAGGAGCTGGATTCTGTAGCCGGGGTCTTCGGCGAGCAGGCGGTCGCGCAGGGCGGGGGCATCGTAGCCCCGGCGCGGATAGACGACCACGCCATATTCGCGCAGGATGCGCGGGGCGTTGCGCCAGTTGGCGAAGTTCTCGAGATTGTCGGCGCCGATCACCAGGGTGAATTCATTGCCCGGTTCGCGCTCGCGCAGGGCGTCCAGGGTGCGGATCGTGTAATGGGGGGCGGGCATCTCCAGTTCAATGTCATCCACCCAGACATGCAGCCCGGGGTGGCGGCGGACCGCCTCGACGGCCGCGCGGTACCGCCGTTCGGCGGAAAGGGCCTTGGAGGGGTCTTTGAACGGGTTCTGCGGGGAGATGACCAGATAGACCCAGTCGAAGTCGCGGGTGGCGGACAGCCGCTCCAGGATGGCCAGGTGGCCGATGTGGAGCGGATCGAAGGAGCCTGTGTAGACCGCTATTCGCATAAGAAAGCATCTACGAGGGCCTCCGCATGCGCGAAAGTGTCCTCGAGTTTGTCGTTGACCAGTTTGCAGTCGAATTTGTCGTCGGCGTAGGCCAGCTCCCAGGCGGCTTTGGCGAGGCGCTCGAGGATGGCCGTTTCGCTGTCGGTGCCGCGGCTGCGCAGCCGCTTCTCCAGCACCCGCATGCTTGGGGGTACGATCAGCACGGACAGGGCGGCGTCCCCGAAATACTTCTTGAGGCTCACCCCGCCCTTGACATCCACGTCGAAGATGATTACGTGCCCCTTGGCCCAGATGCGTTCCACCTCGCTCTTGAGAGTGCCGTAGAAACGGTTCTTATAGACCTCTTCGTACTCGACGAAGGCGTCCTCGGCAATCAGTTCGCGGAAGCGTGGGGCATCGATGAAATAGTATTCCACACCGTCCTGCTCCTGGCCGCGGGGCGGGCGGGAGGTGGCGGACACGGAGAATTCAAATTCAGGGTGAAGCCCCAGCAGATGCTTTACGACCGTGCTTTTACCGGCACCGGAGGGAGCAGAAAAGATGATGACTTTGCCAGACATTATGTGGAGTTTTCCACAAAAATAATTATTTTTGCACGATTTACTGAAAGTTAGTTTCAAATCATATTTATTTTATGAAGGTTTCATTCAAAGAACTGGGTCTTGTGAACACCCGAGAGATGTTCGCGAAGGCCGTCAAGGGTGGTTACGCCATCCCCGCTTTCAACTTCAACAATATGGAACAGCTCCAGGCCATCATCCAGGCTTCCGCCGAGACCAAGTCCCCGGTGATCCTGCAGGTAAGCAAGGGTGCGCGCAACTACGCCAACCAGACCCTGCTGCGCTACATGGCCCAGGGTGCCGTCGAGTATGCCAAGGAGCTGGGCTGGAAGAAGCCGCAGATCGTTCTTCACCTGGACCACGGCGACAGCTACGAGCTCTGCAAGAGCTGCGTGGATTTCGGTTTCTCCTCCGTGATGATCGATGCCTCCTCCCTTCCTTTCGACGAGAATGTCAAGCTGACCCGCAAGGTCGTCAACTACGCCCACAAATATGACGTGACCGTCGAGGCCGAACTCGGCGTGCTCGCCGGTGTCGAGGACGAAGTGTCCTCCGAGGTCTCCCACTACACCAAGCCCGAAGAGGTCATCGAATTCGTCAAGCGGACCAAGTGCGACTCCCTCGCCATTTCCATCGGCACTTCCCACGGCGCCTACAAGTTTACGCCGGAGCAGTGCACCCGCGACCCGGAGACCGGCCGTCTGGTCCCGCCGCCCCTCGCCTTCGACGTGCTGAAGGCCATCGAGAAGAAGCTTCCGGGCTTCCCGATCGTCCTCCACGGCTCTTCCTCCGTCCCGCAGGAATATGTGGATATGTGCAACCAGTACGGTGGCAAACTCCCCAACGCCGTCGGCATCCCCGAGGAGCAGCTCCGCAAGGCCGCCAAGAGCGCCGTCTGCAAGATCAACATCGACTCCGACTCCCGTCTGGCGATGACCGGTGCCATCCGCAAGCACCTCGCCGAGTACCCGGGCCACTTCGACCCGCGCCAGTATCTCAAGCCGGCCCGCGAGGAGATGCGCAAGATGTACATCCACAAGATCATCAACGTCCTTGGTTCCAACGGCAAAGCCCGTTAGGACCTGTACGGCAGAAAAAGGGGTGCGACCGCTGGGCCGCACCCCTTTTTTATTCTCTCAAAGCATTCTCTTTCGCTTGAAGATGATCCAGATACTGACCACCAGGGCCGCCATGAGCAGGAAGAGAACGAGCCACGCCCACCATTTGTCAGCGAAGGGGAGGGTGACGTTCATCCCGTAGAAACTCGCCACGAGGGTGGCCGGCATCAGCAGCAACGACACGAAGGTGAAGATTTTCATGATGTTGTTCTGGTCGAGGTTGATGATGCCCAGGACGGTGTCCTGCAGATACTCGAGCCGCTCGAAGGTGAAGTTGACGTGGTTGATCAGGGAGGCGATATCCTGCAGGATGATCCCCAGATCGCCCCGCAGCTCCGGGTCCCGGGGGCCGCGTTTGCTCTTGAGGATGTTGGAGATGAGGCGCTGTTTGTCCACGACGTTCTCGCGGACGATCATCGCGTTTTCCTGCAACTGGTTGATATCCAGGAGGAACTCCTCGTTGATATCCTCTTTCTGGTTGATGCGCTTGCTGAACTGCGAGACATCCTTGGAGATCAGCTCTACGATATCCGCATCGAGGTCCACGCGCTTGTCCATGATCTCCACGAAGGTGGTGAAGCCGTCCGGGAACTGGTCGGGCAGGGCCTGGATCTTGAGCTGGAGGGTGTCCAGCGAACGCAGGGGAATCTCGCGGACGGTCGTGAGGATGCCGCCGGACAGGATGAAGGAGACGGGATCCATCAGCATCTCGTCATCGGCGGGGGAGAGGAAATTGGTGTTGGCGAAAATGACGCCGTCCTCTTCGTAGAAACGGGAGGAGCTCTCGATCTCCTCCGCTTCGGCCCGGCTCTGGATCTCCGTGCCGAGGAACGACTCGACGGCCCTCTTCTGCTCTCCTGTCGGTTGAAGGAGGTCTATCCAGAGGACATTTTCTTTGCCGATAGCAGCAAACTCCGTTTCGGACTGGCAGACGGCAATCCCGCCGCCTCGTCTGTAGAAAATCTTGATCATCTTCCTTCCTGGTTGGTCCCGGCACAATCGTCGGAAGGGGGTTAAACTTACGGGATAGCTCGCGTCACGGAGAAGCAAGCTTGCAAAAGTAGGAAGAATAATTGAATAATTCGCGCTTTGTCGTTACTTTTGTGTCCGTTTTTCGAAGAAAATGAACATTTTGGAAGCCATCCTGGTCGCGGCGTCGCTGTGTGCGGACTGCCTGGCTGTTTCGCTCTGCTCGGGCGTGACGCTGCGCAGCGTGCGCTGGCGCTCCATCCTGGGCGTCGCCCTGGCTTTCGCCGTGATCCAGTCGGGCCTGCTCGCCGCCGGCTGGGCCTTCGGCTATCTCTTTGTGGGCCTCGTCGAGAAGATTTCCCACTGGATCGCTTTCCTGTTGCTGCTCTATGTCGGCGGCTCGATGCTGCTGGAGGGTATCCGCGGCAAGGAGGAGGTGCGCGACCTGAACGGCTGGCGCAATGTCCTCGTCGGCGGCGTCGCGACGAGCATCGACGCGCTCGCCGTGGGCGTGGCGCAGTCGATGGAGGACGTGTCCCTGGCCGGCTTCCTGCCCCTGCTGGTCTCGGTGTTCGTGATCACGGCCCTGTCCGTTATGGTGGGCCTGCGGGGCGGAAAGGCCATCGGCGCGCGTTTCGGCCGCTGGGCCGAGATCGTCGGCGGAGCGGTATTGCTCGCCATCGGCGTCTCCGTGTTGCTCTGAGTTACGGTTTGAACGGCTGTCGTCCCAGCAGGGAGCGGCCGAGGGTGAGGGCGTCGGCGTATTCCAGGTCGTCGCCGAAACCCAGTCCGCGGGCGAGGGTGGAGACCCGGACCCCGCGATTCTCAATCTGCCGGTAAATATACAGGGCGGTCGTCTCGCCCTCGACATCGCCGCTCAGCGCAAGGATGATCTCCGGTGTGCTGGGCAGGACGGTGTCTTCTGCGTTCATCTGATCGATCCGATTCACCAACTCTTTGATTTTCAGGTCTGAAGGGCCAATCCCGTCGATGGGGGAGATGATGCCGCCGAGCACGTGGTAGACCCCGTGGTACTGCCCCGTGGCCTCGATGCTCATCACATCGCGCACGCTTTCCACCACGCAGATCGTGCGCGCGTCGCGTGTGCGGTCCGCGCAGATCGAGCAGGTGTCCGCATCTGCGATCATCTGGCAGATGTGGCAGTAGTGCACCTCATCGGCCAGGCGGTCGATCGCCGCGGTGAACTGGTGGATGCGCTCGGGGGTCTGCCCCAGCAGGTGCAGGGCCAGGCGCAGGGCGCTGCGCGAGCCCACGCCCGGCAGCGAGGCGATGGCCTCGACGGCTTCCTGGAGGATTTGGGAGGGATATTTCTCGGTCGAATACATTTTCTGCAAATCAACATAGCAAAGGTAGTGAAAATCAGAAATATTTACTAACTTTGCCCGCCCGAAATCCGGACCCGTTCCGGAGGGACAAGAAATAATGTTAAACTACTAGTTTGTTTTTATTACAAAATGGAAGAAATTAAGAATGAAATCGCTCCCGTCGAGGAGCAAAAAGAAACCAAGGTTTCCTCGCTGCGGATGAACGCGTCCGTGAAGCCGGAGGACTTTGATTGGGATGCCTTCGAGGGCGGCGACGTCTACGGTACCGAGGACAAGCAGGCCATCGAGGACGCCTACAGCGCCACCCTCTCCAAGGTCGTCGAGAACGAGGTGGTCGAGGGCGAAGTCACCGCCGTCGGCAAGCGCGAGATCGTCGTCACCATCGGTGGCAAGAGCGAGGGCGTCATCCCCGTATCCGAATTCCGCTACGATCCCGATGTCAAGGTCGGCGACAAGGTGGAAGTCTATGTCGAGTCCGCTGAGGACAAGAAGGGCCAGCTGGTGCTCTCCCACCGCAAAGCCCGCACCCTGAAATCTTGGGATAGAGTCAACGAGGCCTTCGAGAACGACGAGATCGTCAAGGGCTTCGTCAAGACCCGCACGAAGGGTGGTATGATCGTCGACGTGTTCGGCATCGAGGCCTTCCTGCCGGGCAGCCAGATCGACATCAAGCCGATCCGTGATTACGATCAGTTCGTCAACCAGAGCATCGACTGCAAGATCGTCAAGATCAACCAGGAGTTCCGCAACGTGGTGGTCTCCCACAAGGCTCTGCTCGAGGCCGAGCAGGAAGCCAAGCGCGCCGAGCTCATCAGCAAGCTGGAGAAGGGCCAGGTCCTCGAAGGCGTGGTCAAGAACATCACCAACTACGGTGTGTTCGTGGACCTCGGCGGCGTGGACGGTCTCATCCACATCACCGATCTCTCCTGGGGCCGTGTCAACCATCCCGAGGAGGTCGTCTCCCTGGATGAGAAGATCAAGGTCGTCGTGCTCGACTTCAACGAGCAGCAGAAGCGCATCGCCCTGGGTCTCAAGCAGCTCACCCCGCACCCTTGGGACAACCTCGACGCCAACCTCAAGGAAGGCGACAAGGTCAAGGGCAAGGTCATCCTCATTGCAGACTACGGCGCCTTCGTGGAGATCGAGCCGGGTGTCGAGGGTCTCGTGCACGTGTCTGAGATGTCCTGGTCCCCGAGGCTGCACTCCGCCCAGGAGTTCCTCAAGGTCGGCGACGAGGTGGACGCCCAGGTGCTTTCCATCGACCGTGACTCCCGCAAGATTTCCCTCGGTCTGAAGCAGCTCATGCCGAACCCTTGGGAGAGCATCCGCGAGAAGTACCCGGTCGGCAGCAAGCAGAAGGCCACGGTCCGCAACATCACCAACTTCGGCGTGTTCGCCGAGCTGGAGGACGGTGTGGAGGGCCTCGTGCACATCAGCGACCTGAGCTGGAACAAGATCAAGCACCCCTCCGAGGTGGTCGCCCCCGGCGATGTGATCGACGTCCAGATCCTCGACTTCGACGAGCAGAACCACAAGCTCAGCCTCGGCCACAAGCAGCTCATCCCGAATCCTTGGGACGAGATCGAGGCCAAGTACCCGGTCGGTTCCGTGGTGGAAGGCACTGTCGCCTCCACGACCGACAAGGGCGCCAACATCACCCTCGAAGGTGATGCCGAGGGCTTCGCGTTCACCCGCGAGCTCGTCAAGGAAGACGGCAAGCAGGCCGTCGCCGGCGAGACTCTGCCTTTCAAGGTGGTCGAACTCCGCCGCTCCACGCGCCGCATCCTCCTCAGCCACCTGCGTACCTACCAGGATGTCCGGGAGCGTGTCGCCGCCACCGAGGCCGAGAACACCAAGAAGGCCGTCAAGAAGGTCAACTCCAACATCGAGCGTGCGACCCTCGGCGACATCGACGCCCTGGCCGCCCTCAAGGCCAAACTCGAGAAAGGCGAGTAGTCCTTCCGTCCGATGAACTTCACACTCACGATAATGGGCACGGCTTCGGCCATGCCCATTTCTGATAGGAATCCAAGCGCCCAGGTCCTCGCCGTACAGGGGCGCTTGTTCCTGGTGGATTGCGGGGAGGGCACGCAGCAGCAGATGCGGCGTGCCCACCTCTCCTTCCTCAAGGTGGAGGCCATCTTCATCACCCACATCCACGGCGACCATCTCTTCGGGCTCTTCGGCCTGCTGGGCACGATGACGATGTACGGCCGCACGGCCGACCTGCACGTCTATGGCCCCCGGGCCCTGGGTTCCGTGCTCAATTTCTACAAGAGTTTCTTCGGCGAGCACGACAGCTACGAGATCCGCTTCACCCCCGTGGACTGTGCCGAACCCGTTCTCATCCACACCTCCAAGTGGGTGAAGGTCAGCGCCTTCCCCCTCCGGCACAAGATCGAGTGCTATGGATACCGCTTCGATGAGATCGTGACGGAGCGACATCTCCGGGAGAATCCCGCCTATCGGGGGAAGTCGTATGCGTATTGCTCCGACACGACCCCCTTCCCGGAGCTGGCGGAGTGGGTGCAGGGCGTAGACCTGCTCTACCACGAAGCCACCTATCCGGTCGCGATGGCCGACAAGGCTGCCGAGCGCGGCCATTCCACCTCGGCGCAAGCCGCTGCCTGCGGACGCGACGCCGGAGCCGGCCGCCTGGTGATCGGCCATTATTCTTCCCGCATCAAGGACTTCGACGCCCTTCTGGCGGAGTGCCGGGAGCTCTTCCCGGAGACGGTCGCCGCCCAGGACGGGGATGTCTTCGAGATCTGAGAGGAGATACGGTAAAGGAATTTTTCGTATATTCGCGGAAATGAAACGTCTGTTGATCCTTGTCTGTGCGGCGGCGCTCGCCCTGGGCGCCGGCAGCAATCCGCGTCTGTCCTATATCGAGAAGTACGCGGCCCTGGCCGTGAGCGAGATGCAGCGTGCCGGCGTGCCGGCCAGCATCACCCTCGCCCAGGCGCTCGTGGAGTCGGGGGCCGGACAGTCCCCGCTGGCCGTCTATGCCAACAATCATTTCGGCATCAAGTGCCACAACGACTGGACGGGCAAGAAGTATTACAAAGATGATGACAAGGACAAGGAGTGTTTCCGCGCCTATGCGAGCGTGGAAGAGTCCTACCGTGCCCACTCCGATTTCCTGCGCGCCCGCGACCGCTACAAAAGCCTTTTCGACCTGGATCCGACCGACTACAAAGCCTGGGCCCGGGGACTCAAGCGGGCCGGCTACGCCACCGATCCGGACTACGCGAACAAATTGATCAACCTCATCGAGGACTTCGGCCTGGACCGCTACGACCGCGGCGTGGAGGTGGAAGTGCCGACACCTAACGAATTGGAAACCCCGCGCGAGCTCGTCCCCGAGTCCCTGCGCGACGCCCGCTACCGGGAATCCGTCTCGCTTTCGCTCGTCCGACCGGTCTACGAGCAGAACGGAGTCCGTTTCGTGCGCGCCATCGAGGGGGAGAGCTATTCCTCCATCGCGGACAGCTACGGCCTCTTCCTGCGGGAAATCCTCCGTTTCAACGACGTGGACAAGGATGAGATCCTGGATCCGGGTACGCCGGTCTACATCGCCCACAAGAATGCGGAGGGCGTCGTGGGCAAGTATGTCGTGGACCGCGAGGGAGAGACCCTCTGGGAGATTTCCCAGCGCTTTGGCATCCAGCTCAAGAAACTCCGGCTCTACAACGCCTTCCGCGGTGCCGCCCCGCTCGAGCCGGGCGACACCGTGTTGCTGCGCAAACCCTAGGATTATTTATTGACCCCAGCTCTGGCAGGCTTCCAGGACGGCGGGAACGCCGGCCTGGGAGGCGCTGCGGTATTTCTTGAACCAGGCGTCAATCTCGTCTGCGTGGTCCGGGAAGGCTTTCTGGCAATTCTTCTTGTTGAAGTTGACGAATTTCCCGCCGGTATAGAGGGTGGCTGTCTCCGTCATCCGGAAGGAACTGTCCTTGACCTGGTTAAGCTCATAGATGCGGCCGTCTCCGGTCGAGAAACTGCCGTATTCGGTGATGGCTGCGGTACGTGTCTCCATGCCGAAGGCACCGACCTTGACGTCGTCCATCAGGTCCACCTTGCGCTCCACGGCCAGGCTGGTCTCGCGGTTCAGCGGGTACATGCGCACGAAGTTGCCGTCCCGGAACTGGAAACTCACATCCCCGATGGTGGCGCCGCTCAAGGTGCCGTCATTCACGACGACCCGCTCCTGCCCCGTTTCATCCTTGAAACGCACCGACCCGTCGATGGCGCAGATGTTGAGCAGGCCGACGACGGGGGTCTTGCCCTGGAAGTAGATGGTCCCCTGGCTGAACTCGGGCAGGAGATAGAAGACTTCCGGGGGGATGGTTTTCCCTTCCTTCTGGCAGAAGGCGGGGGACAGGGCGGCCAGTGCGGCCAGCAGGACACAAAGACACTTTTTCATAGCCGGGTTTGAGGATTATTTGAACAGCTTCGGAGCGAAGGTGTTGAGGTAGAGCCGCCAGTTGGCCCAGGTGTGGCCGCCGTCGGAGACGAAGAAGATGTGGTCCAGGCCCTGCTCGGTGAGGGTCTTGTCCAGGGTCTTGGAGCCTTCGAAGAGGAAGTCGGCGTCGCCGCAGGCGAGGAAGTAGAGCTTCACGCCGGCCTTCTTGAGCGCTGCGACCTGCTCGGGACTGGCGCTGCCGGCCGCGGAGAGCGGGCAGATGTAGTCGAACATCTGCGGATAGAGGTTGGAGGCGGTGATGGTGTGGCCGCCGCCCATCGACAGGCCGGCGATGGCGCGGGCCTCAGGCTTCGCGATGACGCGGAAATTCTTCTCGATGAAGGGGACGATCTCCTCGCAGAGGCTGACCACATAGCCGTTGGCGACACGGTTGCGCTCGGCCTCGGGCAGGCTCTGCAGGGCGTTGCGGTCCACGCGGGCCTGCTGTTTGGTCGGGAGGCCCAGGGTCGCGGCGGCCTGCTGATTGGCATTGCCGTTCGGCATCACGACGATCATCGGCTCGGCGAGACCTTTCTCGATCAGGTTGTCGAGGATCTGGGCGGTGCGGCCCATGGAGATCCAGGCCTCCTCGTCGCCGCCGGCGCCGTGCAGCAGGTACAGGACCGGATATTTCTTTTTGGGGTTGTTCTCGTAGCCGTAGGGGGTGTAGACGGTCAGGCGCCGGTTGATGCCGAGCACTTTGCTGTCATACCAGGGATGGCTGACCGTGCCGCGCTGGTTGGCTTCGGTGTAGTTCTCGGTGCGCTGGCCGGGGACGATGAGCATGTTGAGGAAGCGGGTGCCGTCGCGCTGCACGAGGATGTTCTGCGGGTCATTCACGGCCACGCCGTCCACCACGAAATTGTAGGTGTAGATCTCCGGCGCGGGAAGCGGGAGCTTGACGGACCAGACATTGTTCGCTCCGCGGACCATGTCGACGGCGCCGCCGTTGGGGTTGGCGCGCCACGAGGGGCTGAGCTTGACATAGGTCGCGTAGTCGGCGCGGAAGCGGAAGGTTACGCTGTCGCCCTGGATCTCAGGGGAGACGACGGGGGCCGCGCGGCCGCGGTTGAAATTGGCAAGTTCCTGGGCGTTCACGGAGAGGACGGCAACCAGACAGATGGCGAGGGCGGTAAGGATGCGTTTCATTATGGGTTTATTAATTGGTTATTCAAGTCTGACAAATATACTCAATTCTTTGCTATATTTGTCTCTTGTTAGCATTGATTATAAGAATAAAGTCATATTGTATGAAAAATCCCCGATTCTTTCCCGTCCTGCTGGCCGGCGTGGCCGTCCTGCTGGCCGCCTGCACCCCGAAGACGCCCCAGGCGCGCCTGGCCGCCCTGGATCCGAAAGTCGATGCACTGATCGCCCAGATGACCCTCGAGGAGAAGGTCGCGATGCTCCACAGCAAGACCAATATGTCTTCCGCCGGCATCGAGCGGCTCGGCATCGCCGACGTGCACTATGCCGACGGCCCCTTCGGCATCCGTGAGGAAGGCGTGCCCAATGGCTTCCAGTCCGCAGGCTGGCAGCTCGACTCCGCCACCTATTTCCCGACCGGATCGGCTCTCGCCGCCACCTGGTCGGAGGAATTGGCTTACGCCTACGGCACCGGGATGGGCATCGAGGCCCGCCTCCGCGGCAAGGATGTCCTCCTCGGCCCCGCCATCAACATCCAGCGCCTGCCGGTCGGCGGCCGCACCTATGAGTACCTGAGCGAGGACCCCATCCTCAGCGCGGCTCTTTCGCTGAATTATACCAAAGGCGTCCAGGACCAGGGTACGGCGGTCTGTATCAAGCATTTCGCCGTCAATAACCAGGAGACCAACCGGGGCAGCGTGGATGCGCAGGTGGATGAGCGGACCCTCCGCGAGATCTACCTCAAGCCTTTCGAGCGGGCCGTGGTCGAGGGCGGTGCGATGAGCGTGATGTCCGCCTACAACAAAGTCAACGGCGACTATTGCTCCGAGAACGAGCACCTGCTGAACGAGATCCTCCGCGGCGACTGGGGCTTCAAGGGCTTCGTCGTGTCCGACTGGGGCGGCACCCACAGCACGATGGGGGCGATGCTCCACGGCCTGAACGTCCAGATGACGGGCAGCCGCTACCTCGGCCAGCCGGTCATTGATTCTATCGCCACCGGCGCCCTGACCGAACAGCTCGTGGACGAGAAAGTCCGCCAGATCCTCCGCGTCCGCCTGGCCGTCGAGGCCGTTCCCGACGATGTGGCCAATACGAAGATGACCTCCCAGCCGGAGTGTCAGCAAATCGCCCGGGCGGTGGCTGAGAAATCGATCGTCCTGCTCAAGAATGAAGGCGGTCTGCTGCCGCTCTCCAAGGACGTGAAGAAGATTGCCGTCATCGGCCAGAATGCCGTCCTGAAGACGCAGTCCGGCGGCGTGGGCGCCGGGGTGAAGGCCCTTTATGAGATCACCCCGCTGATGGGTATCCAACGGCGCGCAGGCGATGCCGTCGAGGTCGCCTATGCCCCGGGCTATAAGAATTTCCCCGGCCGCCGCTGGGGTCCTGCGGCCGCCGATCCCGATCCGCTCGTGGCCGCGGCCATCGATGAACCGGCCGATCCGGAACTGCTCGCCGAGGCCGTCGCCCTGGCCCGCGAGGCCGATGTCGTGATCTTCGTCGGCGGCACCAACAAGAGCATCGAGACCGAAGGCAGCGACCGCGCGGACATCGATCTGCCCACCGGGCAGAACGAATTGGTAAAGGCCCTCGCCGAGGCCAATCCCAAGCTGGTGACCGTGCTGATTTCCGGCGGCCCCACCGACCTTCGCGAACTCGAGCCCGTCAGCCCGGCCATCCTCCAGGGCTGGTGGAACGGCACCGAGGGCGGCACGGCCCTCGCCGAGGTTCTCTTCGGCGACATCGCCCCTTCCGGCAAACTCCCGTTCACCTTCCCCGCCAAGCTCGAGGATTCCCCGGCCTTCGCCCTGGGCAATTTCCCCGACCGGAGCCGGGAGGAGGATCTGTTCACCCGCCAATATCGCAATGAGATGCTCGGCGCCGCGGCCGGCGGACTTCCTGCCGCTCCCCGCCAGCCGGTCTCCCAATATACCGAAGGCCAGCTCGTGGGCTACCGCTGGTTCGACACCAAGGGCGTGAAGCCGATGTACGCATTCGGCCACGGCCTCTCCTATGTGGATTTCGAGTATGGTACGATGAAAGCTTCGGTGGGCCGGAAGGCGGTCAAGGTTTCCTTCCCGCTGACCAATACCGGGGCGATGGATGCCGACGAGGTCGTGCAGCTGTATGTCAGCCGTCCGGGCGCCAAGGTCGAATGGCCGGCCAAGGAACTCAAGGCCTTCGCCCGCGTGAGCCTCAAGAGCGGCGAGCAGAAGACTGTCCGCCTGGAGATCCCCTTCGACGACCTGCGCTACTGGAACGTGGACAAGAACGGCTGGGATCTCGAACACGGCCGCCTGACCCTCCTTCTCGGCGCCGCCTCCGATGACATCCGCCAGCAGGCCGAAGTAAGCTTCTAGCGTGAAGAAACTCACTTATATTCTTCTGGCCCTGGTCGTGCTCGCGATCGGGGGCGTGCTGGGGTTCAGCTGGTTGCGGGATAACAAACTGCCCAATTTCCGCAAGCAGGCGGAGATCTACGTCCAGCCCGGCGCCACGGCGGACCAGGTCCTGGAGGAAATCGCGCAGAAGGCGCAGGTGATCAGCCGCAAGAGCCTGGAACGCTGTTTCCGGGCCAAGCAGGTGGATCAGTACCTCACGCCCGGGCACTACACCGTGTCCCCGTCCAATGCCAGCGTCTATGTGGCGCGTATGCTCAACAACGGCTGGCAGAGCCCCGTGCGGCTCTCCTTGACGGGCAACCTGCGCATCAAGAGCAACATCGCCGCCAAGATCGCGAGCCAGCTCCTGCTGGATTCCGCGACCGTCTACAAGGCCCTGAATGACGAGCAGCTGCTCGCCGACTACGGCTTCACGCCGCGCACGGTCTTCTCGCTGCTGATGCCCGACACCTACGATGTCTATTGGACCTGCTCGATGGTGGATGTGCTGGACCGGCAGAAAGCCGCCTGGGATGCCTTCTGGACCGCGGACAATGACGCCAAGGCCCGCGCCCTGCGCCTGTCCCGCCAGCAGGTCTCGACCCTCGCGTCCATCGTGGACGCCGAGTCCAACTACGAGCCGGAGATGCCCAAGATCGCGGGGGTTTACCTGAATAGATTGAAGGTCGGGATGCCCCTGCAGGCAGACCCGACCATCGCTTTCTGTTACGATTACAAACTGAACCGCATCCTGCTCAAGCACCTCGAGGTGGACTCCGCGTACAATACCTACAAGTATGCCGGACTGCCGCCCGGGCCCATCTGCGTGCCCGGCCGCGCCGCCCTCGAGGCCGTGCTGAACCCCGATTTCGGCGGCGCGTGGGGCGCGGGCAATCTCTACTTCTGCGCCAATGCGGACTTCTCCGGCCAGCACGTCTTCGCGAAGACCCTCACGGAGCACAACCGCAATGCCCAGGCCTTCCAGGCCGCGCTCAACCGCCGGGGCCGGCGCTAGGGCCTCCTAGCGCAGCACGAAGTTGACGGGGAACTGGTAGGTGACGTTGACGCTGCGGTCGCGCTGCCGGCCGGGCTCCCATTTCGGGGAGAGGGCGACCACCCGCAGGGCCTCCTTGTCCAGCGAAGGATCCACCCCGCGCAGCAATTTCACATTGCCCACGGAACCGTCTTTCAGGACGGTGAACTGCACCATCACGCGGCCCTGTACGCCGTTCGCCTTGGCGATCTCGGGATAGTCCAGGTGCTGGGAGATCCAGCGGCTGAAGTCGTTGGCGTCGCCGCCCTGGAAGGAGGGTTTCTGCTCCACCAGCACGAAGGGGACCTCCTCTTCTTCGATGGGATCGTCCACGACCACCTCGCGATAGTCATACATAGGTACCTCGATGTCCGAATCGTCGAAGATGACCACGTCGTCGGTCTTGACATCATCGTCCACGATGGTCAGGATTTCGGAAAACTGCGGAATGGCAGGGGCTTTCGGCGGCTCCGGCGGGGTGTCCCGGATGATGGGGACGATCTCCTCGTCGATGAGGGTCTGGCCGGTGGCCTGGAAGACGGGCACCTTGCGTACGGCCGTGCTGTAGGAGAAGGCGCCGATGGCAGCGAGCAGAGACACGATGAGTCCGAGCTCCAGGAAAAGGACTCTCTTGTTTTCGAGAGAGGCTTGGGGTGTTTTCTTGGTTTCCATAACTTTTCGGGTTTTGCTTGTCCGTTGCAAAGTTATGGCCGAAAACGGGCGCGGACCAAATTTTCGGGCCTGTAAATAATCTCGCGGCGCCTCCGTAAATGTCTGATAATGAGTACAATACAAAGAAACGATCCGCGAAAAAATCTCGCGGATCGCAAGTGTCTGATAATCAATAAGTTAAAAACTACTCCAAACAGGCGCGCAGGAGCTCGCGGTCCGGGGCGGAGGACTCTTCGATCCTTCCCTTGAGCCGCCAGAGGCGGTTGTTCACGACTCCTTTCTCCTTGTCCATCAGGGTGGCCATCGCCGTGCGGCTGAAGCCCGAGGCCGCCAGGACGAAGAGTTTGACGTCCTCGGGCTTGCAGTTCGGGAGCTGGGCGCGGAGTTTGGACGCGGCGCCGTCCCGGGCGGCGTCCACGGCCTGCTCCAGGCGCGCGAGCACCTTCGGGTCTTCCCGCAGGCCTTCGACGGCCAGTTTGACCTCCTTGAGCAGGTTCTTCTGCAGTTTGTCCGTCCCCTCGAAGACGTAATACTGCTCGCAGAGCCGTTCGAGCACCTCGTTCTTGCCGGCGGCCGTATCCCGGAGCCGGCGGGAGGTGGTGGCGAGCCGGTCCTGCAGCTCCTCGGCGATGCCGATGTAGCGTTCCGTTTCGGCCCGCTCCTCGGAGAGGGCCATCTCGGCGGCGATCCGGCGGGCCCGCAGGTACCACAGCAGGGTGCTGGCGACCCCGATCAGGAGCATCAGCAGGGCCCAGATGCCCATTCGGGAGGTCCGCAGGCGCTCTTCGGAGAGTTCGCGCCGCCCCTGCAGATAGTCTTCGCGGGCGAAGGAGACGGCGCTCTGCAGGGCGGTGAGATCCTCGGCGTTGCCGTAGGCGGTCACCTGCTCGAGGGCGTGGAGCGCTTCGGCGTCCCGGCCGGCGCGGGCGGCCACCTGGTATTGGCGGAAGCGGAAGCGGTTCAGGTCCGCTCCGGTCTCGACCCGGGCGCGGGAGCGGGCCAGGCAGCGCCGGGCTTCGGCATCCTGCCCCTGCAGGGCGGCGGCGTAGGCGAGCACGCCCCAGTCCGCGCTGTTCAGCGGGTAGTTCAGGCTGTCCCGTACGCGGAAAAGCATTTCCCGGGCGTTCCCGGGCTCGGGGGGCGTCTTTTCCAGGGAGAGGGCCGCGTAGCTCTGCAAGCAGCGGACCTGGGTGAGGGTGTCGGCCGCCTCGGCGGCCTCTTGCAGCACGGTGCGGAAGATCTGCTCCGCCTCGTCGTAGCGTTCGAAGTTGTACCAGGCCTGGGCGTATTCCAGCAGGGTCCGGCGGCTCTCATCTTCCCGCCCGGCGCGCTCGAAGGCCTGCCAGGAAGCGTAGAGTTCGCGCGCGGCGGCGAGGTGCTGGAGGGAGGCGTTGTAGTTGTAGGCCAGTTCGCGGCGGACCTCGCCCGTGGCGCCGTCATCCTGAAGCTCCTGCGCCGCGGCGAGGGCTTTCTCGAAGGAAACGACGGCCCGGTAGAGTGCACCCTCCGAGGACTGCAGCCGGCCGAGGCGGTACCAGGCGTCCAGGCGCTGCTGCGCACTGCCCCGGGTCTCGAAGTAGTCCGCAGCCGCGGCGAGCGCTTCCGTTTCTTCGGTCGGGACGAAACCGTAGCACGCCTCCTGGGCACGCACGAGCAGCAGGGCCTGTTCGGCCCGCAGGCCCCTGGGGTGCAGGCGGGCGGCATCGATGCCCTCCAGCAGTACGAGGCTGCTGTCAGGCGCCTCCTGCAACAGGGCCTCCGCCTTCCTGAGCGTGGCCTTGGGGCCCGCCGTACAGGCGCTCAGCGCCACCAATAATATAAATGCACTTCGCATAATCAAACGAAAAAGGGGAAACGTTTCCGCTTCCCCTTGTCGGGATGATCTGACTCGAACAGACGACCCCTACGTCCCGAACGTAGTGCGCTAGCCAACTGCGCTACATCCCGTTTTCTCGTTGCTTTGCTGCGTCCGCTTCGCTCAACTTCCTCTCTCAGTCAGTCACAATCTTCAGATTGCTCCTTCCTTCGTTCGTCGTTTCACTTGCGGCCATCCGCAAATCAACTTCGAAATAAAAAACTCAAACTTGTCAATCCGGCAGTGCCGGAAATGGATTGCAAAACTACAACAAAAAATGCTTTTAAGCAAGTTTGTTGATGTAAACCGCGATGCCGCTCTTGAGGTTGGAGGCCTTGTTCTTGTGGATGAGGCCGATCTTGGCGAGCTTGTCGATCATGGCATAAACCTTCGGGGCGTTGGCTTCGGCCGTGGCCTTGTCGGTGGTGTTGCGAATGTCGCGGATAGCGTTGCGGGTGGTCCTTGCATAATAACGATTATGCAATCTGTGCCTTTCGTTCTGGCGATCGGCTTTCTTTGCTGATGCTGTATTTGCCATTGTTGTTCTTTTAATATTTTAGTAGTGGGTAGGAGAATCGAACTCCTATTGCAAGAATGAAAATCTTGAGTACTAGCCGTTATACGAACCCACCAAACTCATCCCACGGCGCTATACGCCAAAATGGGACTGCAAAGATAGAAATATTTTTGGATAAGACAAACTAATTTGCACCATTTTCTTCTCGCTGAGCGGCTTCCTTCCATTCCCAGGAGTAGAGGAGCGACTCAACCTGGCGGAGATACTGCCGCTTGTCGAAGCGCGGAGCATAGACGAAGGCTTCCGCCACGAAGATTTCGCTCCCGTCCGGGCTGTAGAACGAATGCGAAACGAAGGGACCGCCCATGAAGTCGTTCTGCACCTCCCACATCCCGCGCGTCTGGACGAAATCACGTCCGCGGAACTTGATGAACTCCATCGTGGCGGGGAAGAACTCGCTGGTAGTCATATACATACCTTCATTCCGCCCGGGCACGTTCTCGGCCATCACCTGGTTGCGTCGGGCGATGATCTTGTCGAGTTCGAAGGGATTCTCCTCGGCGGGATAGCGGTAGATGAGCACATCCTGGTAGACGCCTTCTTTGTCGTCTGCGATCCAGACGAAATCCTCCGAACTCTTGCGGATCTTGTATCCGGTGGGGAAGTGGGGCGAACCGCCGAAGAGTTCCGAGACCCGGTTGTAGATCGAGGACTCTTCGTAGCGGAGGGTGTTGCGGATCACGCGGTCGCGCTCCGCCTGCTCGATGGAGCTGACGATCATCGGGCCCTTCTCCTTGAGCAGCTCGGATGCCTGGCCGGAGTCGGGCGCGCTGAGCTGGATGACGCACTGGGGCTGGGCCCAGAGGTCGTGCTTGTAGATGATGCCGGTGCTGTCCACCTGCGGACCTACGATGAAGAGGATGATGTTGCGGTGGACTTTGAAGAGGTCGCCGAAAGCGGACGGGACCACGTTGACGAGTGAATACAGGGGCTCTTTCTGGGCGAGCCAGGGGCAGTCGTGCGCGAGCAGTTCGCGGACATCGTTGCCGAGGGTGTTCTCCCAGTCGGGTTTTTCCATCACGACGATGATTTCGCCTGCCTTGCCGCTGACGCTGGGCAGCAGGTAGCGGGTGGCCTTGCAGCCGGACAGGGCCAGGAGCGCCGCGAAGGCGGTCACGAGAAGGGTGAAACTGTGCCTTTTCATATCTTTTTGCTTTAATGGATGATTCTGGAAATGTCATTGCCGAATGCGAGGAACATCAGGCCGATCACGATGGCCATCCCCACCATCTGCGCCACGACGAGGAATTTCTCGCCGGGCTTGCGGCCGGAGATGATCTCATAGAGGGTGAAGAGGATGTGACCTCCGTCCAGCCCCGGGATGGGAAGGAGGTTCATGATGGCGAGCATGATGGACAGCAGGGCGAGGATGCTCAGGAAGCGGTACCAATCCCAGGTCTCGGGGAAGACCTGGCCGATGGCGATGAAACTGCCCACGGACTTGTAGGCGCCCGTGGAGGGCCGGGCCACCAGGCGCAGGTCCTCGAGGTAGCCCCGGATGGTCTCTCCGGCCACCCGCCAGCCGGCGGGTATGGCTTCGAGCAGGTCGTAATGGCGGACCTGGATGCCCGGTGCCTGCATATAGACCCCGATGCGGCCGAGGCTGTCCACGCGCATGTTCATCCCGAGGGTATCTTCTCCGCGCACGACCTGCGCGGGAATCTGCTGCGAGGCCAGTGAGGCGAGCAGTTCGCGGGAGTCCTGTACATATTCCACCTCGTGGCCGTCGAAGGAGACGATGCGGTCCCCCCGGAGCAGGCCGGCGCCGGCATTGAGGCTGCTGCTCATCACGGAGTCCACCACGAAGGGGACGGCCAGGTCGAACATCAGCGGGTCGTTCAGCAGTTCGCCGATGCGGGACTGGTCGATGTAGATGTCGAGGGTGTCGCCCTGGCGCAGGACGGTGACTTTCTTGACGTCCCGGCGGGCGATGTCCGCCTGGAGCATGCCGAAGTTCTCCGGGACATAGTCGTCGAGCCGGAGGATCTCGTCGCCGGTGCGGAAGCCCATCTCGTAGCCCAGTTCGTCCACGTAGATGCGGCTGCCGCGGTTTTCGATGTAGGATTCGCCCCAGATGGCCATGATGGCGATGTAGGCGAGGATGGCGAAGATGAAGTTGTTGATCACGCCGCCGGCCATCACCAGCAGGCGCTGCCAGGCCGGGTGCGTGCGGAACTCCCAGCTCTGGGGTTCGCGCTCGAGCTGCTTGAGGTCCATCGATTCATCGACCATCCCGGCGATCTTGCAGTAGCCGCCGAACGGGAGCCAGCCGATGCCGAACTCCGTGTCGCCCCAGTGCCAGCGGGCCAGGGCCTTGCCGCCCACGTCGAAGAAGAGATAGAATTTCTCGACGCGGATGTGGAAAAGCCGGGCCCAAAGGAAATGTCCGAACTCGTGGATGAGGATGAGTACGGACAGCGCCAGGATGACTTGTATGATCTTAACGAAGATAACCATCGGCAATGGCGGCGATTTCGCGGTTGGTCTCGAAGATGTCTTCGAGCGATGGATTTGCTACAAAATCCATTCCCGCGAGGGCGCGTTCGGCGATCTTGGCGATATCGTAGAAGGAGATCAGGTCTTTGAGGTAGGCGGCCACCGCCACTTCGTTGGCGGCATTGAGTGCGCAGGGGGCATTGCCGCCCCGGCGCAGGGCCTCGTAGGCAAGGGCGAGACAGGGGAAGCGGCCGGTGTCGGGCGCTTCGAAACTCAGCGAGCCCAGGGCGGCGAAATCCAGCCGCTTATTGCCCACGGTGAGCCGTTCCGGGAAGGCGAGCGCAAAGCCGATGGGTTCCCGCATGTCCGGGCAGCCGAGCTGGGCGATCACGGCGCCGTCTGCGAATTCCACCATCGAATGGATGACGGATTCGGGGTGCACGACCACTTGGATCTGCTCCGGGGCGAGGTCGAAGAGCCAGCGGGCTTCGATGACTTCGAAACCCTTGTTCATCATCGTGGCGGAATCGATGGTGACCTTGGCGCCCATATCCCAGTTGGGGTGCCGGAGGGCCTGGGCGGCGGTGGCCCCGGCGATCCGCTGTTTTTCCCAAGTGCGGAAAGGGCCGCCGGAGGCGGTCAGATGGACTTTTTCCACGGGGTTCTCGCCGGCGGCGAGCAGGCACTGGAAGATGGCGGAGTGCTCGGAATCGACCGGCAGGAGGACCCCGCCGTGGGCGCGGGCCGTGGCGGTGACCACCTCACCCGCCGCCACCAGGGTCTCCTTGTTGGCGAGGGCCACGATCTTGCCGGCGCGCAGGGCGGCGAGGGTGGGCCGCAGGCCGCTGAATCCGACCATCGCCCCCACGACGATGTCCACGCAGCTCATCGCCACGAGTTCGCAGAGGCTGTCCACACCGGCCCAGACCTTGGTGTCGCGGCTCTGCAGGGCGTCCGCCACCTCCCGGTAGCGCGCCTCGTCGCAGATGACCACGTTGGCGGCGTCGAACTCGACGGCCTGCCGGATGAGCAGGTCCACGCTGCGGCGTGCGGAGAGCAGGACGACTTCGAAGCGGTCGGGGTGCTGACGGATGACATCCAGCGTCTGGGTGCCGATGGATCCCGTGGACCCGAGGATGGCGATTCTTCTTTTCACTTAAAAACTGATGTATTGGGTCGGGTCGATGCTTTCCCCGTCGTGCCAGAGTTCGAAGTGCAGGTGGTCTGCTGCCAGACCGGACGAGGTGCCGCCGACCAGGGCGACGGGCGTGCCGGCTTTGACGGCCTCGCCGGCGCTCCGGAGGACTTTCTGGTTGTTGGTATAGACGCTCAGCAGGTCTCCGCGGTGCTGGAGGATGACGATGTAGCCCTCTTCGGCGTCCCAGCCGCTGAAGACCACCGTGCCGTCCAGTACGGCGCTGACCACGGTGCCGGTCGGGGCCGAGATGTCGATGGCGGGGTGGAGGACGCGGTCAAAGGGGGTGACGACCACGCCTTTGAGCGGGGCGAAGAAGTGCTGCCCCTCCAGGGGGAGGTTGCGTTCCGGCCGGGTGCTCACGCCGAATTGTTCTTCTTTCCGGACGGTCTCGCGGAGGACGGAGTCGCGGCGCGCAAGTTCGGCGGGCGACTTGTCGGAGAGGTAGCGCGCGCTCCCGGCGCGCACGAGGCTGTCGAAATCCGGGACCGGGCTGCCGGTGAGCACGCGGCTGAGGTGCTCGGCGTAGAGGTCCCAGCGGGTCAGGGCCTGCTCCAGGGAGTCGATCTTGATGGTGTTGGCCACGGCCTCGCGCCGGGAATGGGCGTCCGGGTAGCCGGGAATGATGGTGCGCAGCGGCGTGAAGGCGAACAGGCAATAGAAGACGAGCAGGAGGACCAGCACGAAGGTGATGATCCAATAGACCAGCTGGGGGCGGGTGAAGCGGATGGAGCGGATCGCATCGTGGGTCTCATTATCCACGAAGGACAGGCGGTACGTCCGTTTGAGGGAGCCCGGATTTTGTCTTCCCATACTTTTGAATTAAATTTGCAGTGATGAACAGGACGATAGGCATTGATTACGGACGAGCCCGGGTCGGCGTCGCGGTCAGCGACCCGCTGGGCATCTTCGCATCTCCCCTCGAAACCGTTCCTGCTGCAAAGATAATAGAATATCTCCAAAAATACGCCGCTTCCGAGCACGTGGAGCGATTTGTCGTGGGCTGGCCGCTCAATCTTAACGGCGCCCCGGCCGAGGCGGCGGCGGACGTGGAGAAATTCTTGAAGCGGCTGCGCAAGGCCTTCCCGGGGGTGCCCGTGGAATTGGAGGACGAGCGTTTTACCTCCGTGCTGGCGCACCGGGCGATGATCGAGGGCGGAATGAAGAAGAGCGATCGCCGGGACAAGGCTTCCGTGGACCGGATCAGTGCCGCCATCATCCTGCAGAGCTACCTGGACAAGAAGAAATGATACAAGCGATTTATCTGTATGGTTCGGACGTGCTGCGAAAAGTCGCCGCACCGGCCGATCTTTCTGACAAGGAGGGAATCCAGACCCTGGTACAGGACCTCTGGGATACCCTTGCCCACTCCGATGGCTGCGGTCTGGCGGCGCCCCAGATCGGGGTGAGCCGGCGCGTGGCCGTGGTCAACGGCGACGTGATGGCCGATATCTATCCCTACCTGAAAGGCTTCCGCCGCACCTTCATCAATCCCGTGGTCACCGCCGAGAGCGGCACGATGTGCGAGTACAACGAGGGCTGTCTCAGCGTGCCGGGCATCTATGCCGATGTCCGCCGTCCCGAAGTCATCACCGTCGAGTATTATGACGAGAATCTCGAAAAGCAGACGGAGACCTTCGACAAATTCGCCGCGCGGATGATCCAGCACGAGTTCTCCCACCTGGACGGGCAGCTGTTCACCGACCTGGTGGCGCCGATCCGGCGCAAGATGCTCGCCAAGAAGCTGGGGAACATCGCCCACGGCAAGGTAAGCACCGCCTACAAAGCCAAAATCAAATAGCGTGGAGTTCGAAGGCATCGTCAATGCCCGGGATCTCGGCGGGCTTCCCTGCGGAGGAAAAACCGTCCGCAAGGGGCTGTTGCTGCGCACCGGCCATCTCCACGATGCCACCCCCGCCGACGTGGCCCTGCTGCAGGATCATTTCCGCCTGCGGCGGATTTTCGATTTCCGGACGATGGACGAGGCTGCGGCCCAGCCCGACCGGACGATTCCCGGGGCCGAGCATATCCTGCTGCCCACCCTGGATGTGGAGGCCGAGCGCCGGAGCGGCGAGGCCGTGCCTGCGGAGACCTGGCTCGACCTGCCTTCCCACATCGTCCGCCTGGCCTTCACTCCGCTATTCCAAGGCAAGGCCCGGGAGCTGTATCCCTCGCTCGTGCTGAGTGACTTCTCGCAGCTGCAGTATGCCGCTTTCCTGAATATGATCCTCGAGACGCCCGACGGGGCCGTGCTCTGGCATTGCTCCCAGGGCAAGGACCGCACGGGGATGGGGGCTGCCTTCGTGCTCGGTGCGCTGGGCGCGGACCGGGAGACCATCGTCGCCGATTTCGATCGCTCCAACGACATCTACCGTCCGCTGGTGGATCGCTTTTGCGCCGAGGTCGATGCGCGGGGCGGGGGCGAGCGGGAGAAGGACGTGGTCCGGGCATTCATGGGCGTGAGTACGCGCAATTTCTGCGGGACCCTGGACCTGATCGACCGGGAGTGGGGATCGCTCGAACGCTTCATCCTCGAGCGGCTGGATCTCGAAACCGAGGACCTGCTCGTCTTGCGCGACCGCTACCTGGAATAGGACAAGTGCGTTTTTTTTCTTACCTTTGAGGTCCACTAAACTGATTATTCAATATGGGAGCATTCCACGCATATGATATCCGCGGGATTTACGGAGAAGACTTCGACCGGACGACCGCCTATAAGGTCGGATACTTCATTCCGGAATTGCTCGGTGCCTCCGAAGTGCTCGTCGGCCGCGACTGCCGGGTCTCTTCGCAGGAGATCCGCGATGCCCTGGTGCAGGGCATCTGCGATGCCGGCGCCGATGTGACCGACATCGGCCTGAGCAGTACCCCGATGGTTTATTTCGCCACCGCCAACTATGGTTTCAAGGCCTCCGTGCAGATCACGGCCAGCCACAACCCCGCCCGCTACAACGGGATGAAGGTCAGCCGCGAGCTGGCCCTGCCCGTGGGCCTGGATACCGGCCTGGGGCAGATCCGGGACTGGATTGACGAAGGCCGTCCGACCCCCGTCGCCGCCAGGCGGGGCGTCGTCCGCTCCAAAGACATCCACCGGGACTATCTCGACTTCATGCTGAAGTTCAAGGGTGATTACAGCGGTCTCAAGATCGCTTTCGACCTGTCCAACGGGATGGCCTGCCTGTTCGCCCACGAGGTTTTCGGCGAGGAGCCGGAATACCTTTTCGATACGCTGGACGGCCGTTTCCCCAACCACGAGCCCAACCCGCTGGTCGCGAAGAACGTCGAGCCGCTGCGGCAGCTGGTCTTGCGGACGGGCGCCGACGCAGGCGTGATCTACGACGGTGACGCCGACCGCGTGATGTTCGTCGACGAGCAGGGCCGCTTCGTCCCGCCGGATCTGATCATCGCCCTGATGGCGCAATATTTCTGCGACGAGCGGGGCGAGAAGGCCCCCCGCGTGCTCCAGGAGATCCGTTCCTCGAAGGCCGTGGGCGAGTCGCTGGCCCGCTACGGGGCCGAGCTGCACACCTGGCGGGTGGGCCGCGCCTTTGCCGCACCCAAACTCCGCGAGATCGACGGACTGTGGGGCGGCGAACTGGCCGGGCATTATTATTTCAAGGATTTCTTCTATTCCGACAGCGGCCTGCTTTCCTCGCTGATCGTGCTGCGCATCGTCGCCGCCCTCAAGCGGCGGGGCAGCAGTTTCGGCGCCGCGATCGACGGGATTGCCGCCTATTGCAACTCCGGGGAGATCAACTTCCGCCTGGAGGACAAACGGGGCGCGATGGACGCCGTCTGCGCGCACTTTGCCGCGCAGGAAACCCCGCTGAAACAGATGGATTTCGACGGTTACCGGCTGGAGTTCGCCGACTGGTGGTTCAACATCCGTCCCTCCAATACCGAGCCCTACCTGCGTTTCATCTGCGAGGCCCGGACCGAAGAACTCCTGCAAGACAAGGTCGCCCAGACCTGCCAACTCCTCGAAACCCGCTTCGGGGCAATCCGATCCTGATGAGAAAAACGACCCTGCTGCTGATCTTCTGCCTCTGCTTTCCGCTGGCCCTCCGGGCCCAGCTGGACACCCCGCGCAACCTGATCGATACGCTTCCGAGAGGGTTTGCCACGCGTCCCGGCAGTTTCCGCTCCGGCACGGGTGTGCCCGTGGATACCCTGGACATTGATGATGGCCGGCTGCTGCTCGTCCTGCGGGACGACCACACCTGGTACTATATCAAGAACTACGAACGGCTCTCCCTGGACGCCGCTTTCACCGAGGCCTGGCAGCCCAACGTGACGGACCCCTACAAGCTTCCGCTGGACAGCCTCGACCTGCGCAATACCATCTGCCTGGTGGATTCCGCCAGCGTGTTCGTCTGCCCCAACCAGACCCGGGTCTATTCGAAATTCGGCTATCGCCACGGGCGCCAGCACCAGGGCGTGGACCTGCCGCTCAAGACCGGTACGCCGGTGTATGCGGCCTTCGACGGCCGCGTGCGCATGTCCGAGTACCATTCCGGCTACGGCAACCTCATTATCCTGCGCCACGAGAATGGCCTGGAGACCTTCTACGGCCATCTCTCCAAGCGGGAGGTCGAGGTGGGGGACTGGGTCCGCGCCGGGGACCAGATCGGCCTGGGCGGCTCCACCGGCCGCTCCACCGGTCCGCACCTGCATTTTGAGACCCGCTACAAGGGTTACGCCTTCGATCCCGAGTGGATCGCCGACTACGAGACGGGCAAGCTCCGCTCCAATGTTTTCGTGCTGCGCCGCAGCTACCTCAGCCCCTCCTCGCGCTATGTGCCGCAGTCGCTGGACGAGGAAGAGGATGTGTATGCCGCCGATGAGAAGATCATCGAGGAAGAGCAGCGCATCGCCGACGAACTGGCCGCCCGCCGCTACTACACCGTCCGCTCCGGCGACACGCTCTCGACCATTGCTTCCAAACACGGCAAGTCCCTGAAGACCATCCAGCGGCTCAATCCCGGGGTCAATTCCAACCGGCTGCGCATCGGTCAGAAAATCCGGGTGAATTGACGCATTTATTTTGATTGTTTTGGCACGGGAATTGATTCCCGACAACGCATAAATACACTTTTATTCCCTTAACCAATCGTATTATGATGAAAAAAGTCTTGAATTTGCTCGTGGCGGGCGTTATGCTCGTTGCGGGGTCGTTTGTTTCGAAGGCTCAGCCCGGTGGCGGTGGCTTCCCCGGCGGCGGTGGCCAGTTCGATCCGGCACAGATGGCTACGTTCCGTGCTGACATGATGAAGCAGACTGTCAATCTGACGGACGACCAGTACAAGAAGGTCGTCGCTCTGTACAAGGAAGAGACCGAGGCGATGATGAAGGCGTTCCAGTCCGGTCAGGCTCAGCCCATGGATCCTCAGGCGATGCAGAAGCAGCGCGAGGAGCAGAACAAGAAGCTCAAGGCCATCCTGACCGACGAGCAGTGGAAGAAATGGGATGAGGCCATGCAGAACATGATGCGTAACTTCGGCCAGGGCGGTCCCGGCGGCCCGGGCGGCGGACGTCCTCCCCGTCAGTAGACGCAACCCCTACAAAAAAGGCTTTGGAGCATGCTCCAAAGCCTTTTTTATTTGTCCCGGGTAGGGAAACTATTTGACTTCTTTGATGACTTTGAGGGTTTCGCCGGTGTCTTCGAGTTCGAAGATCTTGGGGTGGGTGTCGCCCCAGTAGGGGGTGTGGAGGACCAGCATCGGTTTCCCTTCGAAGGTCTTGAAGATCATGCCATGGCCGCCGTTGACGAAGATGGCCTCGTTCTGCTGGCGCCAGGGACCGGCGATCTTGCCGGAGTCGGAGATGGCGATGCCGCAGCTGTTGTTGGTGGTCCAGATCATGTAGAGCTTGCCGGTCTTGCCCATATAGAGGTAGGGACCGTCGGTGACGTAGCCGCTGCCGTCAGGCGGGATGGGACGTCCCCAGGTGCTGTTGACATAGCTGGCGCGGAAGAGGTTCTTGGGCTCGCCGGCGAGGTCGGAGAGGTCCTCCTTGAGGGGCACGAAGCCCACGGCGCCGTCCGTGACCTGCACCCACTCGTGGCAATACACCATATAGGGCTGACCGTCCTCCACCCAAAGGGTGCCGTCGATGGTCATCATATCCACGGGCATCGTGGAGTGGGGCGCAAAGGTGTGGAACGGCCCGTCGGGCGAGTCGGACCAGAGCACCTGCGAGCCGCGGCGGACGCGGCCGTTGCGCTCCCAGTTGCGCCATTGCTCACCGAATTTCTCCGAGGTGTCGAAGGTCTGGAAGAGGTAGTATTTGCCTTTATAATAATGCAGTTCGGGGGCCCAGATGCTGTTGATCTTGATATCGCCCCAGACATCGTCGGGTGCGGTGTAAATGATATCCGGACCTTCCCAGTGGATGAGGTCCTTGCTCTTGTAGGCCATCACGCTGCGGCCGGCGGGGCCCACCATGATGTAGGTGTGGGAAACGGGGTCTGCGAGAACGCAGTTGTCGCGCCAGCGGATCTGGTCGAGGGTGAAGGTGCCGCGGGGGCGCTGCATGCGCTGACGGGGCTGCTGTCCCTGTTGCGGGCGGGGTTGCTGTCCCTGCTGGGGCCGGGGCTGTGCCGACATTCCGCCAGGAAGGAGCAGGAGCAGCGTAAGGAGGGAAGTGAAAATGCGGTTCATAAACAATTGGTTATTTGGTCGTTTTCTTTCCGGTGAGGTCATCGGCCTTCTTGCGCATCTTCTCCGCGCGCTTGGCGCTGTCGGGGTGCGAGGCGAACATCTTGGCAAGCGCGCCGGACGAGGAGCCCGAAGACAGGGAATTGAGTTTCTCCAGGGAACGGGCCATGCTGTAGGGGTCGTGGCCGTTGTCGATGGCGAACTGGAAGCCGTAATCGTCGGCGCGGGACTCCTGCTTCTGGGAGAACTGGGCGTTGACATAGGCTTCGGACAAGTCGCCCAGGACGGTGCCGGCCAGCTGGCCGTAGCCGCCGGCCGAATAGATGGCTTCGCGTGCGGCGGAACTCAGGTAGGCCCGCTGCATCGCTTTCTTGGAATCTTTGTTGGCCACGTGCCCCAGCTCATGCCCGATCACGGCGATCAGTTCGTCGTCGTCCATCAGGTCCATCAGCGCGGAGTTGACGCGCACGGACCCGTCGCCATAGGCGCAGGCATTGACTTCGTTGGATTTATAGACCTTGAAGTTGAGCGGCTTGCCGTCCACTTCCTTGACGCCGTACATCAGCCGGGCGAGACGCTGCTGGTATTTGGCCTCCGCGAGCGGGGTCTGGGCGTCGGCATAGGCGACGGACTGGCGGCACAGATCGCTGATCTGCGCATCCGTGAGCGAGGCGGCCGTGAGGGCCTTGCCTCCGGCGTTGGCCAGATGGGCATAGTCCCAGTTGATTTGGGAGAGAATCTGACAGCTGCAGGCCATCGCAGCGGCAATCAGCAGGAAAAGAATCTTTTTCATCATATCACAAAAATAGAAAATAATTTCCTGGAAACCACAATTTGCGGAGAAAAAGCGGATTTGGCCGGGAAAGCGCCATTTCGGCCATAGTACTTGGAGAAAAAAGGCTTCCGGATTTGCGCACCTGCTTTTGTCTTTATATCTTTACAATGATAGCGCAAGATCAATCGTGTGTTATTTTATAAACGGCGCTATGAAAGGACTCCGCCCCGGTTCGTACCTTGACCGGGGCGGTTATTTGTATCGTTTTCTCTGGTTTATCTGCGAGAAAAATGCGACATTTGTGGTGGAAAATGCCACATAATCCAGAATGCCAAGGAATCAACTCCTGATACTGATCATCATCATTGTCGTCTTCGCCGTTTTCGTCGTCGCGCTCTGCCTGTCCTTCCGGACCGCGCGCCAAATCCGAAGCGAAAATACCCGGCTCGCGGACCTGGTCCGCAACCAAGAACAGCGTCTGCAGGCCCTCGCCGCGCCCCCGCGGCAGGAAGCCGGCATATCCGCCTCCCTGTCCGATGACGGTCTGATGGAATGGATCGACGAGCGGATGGACCAGACCCGCCTCTACCTGCAGAAAGACCTGGATCTGAAGACGGCCGCCCGGGAGTTCGGGCTTACGCAGAAACGCTTCAGTGAGGCGCTCAAGCGCGATGAACGCTACGGCAGTTTCCCCGAGTACCTGACCTGCAAACGGCTCGCGTATGCCTGCCAATTGCTGCGGCACAAGCCTTATTATTGTATCGACAGTATCGCGTCGGACGCGGGATTCCGCGCGCGCAAGACCTTCCAGACGGTCTTCAAGGCACGTATCGGGACGACTCCCTCGCAGTATCGGGAACGCTGCGCCCTCTCCGGGGACCGGGAATCCTGAGTGCTTTTTCGTGCGGGTGAAGGGGCTCGAACCCTTACGCCTTTCGGCACGGGATCCTAAGTCCCGCTTGGCTACCAATTACAACACACCCGCAATCAGGGACTGCAAATATAGTAAAAAATGACAACAGGCCCGCCGGAGGGTCAGGGATCGATTTGCGAATCTTTGAGGCCCAGGAAGTACAGAATGCCGTCCAGGCCGATCGAGGACAGATTCTGCTTAGCATTGGCCTGCACCTTGGGCTTGGCGTGGTAGGCGATGCCCAGCCCCGCGAGCGAGAGCATCGGCAGGTCGTTGGCCCCGTCGCCGACGGCCACCGACTGCGCCAGGTTGATGCCTTCCACCTGGCAGAGCAGGCGCAGCAATTCGGCCTTGCGCCGCCCGTCAACGACATCCCCCAGATAGCGCCCGGTCAGTTTGCCGTCCACGATCTCGAGTTCGTTGGCATAGACATAGTCGAAGCCGAATTTCTGCTGCAGGTATTTGCCGAAATAGGTGAAGCCGCCGGAGAGGATGGCGGTCTTGTAGCCCACCATCTTGAGGATCTTCATCATCCGCTCCAGGCCTTCGTTATAAGGCAGGTTGCGGGCGATGTCGTCCATCACATTCTCGTCCAGGCCCTTGAGCAGGGCTACGCGCCGGGTGAAACTCTCCGTAAAGTCGATTTCCCCGCGCATCGCGCTGGCGGTGATCTCGCGTACCTGCTCGCCGACGCCGGCGCGTTCGGCCAGTTCGTCGATGCACTCCGTGTGCACGAGGGTGGAGTCCATATCAAAACAGATCAGGCGTCGGGAGCGCCGGTAGATGTCGTCCTTCTGGAAGGAGATGTCCAGTCCGTTCTTCGGCAGGCTCATCAGGGCGTTCTGCATAGCGCTGCGTCCGTCGTTCCCCAGGGAGCCCCGCACGGAGATCTCGATGCAGGCCTTGGCGGCGCCCTCGTCGGGGTTCTCGAGCGGGGGGCGGCCGGTCAGGCGGCGGATGGCGTCGATGTTGAGTCCGAAGCGGAAGATGACATCCGTCACGTCCGCAATCTGCCGGGCGGTCACCTGGCGTCCCAGCAGGGTCACGATGTAACGGTGCTTGCCCTGGCGGGCCACCCAGGCGTCGTAGGCCTCGCGGGAGATCGGGGTAAAGCGGATCTGCACCCCGAGTTCGGAGGCCTTGAAGAGCAGTTCTTTCATGATGAAGCCGGATTGCTCCGGGGTCGTCTTGAAGAGAATGCCCAGGGTCAGGGACTTGTGGATGGTATCCTGTCCGATGTCCAGGATGTCTGCACCGTATTGGGCGAGGATCGCGGTGAGCGCCGAGGTCAGGCCGGGTTTGTCCTCGCCGGAGATGTTGACTTGGATAATCTCTATCATGGCTTTTTCTGTTTATTCATTTTTTCTATCTGGCGCAGGATGCGTTTGTCGAAGGCCTGCTCGGAGTATTCCTGCAGGAGCCGCTCGGTGTCGGCCGCGGCCGCCTCGAGGGCGGAATTGACTTCCAGATCCAGGGCCTCTTCCTGGCTCTCGAGTTCGGCGGCCAGCATAAGCTCTTCCACCTGGAGGCGTTCTTCTTCGCTGAGTTCTTCGTCATCCGGATTGGCCGAGATGGACTGTACCTCATTGAATGCCTGGATCTTGCGGACGCCCGTCTGGAAGATGTCGCGGATGCCCTGGGCGATGTTGACCTGCACGGAGTCCAGCTGCTGCGTGTACACGGGCACCTGCCCTTCGCGGTAGCGCGCCCGGCCCAGCTGGAACTTCCAGTTGTCCAGCGAGCCGAAAAGGTTGATGCCGAAGCGTACCAGGAAGGGGGAGCGCAGGATCGAGACGTGGTAGTACATGCTCCGGTCGAAGCCCTGTGTACCGCGGAGCGCGAGCTTGTAACGGTCCACGCCCAGTTCGAAGGGGAAGACTTCGAGCTTGCTGTCATGGACGACGGCGTCCATGTAGAGGTCGTTGATGTGGCCGATGTCCTTGTTGCGGAACATCAGCAGGCGGGTGATGCGCCGCAGGTCGCCGGCGTCCTTGACTTCCAGGTCCTTGCCGCTGATGCGGAGCAGGCCGTCGAGCGTGGGGATGATCACGTTCATGTTGGTGTCCAGCTGGGTGGTAGCCGCCAGGTCGCAGTCCAGCCGCCCTTCGAACGAGCGGAGGACGGGCATCAGCGAGTCCACGGAAGGCAGCAGCTGGATGATGTCGTGGGCGAGCATGTCTGCGAGGCGCAGGTTCACCCCGGCCGCGATGTCCTCCTTGCTCTGGGTCACGTAGTAGGCATCCATCGCGATGCGGCCGATGTCCGAGATCACGTGCGTACCCAGGAGCTGGGCGGCGCGGTCCTGCACGCGGGCGACGGCCAGTACCGGCCCGACTTGCAGTTCGGCGTAGTCTACGGTGTCAGCCTGTACGCCCAGGGTCGCCCGGATGTTGCCGGGGACCACCACGAGCCGCATTTTCTCCTTGTCGATGCGGGCGTCCTCAAGGGTGTCGGTGACGAAACTCTCGTCCCGCTCATCGACGGGCGCCACCTCCCCGAGATCTTCGGACCCGGCCTGCAGGGCGGCGATGAATTCATTGATATTGAGCCGGCCGGCTTCGACATTGAGCTGGGCCTCGAGGGTCCCGTGGCGGAAGAGTGCCTGGCGTATGCCCTGGACATAGCCGGCGGCACGGGCGTCGGAGGTGCCCGAAACCACGCCAATGGAGTCAATGTCGATCTCGTTGTCGTTGAATTCGGCGCTGAGCGCGGTCAGACGGGTGCGTAGGGGCAGGCGCGGCGAGGCGAAGAATCCTTCCTCGGCCACGATGCTGCCCGAAGGGGACCATTCGCGCAACAGGCGCGAAACGGTGGTGTCGAGGGCGATGGTGAGGTCGCTGTCCGCGAAATCGTTCCGGGCCCGCGCGGGCAGACGCCTGGCTGCGGGCCGCTGCTCTTCGTCCACGCGTTTCTCGACCGAAGCCCAGATGCTGGAGTTGTTCAGGCCCAGGCGGCTGGAGCCGACCTTGGCGAAGATCTCGCCGTTGTCGGTGGAGGCGTAAATGCGCGGGACGAGCTGCCCGTCCACGGGTATCTTGACATATTGGGCGCCGGTGTGCATATCACGCACGCGGGCCTGGAGGTTGACCCCGCGATTGAAATAGAGGCTGTCGAAGATGGCGTTGGCCCGCAGGCCCGCCGGGTTGGATCCGATCAGGATATTCGGCTTGAACAGCCAGGCTTGGATGGAATCGGCGGGGATGGACACGTACAGGCTGTCGCCCGTGAGTGTGCCGGAGATATCCCCCTGCTGGAATTCGGAGATGTTGAGCTGTCGCTGGGTAATGTTGGCTTTGAGGTCCAGGTGGACATCGCCGGCGGCTTCTTCCACGCCCAGCGAGGCGGGAATGAAACGCTTCAGCGCGTCGACCGAGGCATCGGCCTGCGCTTGCAGGTCATAGCGCGGGTTGCGCCCGAGCAGGTCGCGGACCGTGCCGCCGACACGGGCATAGAAGCCCGGGATGCGGGTGCGGAGGGTGCGGATGCGGGCATCGAGCCGCCCTTGGGGGCTCATCTCGGCGTCCAGATCCAGCGCCAACGTGCCCCCCAGCTTCATTTTGCGGTAGGAAGCGCCTGTCCCGGGCACCCGGATGCGGGCTTTGACGCGGGGGAGGGTGCCGTCGGCAATGCTTCCTTTTGCCTGCAGATCCACGTTCAGGCGGGCATCGGTGCGGATGTCCCGGGAGACCGACACGAAACGGTCGAGGTAGGACCGTTGCAGCGAATCCACGGGGCAGTCGATGATGTGGGCGGCGGCATCGAGGTCGATCCGGTCCGGCAGCAGGACGGCGCTGCCTTCCGCCTGCAGGGGCACGTGGGCGAGCTGCGCATCCAGGCGGGGGATGTGCAGGGTGGTTCGCCCCTCTTCCAGTTCGTAGCCGACTGTCCCTTCCGCCCGCAGGGGCAGCGCCATTTCGCCATAGGCGGCGGTGCGCAGCAGGGCGTCGGCCGAGAGGGCGAGGTCGAACTCCTGCTCGCCCCGCTGGACGAGCCTCAGGAGCGCGAGATCGGCATCCAGGCCGTTCCCGCCGGCCTGTCCGGAGAGTTTCAGGCTGTCCAGCGCCAGCCGGACCCCGCGCAGGCGGAAGCCCGCCGAGTCGATCTTGGCGTCGCCCAGCAGGTTCAGGGCGCGGAAGCGGGCGTCTGCATAGATGCCGCGGCGCTGCGCGGTATAGACGATCTTCGGAGATCCGTCGATGCGCAGCTGGTGCAACTGGATCCAGGGCAGATCGAGTCCTGTCGACTTTTTCTCCGTCGGGGGCAGGCGGAGGATATCCCAGTTGACGGCCGACCCGTAGTCGTGGGCGAAGGCCGCGAAACCCTCCAGGGCGATTTTCTTGACGATGATCTCGCGGTCGCGGATCAGGCGGACGGCGTCGGCGGACAGGGTCAGCGAGCCGAAGCGGGCGAGGGTATCCTTCACGGGGCCGCGGCCGGCCTCGAGCAGAGGACTCGGGGCGGGCAGGGTATCATAGGCGGCGAAACGCTCGTGGGGGTAAGTGAGGACGGCGTCCTCGAGGGTAATCCCCACGCAGGGAAGATCCCGGTAGAGATGGACCGAGAGGTGCGAATACGACAGGTCGGCGTCGAGGTACTCCGCGGCATATTTGTCCACCAGACGGGTGGTGGCCCGGGAGTTCAGCAGGATAGGCACGGCGATGAGCACGAGAAGGACGAGGCCGAGCAGGGAGGCCACGACGATCCCGCAGATTCGCATCGCCTTTTTCATCAGGACTACAGGCCGAGTTGCTTGAAGAAGTCGTTGCCTTTGTCATCCACGAGGATGAAGGCGGGGAAGTTCTCGACGCGGATCTTCCAGATGGCTTCCATGCCGAGCTCCGGATACTCCACGCACTCGATGCTTTTGATGTTTTCCTGGGCCAGGATGGCGGCGGGGCCGCCGATGGAGCCGAGGTAGAAACCGCCGTGTTTGCGGCAGGCGTCGGTCACGGCCTGGCTGCGGTTGCCCTTCGCCAGCATGATCATTGAGCCGCCGTGGTCCTGGAACTCATCCACGTACGGGTCCATGCGGCCGGCCGTGGTCGGGCCCATCGAGCCGCAGGCCATCCCCGCGGGGGTTTTGGCGGGGCCGGCGTAGTAGATCGGGTGGTCTTTGAGATACTGGGGCATCCCTTCGCCGGCATCCAGCCGGGCCTTGATCTTGGCGTGCGCGATGTCGCGGCCCACGATGATCGTGCCGTTGAGGCTCAGGCGCGTGCTGACGGGATATTTGGTGAGTTCGGCGAGGATGTCCTTCATCGGCTGGTCGAGGTCGATCCGGACGGCCTCGCCTTCGCCGGCACGGCGCAGCTCCTCGGGGATCAGCTCGTAGGGCTTGTCGTCCATCTTCTCGATCCAGATGCCGTCGGCGTTGATCTTGGCTTTGATGTTACGGTCCGCGGAACAGCTCACGCCCAGGCCGATCGGGCAGCTGGCACCGTGGCGGGGCAGGCGCACCACGCGCACGTCGTGCGCCATGTACTTGCCGCCGAACTGCGCGCCGAGGCCGATCTTGCGGGTCTCCTCGAGCAATTGCTCCTCCAGGGCGAGGTCGCGGAAGGCGCGGCCGGTCCCGTCGCCCGTGGTGGGCAGGCCGTCGTAGTAGTGCGTGGAGGCGAGTTTCACCGTGAGCAGGTTCTTCTCGGCGGAGGTGCCGCCCACGACGATGGCGATGTGGTAGGGCGGGCAGGCCGCCGTGCCCAGCGAACGGATTTTCTGTACGAGGAAGGGGACCAGCGTGCCGGGGTTCTGGATGCGGGCCTTGGTCTCCTGGTAGAGGTAAGTCTTGTTGGCGGAGCCGCCGCCCTTGGTCACGCAGAGGAAGCGGTATTCGGCCCCTTCGGCCGCCTCGATGTCGATCTGGGCGGGGAGGTTGCACTTGGTGTTGACTTCCTTGTACATATCCAGCGGAGCGTTCTGGCTGTAGCGGAGGTTCTCTTCCGTATAGGTCTTGAAGACGCCCAGGCTGAGGGCCTCCTCGTCGCAGAAGCCGGTCCAGACCTGCTGGCCCTTCTCGCCGTGGATGATGGCGGTGCCGGTGTCCTGGCAGAGCGGGAGTTTGCCCTTGGCGGCCACCTCCGCATTGCGCAGGAAGGTCAGCGCCACGTACTTGTCGTTCTCGGAAGCCTCGGGATCGTGCAGGATCTTCGCCACCTGCTCATTGTGCGAGCGGCGCAGCAGGAAACTCACGTCGCGGAAGGCCGTGTTGGCCATCAGGGTAAGGGCTTCCTTGCTGACCTTGAGGATCTTGTGCCCTTCGAAATCGGCTGTCGAGACAAGTGTCTCGGAGCCCGGGATCTTGTAGTATTCCGTCTGGTCTTCGCCCAGCTGGAACATGGGTGCGTATTTGAAATCAACCATATCGCTTAAGAGTTGTGCATGAGGAATTCTTTCATGAAGTCGCCCAGGTCGCCGTCCAGCACGCCCTGGGTGTCTGCGGTCTCCCAGCCGGTGCGCAGGTCTTTGACCATCTTGTAGGGATGCAGGACGTAGGAGCGGATCTGGGAGCCCCATTCGATCTTGCGCTTCTGGCCTTCGAGTTCGGCCTGTTTCTCCTGGCGCTTTTTGAGCTCGATGTCGTAGAGGCGGGACTTGAGGATGGTCAGGGCCCGCTGGCGGTTGTCCTGCTGGCTGCGGGTCTCGGTGTTCTCGACCGTGATGCCCGTGGGCAGGTGCCGCACCCGCACGCCGGTCTCCACCTTGTTGACGTTCTGGCCACCGTGGCCCCCGGAGCGGAAGGTGTCCCATTCGATGTCGCCGGGGTTGATCTCGATGTTGATGCTGTCGTCCACGAGCGGGTATACGAACACCGAGCTGAACGTGGTCTGCCGCTTGCCCTGGGCGTTGAAAGGGGAGATGCGCACGAGCCGGTGCACGCCGGATTCGGCCTTGAGGTAGCCGTAGGCATAATCGCCCTCGTATTGGATGGTGCAGGACTTGATGCCGGTCTCATCGCCTTCGATTTCCTCGGTTACAGTCATCTTGTAGCCGTTTCGCTCACCCCAGCGCATATACATACGCATCAGCATCGCGCTCCAGTCGTTGGCTTCCGTGCCGCCGGCCCCGGAGTTGATCGTCAGGACGGCGCCGAGATTGTCGCCTTCCGCGCCGAGCATATTCTTGAGTTCAAGGTCCTCCACGAGCGAGCAGGCCTGCCGGTAGGCCTGGTCGATCTCGGTCCCTTCCGGGTCGAGTTCGAGGAGTACCTCCAGGTCCTCGACCGCCGAGCGGGTCGCATCGAAAGCGGACACCCAGGCCTTGACGCTGCTCAGGCCTTTGAGGAAGGCCTCGGCCTGCTTGGGGTCGTCCCAGAAATCCGGCGCCTGGCTCTGTTGCTCTTTCTCCTTCACTTCCGCGCGTTTCTTCTCGATCGCAAGGCACGAATGGAGCGTGGCGACGCGCTCCTGCAAATCTGTGATTTGTTCCTGGGTAATCATAGGGTTTTGTGCTATCTCACAAAGATAAGCATTCTCACGCAAAAGCGCAACCGCCCCTATTCCTCTTCCAGCGTGGCGGCGAGGGCGTACAGGGTGGCGGGATCGCCGGATGCGAGCAGCTCCAGCCCGGGGTCCGGGTCTTCGGGGGCGATGCCGCCCTCGCGCAGAACCTTGAGCAGCTGGCGCGCCACGGCGGGGGCTGGGTCGATGACCCGGACCCCGGGCCCGGCGATGCGCTCGATGACGCCCCGCAGGAAGGGGTAATGCGTGCAGCCGAGCACGATCGTGTCGGCGCCGGCGTCGAGCAGCGGCTGCAGGCTCGCGCGCACGACGCATTCCGCCTCCGGTCCGTCCAGCTCAAGCCGCTCGACCAGCTGGACGAAGCCCTCCCCGACGTGCTCTTCGATACGCACGTCGTGCTGGTATAATCCCTTGGTGTTGAGGTATTTGGATGCCTTTAGGGTGCCGGCCGTGGCCAGCACGCCCACCACCCCGCTCTTCGTCCCCAGGGCGGCCGGCTTGACGGCCGGCTCCATCCCCACGAAAGGAACGGGGAACTCAGCTCGCAGGGTGGCGATGGCGGCGCCGGTGGCCGTGTTGCAGGCCACGACGATTGCATCCGCACCGCGCTCCAGGAGCAGGCGTGTGATGATCCGCGCCCGCTCCCGGATGTATTCCGCGCTCTTTTCCCCGTAGGGACAGTGGGCGTTGTCGGAATAGTAGATGAAATGAGCGGAAGGGAGGACCTTCCGTATCTCTTTCAATACCGAAAGTCCTCCCGAACCTGAATCGAATATGCCGATGACGGCCACTTCTCAGAGCTTGTTGTAAGAGTTGTACTTCTCGGCGAGTTCGCCGGTCAGCTGACCCAGCACTTCGAAGTAAGGGGAGCCGTCGATGATGGTCATCTGGAAGACCGTGTCGTCGACCTTGTAGTACTCCTTGCCGTCGAGGATGATCGTCTCGTAGTCGTCGGGCAGCTCCTGCACGAGGGCGCCTGCCGGCGGGACGATGGTGATGTACTTGCCGTTTGCGTCCTTGGTGAAGAACACACCGTCTTCGTAGTAGTACTCTACTGCGGCATCGGCGTATTTCTGGACCAGGCCCAGCCGGTTGGCCTCCTGATAGGCCTTGGCCGCGCGCTCCGTGTTGAGCGCAATCTCGGCGTTCTGGCTGGCGATCGTGGCGTTATTGGCCGCGATGGTCGCGTTCTGGCTGGCAATCGTCTGCGCGTTCTCGTTGATCACATTGTACGTGTTGTACACGTCGTAGTAATAGGAGAAGCGGCAGGTGGAGTAAATCAGGTTGTCCAGGATCGGGTCGAAGTAGACACCGAACGGAGGACGGCAGATGTAGTAGTTGCCAGCGTAGTAGCGGTAGTAGATACCGTCGAGGATGTAATAGGGCACGCCCCAATAGATCTCGCGGATATAGCGGGAAGGCAGGTAGGACACGCGGTAACCGAAGTAGTGGTGGCCGCCGTCCCAGAAGCGGACTGCGTGGTTGAAAGGCATCGGGTCGCGGTGGCGGGGATGGACCCGCTCGATGTTGCGGCCCGGACCCGGACGCATCCGGATCTCACGCGGCTCGCGGCTGCCGGAGTAGTTGCGCGGTGCGCGGTCACGGTTGCGGACCGTGGCGGGCGCATTGCGGTCGGCGCTCATGCCCGGCTGAGGCTGGTTGCGATTGACGCTTCCGCCCGGCCGGTCACCTGCAGGCCGGGTGCCTTCCGGACGGGCCTGGCGCTGGCGGTCGGACCCGGAGGTCACGCTGCCGCTGGTGTTGGAGCCGCCCCGGATGGGCTGTCCGCTGTTCGGACGGACCTGCGTGCCGCTGTTGCGGTTGGTGCTGCCGCTCTCGGGCCGGCTCGGCTCGCGCACCGTGGTGCTGCGATTGCCGGAGACGGTGTTGCCCGAAGTGCTGGCAGGAGGACTCTGGCGGGTAATGCTGCCGGAGCTTCCGCTGGGCGGAGTCTGACGGCTGCTGCCGCTGGAAGGGTTCTGACGGGTTACGCTGCCGGACGGGCTGCTGCTGCGGGTATTGGACCCGCCGCGGACGGCCTGGCCGCTGCTGCCGCCGCTCGGACGGCTGGGCTGCGAACCGCGATTCTGAGAAGACATGGAGGGCTGGTTGCTGCGGGGAGCCGCAGATCCAAGACCTTTGGTATTACCGGCGGAGCCGGAGCCTCTCATCTGGGAAGACGGAGCGGACATCGAAGAGGAAGGACGGCTGCCACCGCCACCGCGGGAGTTGCCGCCGCCCGAACCACCGCGGGAATTGCTGCCGCCCCTGGTCTGAGCGTCAAGAGGGACCGCGATCATAGCCGCTGCGGCTATGGCGATCAGGGAAAGTGTGGTCAAGCGTTTCATAATTGTGTGTATTAATATATGTAATATTTCTTGGACTTCTCTTTGAAAGCTTCTACATCCGCGGACCAGAATCCGGAGATGTCCGAGACTTTCATCGTCTGTCCAAACGTCTTACTGACAAAATCAGTGCCGCAAACCTTGTTGAACATCGAAAGCCGGTCGGAATTGCCCGTAAAAGGGTTCTTTTTGTAGAGCTCCCAAACCGCCTGCATGACGTAAAACTGTGTAAGCGTGATTGTTGCAGCTTCGAAGTCGGTATAGAAATATTGCACGCCGTGAATCAACTTTCCCGCCAGGCGGCCGGAAATCGGCTGGTAGTGGATGGTCCGCCAGGCCACGCCGGGGGCGTTGTAGCTGTCGAGTTTCTCTTTCAGTTTGTCGGCATCCACCCATTCTTCCGCGAACGTGGCGAAGGGGAGGGTGTAGCCGATGCCGATGTGGAGATAGTTGTACATCTCGCCGCAGAGGCCGGCGGAGGGGTAGCAGATCGCCGTCTCGGCGTAGGGGATGTTGGGTGAGGGGAGAATCCACGGCAAGCCCGTGTCGTGGAAGAGCATATCCCGCTCCCAGCCCTCCATCGGCACGACGGTGAGCTTGCATTTCAGCGGCTCGGCCTTGCCGTTCTGGCCGCGGTTCATCCCTTCGTCGTTGATCATCCGGGCGAGTTCGCCCACGGTGAGCCCGTACACATAGGGGATCTTGTACTGGCTGACGAAGGAGTGGTAGCCGTCGCGCACCAGCGAACCCTCCACCTTGCGGCCGCCCAGCGGATTGGGGCGGTCGAGCACCATCACCGGGATGTCCATCTCGGCGCAGGTGCGCATCACCAGGCCCAGGGTGGAGATGAAGGTATAGGAGCGGCTGCCCACGTCCTGGATGTCGTAGACCATGATGTCGATGCCTTCGAGCATTTTGCGGGTGGGTTGGCGGGTGTCGCCGTAGAGCGAGTGGACGGGCAGGCCGGTGTGGTCGTCCTTGCCGGATTCGACCTTGCCGCCGGCCCAGATGTCGCCGCGCACACCGTGCTCGGGGGCGTAGAGCGCCACGAGCTTGACATTGGGGGCTTCGAAGAGGATGTCGATGGTGGACTTCAGGCCGCTGTCCACCCCGGAGGGGTTGGTGACCAGGCCCACGCGCTTGCCTTCGAGACCGGCGAAATTGCGCTCCCGCAGGACTTCGATGCCGGGCTTGACCCGCGGTGCGGAAACGGGCGTGGAAGGCTCCGGGAAGGTGGTGGCCGCCGGGGCGGAGGGAGAGTTGCAGGAGAGCAGCGCGAGCGGCAGCAACAATTTAATCCAGGTTTTCATGATTCAAAGGTATTTTGTTTCGGGCGATCAGGACGGCGGCGACCGTGCCGAGGCAGCTCACCATGACCAGCGTGAAGAATCCGACATAACCCAGCGCTTGCTGGAGGTATCCCGCCACCAGGGCGGGCAATTTCATCGACAGCCACATGAAAGCCGTGCAGATGGCATAGTGCGAGGTTTTCAGCGGGCCGTCGACGTATTGCATCATAAACAAGGTGTATGCGGTGAAGCCGAACCCGTAGCCGAACTGGTCCAGCACCACGAATCCCCCGATGACCCAGACACTCTCCGGGCGCAGGATGGCCATCAGCAGATAGACGGCGCAGGGGAGGGCCAGGGCGAGCGCCATCGGCCAGTAGGAAGCGCGCAGTCCCCGCTTGGCCGCATACAGGCCGCCCAGGATGCCGCCGAGCAGCAGGGCGATCACGCCGAAGGTCCCGTAGACCAGTCCGTACATACTGGTCCCGGCGCCCAGTCCGCCGACGTCAGCTCCGTCCTTGAAGAAGGGATAAAGCAGATTCAGCGAGAGCGCTTCGGGCAGGCGGTAAAGCAGCATGAAGGCGATGGCCCAGCCGACGGCGGGTTTGGAAAAGAAGGTCTTGAACGAGTCGGCGAATTCGGAGAAAATCTGTTTCGCGGTCTTGGTATCCCGCCGGTCGAGGTCATCCCCGGGACGGGGCAGGAAGAAGAAATGGTAGAGCGCGATCAGGGCCATCAGGACGGCGGAAAGGCCGATGACCCAGGCCCAGGCACGCGGTACATTCCCGCTGCGCTGCTGCAGGACGCCGGCGAGCATCACCAGCAGGCCCTGGCCCAGGACCAGTCCGCCCCGGTAGAAGGTGTTGCGGATTCCGACGAACGAAGATTGGCGCTGGCGGTCCAGGGCCAGCATGTAGTATCCGTCGGCCGAGATGTCGTGGGTGGCCGAAGCGAAGGCGACGATGATGAACAGGATGATCAGGGCCGTCATCCCGCAGAAAGGCAGGCACAGGGCCGTTGCCGTGACCGTGACCGCCATCAGGATCTGGGTCAGGAGGATCCACCAGCGTTTGGAGCGGAAAATGTCCATGAAAGGGCTCCAGAGCGGCTTGATCAGCCAGGGCAGGCTGATCAGGGTGGTCAGCGGACCGAGCGTGCCGTTGTCAATGCCCAGGTCCTTGAAAACGGCCAGCGCGACCGTATTCACGATGGCATACGGCAGTCCCTCGAACAGGTAGAGGGTGGGCACCCAGGCCCAGGGGGAGGGATTATTCGATCTTTGCACCTGGATAGTAGTGTTGGAGGATTTGACGATAGTCGAAACCGCGGTCGGCCATCACGGCGGCGCCGATTTGGCAGAGGCCCACGCCGTGGCCCCAGCCGCGTCCGCGAAGGATCCAGGCCCCGCCCGGGTCGCGTTCCACCGAGAAGGCGGAACTCTTGAGGTGCGAGCTGCTCAGGGCGCGGCGGATCTTGAGTTCCTTGCCGATCACCTCCGTGTGCAGGCTGCCCGTGATTTTCAGGTATTTGATGCGGCCGGACGGGCCCCGCTCCAGGCTTTCCAGGGACTGGATCTGCCCGAAATCGATGCCGGTGCGGCTTTTGACAAGTTCGGAGAGTTCCTGCTGCGTGTAGCGGACCGTCCAGTCGTGGAAGTCGCGGGTCTGCTGGTCGTAGTCGTTGAGCACCTGGGAGAGGACCGCATCGTTCTCGCAGTCGCACCAGGGGTCTTCGACGCTTTGCAGGTAAGGGTAGTCAATGTCCTCCCAGCAGGTGCTGAACAGCTCGGTGCGGCCGCCGCAGCATTTGGAGTAGCGGGTGTCGCAGAGGACGCCCTCGTAGCGGAGCGTCTGGCCCCAGGTCTCGTCGATGGCCGTGCGGACGGCTTCGCCCGCGGCCATCGTAAGTCCTTGATAGCGTTGACAGTGGTCGTCTGCGCAGACGTCGAAATCCCGATGCGGGATTTCGACCTGCGGCATCTTCACCCCCTGCGCCCCCTCGAGGGGGATGGCCGGATAATCGCCGTCGCGATCCGGCCTGCCGGCGGCACCGAGGGCAATCTGCCTGTCCTGCATGCGGGCCATGAGCCAGCTGCGGGAGATGACGGCGTGGGCCTTGAGGAGTTCGAGGGATGCGCTGGCCTTCATTTCGGAGGAGATGACGCTCAGCAGATAATCCTCCATCCCCACGAGATTGACCGCGCGGACCATTTCTCCCTCCACGATGAACTTCAGCGCGCCCGCGAACTTGAGCGTACGCTTCTGCTCCCAGTGGAAATCGATGCCGATCACCACGTCGTACAGGATGAAGGAAGGCTCGGCGAAGAGGGTCGAGCGCGTGATGGAGTCGAAGTAGAGTTCGTCGTAGAGGGCGCCGTTGTAGGCGATGCGCCCGTCGCACCAGCGTACGCTCTGGGGACCGGCGCCGTCGGAGATGATCTCGAAACGGATTTCGGGCGCGGCGAGGATGCCCACTTCCACGCGGGGCTGGGTCCGCGTGAGCCGCCGGCGGATCATTTCTTCCTCGTGCGGGGAGACGGTGACCTCGTCCAAGATTTCCTCCAGCTGCGTGGCGCTCACCTTGTCGAAGTCCTCCCGGAACGGGGCGATGAACACGCCGGCCATGTCGGTGGCGCCGGGGCTGATGGCGAGGTGGTCTTCGCCGGAGGCGTCGAAATGGTGGGAGCGTTTTTCGGAGCGCATCACCACGAAGGCGCGCCACTGTTCCCCGCGCTTGTAGGCGTAGAGGTTGAATTTGGGTTCGGTCTCGCCGGGGCGGCGGTCCGTGCAATCCAGCAGGCGGTAGAAGAGCTTGGTCAGCGACTTGGAGGTCGTGGCCTTGAGGGCGAAGATTCCGCGGCAGTAGCCGGGGAAAGCATAGAGGGTAGCGTCCTTGACGGAGGCCAGGGGGGTGCCGGGCTCATCCAGGAAGGCATCTACGGCCGCCTCGAGCGGGAGTTTGTGCCGGGGGACGGCCTGGAAGTGGAGGTGGTCCGGGGCGGAGGCACCGCTCAGGGGGCCGTTATAGAAGACGGTATAGTCGGTGTAGCGGGCGGCGAAGTCCAGCATATCCGGCAGGTGGTGCCAGATGGCCTGCGGGAGGTGTTGGTCGCGGACGACCACCAGGTGGCCGCGGAAAATGGGGAAAGGGTTGATCTGGACGTTGTAGGTGCGCCCCTTTCGTCCTTCGAATTTGATGTGGCGCTGTTCCGGAGGGCGGTTGGCCTCGCAGAGGAAGCAGGGCCGCGCGGCGATGGCTTCCGGGGAGGTGTCGGCGGTCGAAGAGCCTGCGCGCTGGGGGTTGAACTGCACGCAGCAGGGGAGTCCGAATACGCTGAGTTCTTTGGTCCGGACGGACTTGAGCGCCCGGAAGTTGGCCGCGGCGAGCGGCCAGACGGACAGTTGGTCTTTGATGAATTTGCGCAGCTCTTGCATCACAGGAGGGCTTGCAGGGCGTCTTTGATCCGGGTGTATTCCCCCTCGAAATTCGGAGTGAGGATACCCCGGCCATAGGAAAGGACAATTTCTTCGGGGGTCCAGAATCGTCCGCCGGCGAGTTCGTCCGGGTCGGGCCGGATCGCGTATTCGCCCACGGCGGCGAAGATGTTGACCAGTTCGCGTTCGCGCTCCGACTCGAAGACGTAGGAGCCGAGGCTCAGGGGGAGGAAGTCGTGGAGACCCAGTTCTTCGGCGGCTTCGCGGTAGAGGGCCTCGAGAATGTATTCGCCATAGGCGATGTGGCCGCCCACGGCGGTGTCCCAGTATAGCGGGAGCAGGTCTTTATGCGCCCCGCGCTGCTGGAGGTAGATGTTGCCGGAACGGTTGATGATGTGCAGGTGGACCACCGGGTGCAGGGGCCGGTCGGGGCTGCGGTGGCAGAACTCGCGGGAAGCCTGGGCGCGGACGTTGCCGTAGATGTCCACGATGGGGAGCATTTCTGCGGCTTTGACGCGTTTGCCGCCCCTGAGGAGCGGTGCAGGTGAGGCGGGATAGATCAGATCAAGCACAGTATCAATAGTTTATGATCCGTAGTTCTTCGGGGGTGTAGAGGATGGAGTCGATGAAGTCGGGGGCGACGCGGGCGAGGATCAGGAAGACGGCCAGGGCCACGGCGAGGGTGCCCGCGACGGCTACCACCGGGATCCACCAGCGGGATTTCTTCTTCGGCTCCGGGACGGGTTCCGGTTCGG
>JAEEVG010000064.1 GCA_016290835.1 Bacteroidales bacterium | reverse complement strand
ACAAGCCCGTCTCCTTCGACAATCACCAGGCCATCCTGGACAACTGGAACGGCGGTTCGAACAACTTCCGGATCACCAACAGCCTCTCCCTGACCTGGGATATCGCCGAGGGCATCAGCTGGAAATCTTCCTTCAGCAACGACCGGACCATCTATCTTGAGCGTTTCTACTACAATACGAACCTCATCTACGGCCAGCCCAACGGCGCCGGCGTGGAAGGATCCAACACCTCGAACGTCTTCTCGTTCGAGCATCTGCTCAACTTCTACCGCAGTTTCCGCTCCAGGTTGACCCTATCCACCTTCCTGGGCAATTCCTTCCAATACACCATCGTCAATAATTCCTACATCAACGGCAAGGACTACCCGAGCGACCAGTTGACCCGCATCGTTTCTTCCGCGAACCAGACCGGCACCTCGACGGGCACCTCCTCCTCGCTGCTGTCTTTCTTCGGCGGAGCCAACCTCTCCTATGACAGCCGCTACAGCCTCGACTTCACGATGCGTGCAGACGGCTCCTCCCGCGTGGGCAAGGACAACCGTTTCGGATACTTCCCCGCCATCGGTGCAGCCTGGAACATCACCAACGAGCATTTCTTCCCCTGGAAAGAAACTTTCAGCAGTCTGAAACTCAAGGCCAGCATCGGTCTGGGCGGCAATGAGAACATCGGCGATTTCTCCTCCCTGGCCCTCTGGAGCGGCGGCGCCAACTATAACGGAGAAGCCGGCCTCTCCCCCGAACAGCTCGGCAATCCCGGCCTCAAATGGGAGACGACCCGCCAGTGGAATATCGGACTCAACGCCTCTCTGTGGCACCAGCGCGTGGATATTGAGTTGAACTATTATGACAAATATACCTACGACCTGTTGCTCGCCCGCACCGTGCCCTGGAAAACCGGATTCACTTCCATCGTGGACAACTCCGGCGAGATCAGCAACCGCGGCATCGAGTTCTCGCTGAGCACGGTCAATATCACCAAGAAGAACTTCAGCTGGAAGACCATCTTCACGCTGGCCCACAACCGCAACCGCATCGAGAAACTGACCACCGACGTGACTGGCAACTACACGCCGTTCAAACTCTTTGAAGGCTACCCGCTCTATTCGATGTGGGTCTACGAGTACAAAGGCGTCGATCCCCAGACGGGAGATGCCATCTACGACGATGCCAACGGTGACGGCAAGATCACCGTTGCCGACAAAAAGGTGGTCGGCGACGCCTGGCCGGTCATCGAAGGTATGCTGCGCAACACGTTCACCTTCGGCCCCGTCGCGCTCGACATTAACTTCTACTACAAATACGGCAACAAGGTGTTCAACTACACCCGTATGTTCCTGGAGTCCGGCGGCACACGCGGTATCACCCGCTCGATGCAGAAAAGCTCCGTCAACTATTGGAAAAAACCCGGAGACACCAATGTCCTTCCGCGTCCGAAGAGTTCGGCCAATGCGGACGGAAGTTTCAACTATGAAGGCCAGAGCAGCCGCGTGGTCGAGGACGGATCCTTCATCCGCCTGAAGAACGTTTCGCTCGCCTACACGCTTCCCGCTTCGTTCGTCAAGAAGATCGGCCTCCAGCGAGCCTCCGTCAACGTAACCGGCGCAAACCTTCTTCTGCTGACCAGGTATTCCGGACCAGATCCGGAAGTCAACGTGAACCGCGGCGGCGTCAACGGCCTCGTCCAGGGCATGGACTTCGGCATGCCGCCGCAGCCCCTCTCCCTGACCCTTGGCATCAATATCACTTTCTAACTGTCGGCCATCATGAAAAACACACGCATATTCATCCTGCTCTGCGGCATCCTGGCCGTCACTTCCTGCCTGGACCAGACACCCATCGAGTCCATTCCCGCCGACGGCGTGGTCAGCGACCTGAAATCCGCCCAGGTCGCACTGATCGGCGCCTATGATGCCGCCCAGACCTACGAGAGCTATCTGGTCGTCACGATGAACTACGCTTCGGACAATGTCGTCCTATTCTCCGGCCAGGCCGTCGTCATCCCCCAGTTCAAAGCCGCCGGCACTTCAGGTTGGGATCCGACTGCCGGAGGCGGTTTCGGCGACTATTATTTCGGCATCAATCAAGCAAATACAATTATTCATTACCTCCCGGGCATTGCCGGGGATGAGACACAAAAGAACAACATCCTCGCGCAAGCTTATTTCCTCCGCGCCCTTGCTTATTTCGACCTGGCCCGCACCTATGGCGGCGTCCAGCTGGTCCTGGAGCCCTCTGAATCCCCGGACAACGGAAAAGGCATCAAGAAAAGCACCTGTGAAGAAGTCCTGAGACAGGTCAAGGCCGACCTGACACAGGCGGAGGCCCTTTTCGACGAGAGCCTGTCCACCAAGGCCAAGGCTTCGATCTGGGCCGTTTTCGCCCTCAAGGCGCGGGTATGCCTGTACCTGAAGGAATGGGATGCGGCGGTCGAATACGCCTCCCGCGTGATCGGCAGCAAACGCTTCTCCCTGACCCCGGAAGTGTCCGGATTCTTCGAGAACGCCCTGAGCAGCGAGTCGATCTTCGAGCTGGTCTTCAGCAGTGCCGACCGCCTGCCTTTCTTCACTTACTACCTGCCCTCGGACAAGGGCGGACGACTGGACTACATTCCGGAACCGGAATTCGTCGGGGAACTGCTGGACCCGGCGAAAGGCGGCAAACGCGCCCAGTTGATCTATGACAAGGGCGACGGCGTCTATGCCATTGCCGAATACGCCAAACAGGATGGTTCGAGCTCAATCCAGGTCCTCCGGCTGGCCGAACAGTACCTGATCCGCGCAGAGGCCCTCCTCCACCGGGCTACGCCGGATGTGGCGCTCGCCCGCGAAGACCTGAATGTCATCCGCCGCCGCGCCGGCCTGGAAGACCTGACCCTGGACGATCCGTCCGCACTGTTGATGCAGGTCGAAACCGAGCGCCGTTATGAACTGGCTTTCGACGGCCACCGCTTCAACGACATCGTCCGCACCGGACGGGCCGCGGAAGTGTTCGGCGCCTACGACAGCGCATTCACCAACTCCGACTACTGGGTACTCCCCTTCCCGAACAACGCGATACTCGCCGACGACGATCTTGAACAAAACCACGGTTATTAATTCCTCTCATATGCGCAAATTGATCACCCTCCTTGCAGGCCTGTCGCTCTGCCTCGGCCTCTTCGCCCAGAATCCAACGGCCGTAGACTTGTCCGTGACGCGTCACGGGCCCGAACACGGCTCGCTCGTCATCATCGGCGGCGGCACCGTCACCGACGAAATCTGGGACCGTTTCATCGAACTGGCCGGCGGCCCGGACGCACGTATCGTCGTGATCACGAATGCCTCCGGCTCGGACGACTTCCACACGACCGCCATCGAGACACTGAGCTCTCGCCTCGGCGCGAACAAGGTCAGCCGCCTTCACCTCTCGACCATCGACGAGGCCAATGATGAGAAGAACCTTTCCGAACTTCGCCGCGCGACGGGCATCTATTTTACCGGAGGCCGCCAATGGCGCATCGCGGAAGTCTACCTCAATACCAAAGTCCACCGGGAGTGCTTCGCGCTCCTGGCCCGGGGCGGCGTGATCGCCGGTTCATCCGCGGGCGCCAGCATCCAGGGCTCCCTGCTGTGGCGCGGCGACACCCGCGGCGCACAGCACCTGATCGGCGACCATACCCAGGGCCTGGGTTTCCTGAAGCTTTCCGCCATCGACCAGCATATCCTGGTGCGCAACCGCCAGCACGATCTGGACGCATTCATCAAAGCGGCCCCGGAATTCATCGGGATCGGCATCGACGAATCGACCGCCATCGTGGTCCGGGGAGACGAATTCGAAGTTATCGGCAAATCCTATGTCGCCGTCCATCAGGCCGGTCGCGAGAAGTTCTTCTTCCTCCGCCCCGGCCAGCGTTACGACCTGCACGAACATAAACCACTGACCCAATAATGAAAAGAACGCTTTCCGTCCTCGCAGGACTCCTGGCCCTGGTCTCCCTCCGGGCCCAGGCGCCGGTCTCCCTGGATTATTTCCTCCCGGACACCTGCAATTATGACAAATCCATCCCGACGCCGGCCTCCGTCCTCGGCTTCGAGATCGGTGAGTTCCAGACCCTGCCCGAACAGGGTGTGGCTTATATCAAGGCGCTTGCCGCCGCTTCGGACCGCGTCCAGCTCCGCCAGTACGGCTGGACCCACGAACGCAGGCCGCTCTACTTGCTGGTCATCTCCACCGAGCAGAACATCCGTGACATCGACCGCATCAAAGCAGAACACGACCTGCTCAGCGACCCGTCCGCAGATGGCAAAACAACCGGGCCGGTCTTCAACTGGTTCGGCAATTCCATCCACGGCAACGAGACCAGCGGGTTCAACGCCTCCCTCCTGCTGGCCTATCACCTGGCTGCGGCACGCACACCCTATACCCGGAAAGTCCTGGAAAACAACATCGTCCTGATCGATCCGATGATCAATCCGGACGGAATCGGACGCTTCTCCGAATGGGTCAATTCCCACCGCAGCGCCGTCCCGAACGCCGATAACCAGGAGATGGAACACACCGAGACCTGGCCGGGCGCCCGCTCCAACCATTATTGGTTCGACCTCAACCGCGACTGGATCAACCAGACGCAACCGGAATCCCGGTACCGGGCCGTGGCGATGCTCGACTGGAAGCCGAACATCTATACCTGTGCCCACGAACAGGGCTCCGATGCCAACTACCATTTCTCTCCGGGCGAGCCGACCCGCGTCCACCCGCTCATCCCGGATGAGTGCCAGGCCTTCATCCGCCGCCTGGCCAGCGACTACTATGCCCCGGCATTCGACCGTCAGGGCATGATGTACTTCTCCGGCGAGGTCTATGACGATTACTACCCCGGCCGCGGCCGCGAATATCTCGACTTCTATGGCGGCATCGCGCTCCTGTGGGAGGAACAAAGTTCCCGCGGATTCCTGCGCAATACCGTCAACGGTCTCCTCTCTTTCCCGCTGTCCATCCACAACCAGCTGACGACCGAACTCGCCACCCTGCAGGGAGCGACCGACATGCGCGAGGAACTGCTGGATTATCAGAAGCGTTACTATCGCCAGACATCCAAGGAAGGCTCCGGCTACTATGTCTTCGGCTCCTCCGAGGATCTCGCCGCGACCATCCGCCTGGCCGAGACCGTCTCCCGCAATGGCGTCCAAATCTACAAACTCGGACGCAGTCTGACGGCCGGCGGCCGCACATTCGTACCGGATTCCGCATTCGTCGTACCGGTCCGGCAGGCCCGCCACCGCATGGTCGAAGCTCTCTTCGAGATACGCGAGAGCTATGCCGACAGCCTCTCCTACGACATTACCGGCTGGACGATGCCGATGGCCTTCAATCTCCCCTACGCCAAGGTCGCTTCGGCCTCACAGGGGGATGAGTTCACCTTCATGGACCCGCACCCGGCGGGGGCATGGACCCGCGCCTCTTATGCCTATGTCTTCGAATGGAAGGGCTTTTATGCGCCGCGTTCCCTGTACCGCCTGCTCTCCAGGGGGGTCTTCGCCAAGGTGTCCCAGGACGGCTTCACCGCGGGCAAACGGCATTTCGCCCGGGGCAGCATCATCGTGCCCCTCGGCACGAACTATCAATCCCTCCCGCAGGAGGAGATTCACAATTTGATGCAGACCATCGCCCGTGAAGACATGGTCGACGTGTATGCGCTGGACAGCGGTTTCACCTCCGGACACAACCTGGGCAGCGCCAATTTCCTGACGGCACGTCTGCCGCAAGTGGCCGTGATCGGCAGTTATGAAGCAGCGTCCGTGGCCGTCGGCGACCTGTGGCACCTGATGGACCAGCATTATCTGATTCCCCTGAGCATTCTGCCCTCCGAGGGGATCGCCGGACTCGATTTGGACCGCTACAACGTCCTCTTCGTGACGGCCGCCCACAACTCCCTGAGCGCGTCCGCCGTCGCGAAAGTCCGTTCCTGGGTGGAGCGGGGCGGCACCCTGGTCACGCTGGAACAGGGCCATCAGTTCCTCCGCAGGATGGGGCTGGATGGCCTGAAGACCAAGTCGCAGAAACTTGACACGGACATCCCGTATTCGCAGGTCGCGACCGCGACGCGTGCGCAAAGCATCCCGGGCGTCATCCTCGAAGCCGGCATCGATCCGTCCCACCCGCTCTGCTGGGGCTACAAGGAGGAGCGCCTGCCCGTGTTCAAGAACAACACAATCATGTTCGAACCGCTGGAGAACCGCCTGCGGACGCCGCTCATCCACTCCAAAGAGGTCCTGCTTTCCGGCAACATGCTGCCGCGCCTGCAGACTATGCTGGCCGACACGCCGGTCGCCGTAATCACGGCGCTCGGCTCAGGCCGCGTGATCAGCTTCTCGATAGACCCGAGTTTCCGCGCCGTGTGGTACGGAACTTCGAAACTGACGGCGAATGCCATCTTCTGGCCTGAAATGATCAGCGCGGCGACATTGCGATAGCGCCCGAACGGTCCGCACACCAGGCGAAAGCCCTGGCCACGCGTCCTTCGCTGTCGCTGAAATGGTTGCCGTGCTCCCAGACAAGGGTACAATGCGATACTCCCAGTTGCTCCTGCAACAGGGAGTATTGTGTTCTCAAACAATCTCCAACTCGCGCAATCGCCTGATTCTTAACGAGTTCTTCCCGGTCTCCAAGACTCAGGTAGACATCGTCGGCCAGGGGAACATGCTTTCGGGCAAACGGAATCCAATCCCGGATCCAGACCGAGGGTGAAGCCGCTGCGATGGCACTGAAACGGTCCGTTTGGGCCGATGCCCACAGTGCGAACAAAGCCCCCAGAGAATAAGCTCCCAGAATGACGGGAAGGATGCCGAAACGTTTTTCCAGCACCGGAACCAACGACAGAAGAATGTAGTCCAGCATTTCCTGACCGTGTCTTCCCGCCTCCGGATCCCGGGATATATTCCCATCCGGCCACGGCATCAAATCCACGAGCCAGTTCTCCACTTCGACCGCCGCCAGGGCGAAAGGAACCGCCGTCAGCGATGCAATCCGATCAGCCTCCGCCTCCAGGCGCGGCAGCTCATTTCTTTCCGCAAGCTGGATCAGCAGGCATCCGGGACTGTCCGTCCCGAAGATGCGGCACGCTTTGCCGTCTATCAAAACCCTTTCCATCCTGAATCGCAGCGTTCTTATTTCTCCCGGACGGCTTTGCCGCTCATGTGCTCGATGGTGAACGCCAGGATCTCCGCCTTGGGGCCGTTGCGGAGGATGTCCGAAGACAAATCATAGGACGACGGGAAGTATTTCTGCCCGAGGGAACGCAGCCGGCTGTTTCGTTCGTCCGGATCGGAGAGGATCTTGACGCGGCCGAAGCAGATCACGCTTTTGACGTGATACCACCACTCCCCCGGCTCCTTCTCCGGCTCATCCAGCACCGTAAAACAGGCTTTGTCACAGGCGCGGATGGCATCCAGTTTATGCCCCTCGGTAGCACAATGGAAATAGAGCCGGCCCGCTTCATAGACAAAATTGATGGGAACGGCATAGGGATAGCCGCCATCGCCGATGACGGAGAAAAAACCCCGATAGGCATTCTCCAGGATACGGATACACTCTTCTGCCGGAAGGGCTTGCTTGAAGCGGCGCATTGGCCGGAAGGGAAACTGTTCACTCATGGGACTTATCTTATTTGAACAAAAGTACACAAAAAAGAGATTGCGATATCAGAAAAAAGAGTAAATTGGTACTTCTTTTTCAAAAACGTGTACTGATGTTGTTACAGATCCTGACCCTGCTCGGTTCTTTGGCCATGTTCCTGTATGGAATGTCCTTGATGAGCGGCGGTTTACAAAAGATGGCCGGAAACCGCCTGCGGATTTTCATGGCCAAAATGACATCGAACAATTTCAAATGCATTCTGACCGGTATCGTGGTGACCGCCATGGTGCAGAGTTCGACGGCGACCACGCTGCTCATCGTGAGTTTCGTCAATGCCGGTCTGCTCGTCCTGGGCCGGGCCATCGCCGTGATCATGGGCGCCAATATCGGTACGACGGTGACTGCCTGGATCTTCGCCTTAAGTTTCGGCGGCGGGAGCTGGAGCATCGCCACCATCGCCATCCCGTTGATGTTCTTCGCCTTTATCGCCTTGAGCATCAAGAAATACGCGAACCTGGGAGAATTCCTGATGGGCTTCGCACTCTTGTTCCTGGGCCTGTCCATCTTGAAGGAAACATCCACCGTGCTGCTCGACAACGACGGCGTACGAACGTTCCTCTCCACTCTGTCCGGCTACGGCATCTGGAGTATTTTCCTGTTCATGCTGGCGGGCGCGATAATCACCCTGATGCTGCAGAGTTCCGCCACGGCTACTGCCATCACGATGTTGCTCGTGGCCCAGGGCTACATCCCTTTTACGATGGCGACGGCCATGGTGCTGGGAAGCAACCTGGGCACCACGGTGACCTCCAATATCGCCGCAGCGGTGGCGAACCAGAGCGCCAAACGTACGGCGCGGGCCCACTTCCTGTTCAACTTGTTCGGTGTCATCCTGACGCTGATCTTCTTCAAGCCCTTCATCAAACTGGTCGGCCTGACCGTGGAAGCGCTGGGCTTCCCGAATCCCGTCCTGGTCAATTTCTCCGAGGCCGACCCCGCCACGCAGGAATCCCTGGTGGCATCGCTGCCCTACAGTGTCGCCGTCCTCCATACGGTCTTCAACGTCATCACGACCCTCATCCTCGTCTGGTTCATCCCGCAACTCGTCAAGATGGTGACTCTGATGGTCCCGAACAAGGGAGAAGAGAAAGAAACCTACCGCTTGAAATACATCGGAATCGGCAATATCGCGACGGGCGACCTGGCCCTCAACAGTGCCAAAATGGAGGTGGCGGAATTCGGCAAACTCTGCCGCAGGGACCTGGGTTACATCCGGGCCGCCATCAATGCCGGTACGCAGGACGCATTCGATGAAGCGGATAAGAAACTGATTCATTACGAAGAGATTACCGACAATGTCGAGCGGGAGATCGCCACGTATCTCCGCGAAGTCTCCAAGAACGAATTGAGTATCGGCGGTCTTGCGCGCATTCGCGAGTTCTACCGGGTCATCGGCGAGATGGAGTCTCTGGGCGACAGCGGCGAGACGATCGGCAAGATCCTCGCGCGCGTTTGGGAGCACGTTTGCCGCTTCACCGATCAAATGCTCGAGCGGCTGAACCACCTGCTCGATCTCTTGGATGCGGCTTATGCCGCGATGGACTATAATCTCTCGACCCCGTTGGTCGAACTCACGGACATCCGCAATGCGGAAGAGGCGGAAGCCGCCATCAACGCATACCGGGACACCCTGCGGAATGAGCACCTGACCAATATCGAGAAAGCGTCATATCCCTATGAGACAGGCTCATTCTATATGGACGTGGTCAACTGCCTGGAGAAAATGGGAGACTTCATCATCAACATCTCCCAAAGCGTCTATGGCGCCAAGACGGTATAATGAGCCAAAAGCGTATTCTGCACTTCAACGGTACCTGGAGAAGTTACCAGCAAAGAATCCTGGATGACCTGGATTTCCACCTGCGTGACGAGAAACTCCATATCGTTGCGGCTCCCGGAGCCGGAAAGACGACCCTGGGCATCGAAGTCATCTCCCGGCTGAGCCGTCCGGCGCTGGTCCTCTGCCCGACGAACACCATCAAGAATCAATGGCGGGAGCGTATTCTTTCCTCCTTCCTCCAGGAGCAAGACTACGGGATCGTGTCCACCGAAATACGCCGTCCGGGGTATATCACCGTCATCACCTATCAGGCCCTGCTCTCCGCGTTTTGCGGCACTGATGAGACCCAGCCGGACAATCGTCCGGAAGAGGAGGAAGGGTCGGAAAAAGCGTATTCCATCACCACTTCCGGCAGGTTCAGGCAGGAGAAGGCCGACGAAGTGATCGACATCCTCCGGGCGGCCGGAATCTCCCTGCTCTGTTTTGACGAAGCTCATCATCTGCGGAAAGAATGGTGGAAAGCGTTGACCTATCTGAACGAGCACCTGCAGCCCGAACAGACCCTCGCCCTCACCGCTACCCCGCCCTATGATGCGGATCTCAATGAATGGAAGCGCTACCAGGCACTCTGCGGCGACATCGACGAGGTCATCTCCATCCCGGAATTGGTGAAGAACGGGGATCTGTGCCCGCACCAGGATTTCATCCATTTCTCCCAGTTGCACCAGCACGAACGGGAACTGCTGGAGAAGCACCGGCGGAACACGGGCCTGCTGCTGGAGCAGTTGAAGAAAGACACGGCCCTGCAGGGCCTTCTGGCGGGCCTGCCCACCCTTCAGGCAGCCGAGTCCGATATCGAGCGAATCCTGGACCAACCGGAATTCTATGTATCCATCGCATCCTTCTTGAACGACCGCGGCTATCAGATCCCCGTCCGCTTCCTCGCGTTGTTCGAAGCCTCCCCGCGGACGCTGCCCCGCTTCGACGGCAAGCAGGCGGCCATCTTCCTGAACGGCTTCTTCCTCACGGAGGACGCGGAATGGAAGCCCCTGGAAGCCATCCGGGACGCGTATTACAACCAGGCCCGGAGAATGGGGCTGACCGACGGGAAACGGATTGTCCTGGACGGGAATGAGAAGTATTGCAAGCAGATTGCCGGCAGCATCGGAAAACTGGATTCCATCGTCAGCATCGTCGATCTGGAGAGCAGATTGTTGCGGGAAGATCTCCGGATGGTCATCCTCGCCGATTACATCCGGATGGACGATCTGGCCTGCTCCTCTTTGGGCGTGGTGCCGATCTGGCGGAAACTGAAAGATGCTTTCAAGGGAAGGATCTCCCTGGGGGTCCTCTGCGGATCGCTCATCCTGTTGCCGCAGGAAGTCCGGGGAAAGTTGCAGCAACTGATTTGCGAGAACGGCATCGCCGAGGATGCCATCACCCTGGAGCGCTTCGACAAGCAGGAAGACTTCATCCGGATCGTCCCGAAAGAGGGCATCCGGAACCATATCGTACGCCTGGTGACCGATATGTTCAACGCCGGTGATCTGACGGTGCTCGTGGGCACGCAGGCCCTGCTGGGAGAAGGTTGGGACGCCCCTTCCATCAATTCCCTGATCCTCTCGAGTACGGTCAGTTCCTATATGCTCTCGAACCAGATGCGGGGGCGGGCCATCCGGGTGGACAGACATCATCCGGACAAGGTGTCCAACATCTGGCACCTCGCCACGGTCGATGCGCAATCCGGGGCCTATTCCTATGATCTTCAACAGCTTGCTTCCCGGTTCGAAGGATTCGAGGCCCCGTCCTATCATGGGCGGCACGAGATCGTTTCCGGGATAGAAAGGGTGCTGGATCCCAATCCGCTTGGCGGTGTCCCCTCCACCAATCTCGCCATCGCGCGGGATCGGGAACTGACCCGGAAATGGTGGAAAGATGCGCTGTATCTGGGCTATACAAACAAACTTTCGACCGGGGTACAGGCCCAGGGCACGAGCGTGCGCTCGCTGCGATATACCAGCTATCTGTACTACGTCATGCTCATCCTGTCCGTCGTCCCCTTCCTGTCCCAGATGCCGGCCCCGATCCCGCTGATCGGAGTCGTGGTCATCCTCGTGCTCCTGACCATCCTGCTCGTGCGTTTCCTCCGGACGGGCACCATCGCCGGGGTCATGAAACAGATTGCCATCGTCATTTTGGAGACGCTCGCCGCCCAGGGGCTCATCAAGACCTCGCTCAAGCAGGCCGGACTGAAAATCACCGATGAGCAGGGCTTGATGTTTGTGAGCTGCACGAATCTTCCCGCCGAAGAGAACAATCTCTTCATCCAGGCCCTGCAAGAATTCCTGGAGCCGGTGGACAATCCCAGATATCTGCTCATCCGGAACAGCAGCTTCCTGAAAAAGATCCGGCAGAAAGACTATTTCTCCATCCCTTCTGCCATCTCCACCAACAAACGCAACATCGATACGTTCCAGAAGCTGTGGAACAAATATATCGGGAAGTGCGAGATCGTCTATACCCGAAGCGCCGAAGGCCGGAAACTCCTGCTGAAAGCACGCAAGCGCGCCTTCTCCGCCACCAAACTGAAGGCCTCCAAGCGCCTGTCCAAATGGCAATAAGCAGGACCGGGAGAGAATGATTATTTCATCGCTTTCGGCGTCGGGACGCGCACCTGGGAAGGAGAATACCCGGTAGCCCGGCCGAAGACGGAGAAGTCCAGAATGCTCAGCGGACTGTTCTTGGGCCAGTCGAGCATCGTCAGGCGGACATAGCGGCACTCCACGGGATCGATCTCGTCGAAAACCACATTCCTGGGGACATTGTTGCCGGAACGGTCGAGTACGGTGCTATATTCCTTGCCATCCATCGAGACCTCGATCTTGTATTTGTAAACCGGAGCCGCGGCTGCACCGCCGAATCCCCTGCCGCCACCGCCGAAGAGCAGGCGGGAGCCGTCGATCCGGAAGGTCTGCACCCGGTCGCGGTCGACCGCCGGAGACAGGCTGATGGTCAGCACCGGATTTATGTCGTCATCGGCCGGCTCCCACCAGGTCGCCGTCGAATTGTCGAGCGCATACTCGGGCCCTCTTCCGGGCTTGGAACTCGAAGCGACCTTGGCCGCCCCGGGGAACCCCTGCCCCGTGCTCATCGTCGTCTTGCCGACGGAGACGATCAGCGAACCGGAATCTCCCTTGGCCGGATCTTTCACCACGCCGGGCGCCCACTGGGGCGTGTCGGTGACATTGCAGACCAGGTTGCCGTCTCTGTCGACCGTGACGCGGTCCATGCCGATGCGGCGTCCGCCGCTGCGCAGCACGATTGTATAGAACTGCCAGATATTGCCGTCGGGTCCCGTCACCATGCTTCCGTGCGCCGGGCCGGTCACGATTCCGTCCGTGCGGCGAAGCAGCGGGTTGTTCGAGGCATACTCGTAGGGGCCCTGGACATTCTTGGATTTATAGTAGCCTTCGGCATAGGTCCGCCACTGCGTGCCGGAGGCCGAGTACTGGAGATAATAGGTTCCGTTATGCTTGTAAATCCACGGGCCTTCTATCCAGGCGACATCGGGAAACTCGTTCATCTCGCCCTGGCGCTCCCAGACGTGGTCGGGGTTGAAGCTGAAATGATGCGTCACGGGGCCGACGAACTGCGTGATGTCCTTGGGGTCCAGCTTGACGGAATAGATGCCGCTGATGGCCATTCCCGGCCAGAAGAGGTAGGGCTGATTGTTCTCGTCCACATAGATATGCGGGTCGAATCCCTGGCTCCAGCCGTGCTCCAGGTCAGGTGTGCCTTTCCATTGTCCCAGAACCTCATAGGGCCCGAGCGGATTGTCGGCGACCCAGACATTGCTGCTGTTGCCGGTCATATAGAATTTTCCGTTGTACGGACATACATCCGGAGCAACGGGGACGCCGGCTACATAGTGATATTCCCAGTTGAGCATATCGGAAGAGACCCAGGCACCGCCACCGGTACAGAACATATAGTATTTGCCTTCCCACTGGAAGACGCTCACGTCTCCGGAGGCGCTTCCCCGCCCGATTTCCATCGGGAGCGGGTTGCAATAACGGGCATCTTTACCCAAGGTCTGGGCGTTGAGCAGTCCGGCCGAGAAGAGGAGCGCGGCGGCTGCCAGAAGGATAAACTTTTTCATAACCGTGTTATTAATTCGCATACACAAAGATAATCAATTGTGTAGCCGCATTACGTAAGTTTTTCAGTTTTTCGAAATCTTTTGTATTTTTACCCTACTAAAACACCATTACTTAAACCACTCTCACAATGAAAAAGACACTCTTGTCGATTTTGGCGCTTTCGGTCCTGTTCCCGGCCGTGAGCATCTTCGGCCAGAATTTCCAGGCGCTCCAGAAAAGGGACTGGGCCTATCTGACCCGCTATGCC
>JAEEVG010000063.1 GCA_016290835.1 Bacteroidales bacterium | reverse complement strand
TTCCCGGACGGGGAAGGTGAAATAGGTGTCCGGGTAGGGCTCGTCCGAGAGGGTGAAGTGCCACCACTCGCTGTCGATGGGCTTGAAGCCGTGGCGCAGCATCGCCTCGCGGAGGATCATCCGGTTGGCGAACTGCTCGGGGGTGATGTCCCCATCTCCCTGGAATTCCCCGGTAAAAGGGTCTCCGCCAAAATCGGGATGGGACTCCACGCCGAACCAGTCGAAAGTGCCGCCCATATCCACCTCCTTCTCCGTCGTCATATCGAACAAGGTCAGGTCCACCGTGGAACCGCGGGTGTGGCCTGACTTTTCCATGATGTACTCCTGCTCGAAGAGCACGCTTTTGTCAAGGTCCGGATAGAAATAACCCTTCATCGTAGTGTCGGTGATGTCCGCGGCCCAGCGCACGAAATGATCCACGGCCTTCTGGGGACGGTAGGCGTCGTACACCTTGATGCGGTAGCCCTGCCGGATCAGTTCGTCGCTGACGGCGCGCAAGCTGTCCGCGGCGCGCCGGGTCATCAGCGCGGTGGGCTGCTCATAGCCGTCGATACGGGCCCCGACGAAATTGTAGGTGCTGTAGTAGCGGATCTCCAGGATGGCATCCGGTACCGCATCGGCGATATTCACGAAATCCCGGCTGTCCGCCGCCGGATCCGGCCGGCACCCGCACAAAACAATCATCAGTAGGAACGCAAGAAAAGCGAATATCTTTTTCATGAGCCGTCAGTTTTCACAAAAATACGAAATATTGTGTATCTTTGAAGGTTATGAAGAAAAAACTATTGTTGCTTATGTGCATTCTGACAGCCTGCGGCGGCCCCCAGGCCCAGGCCCCGGACGGGAGCAAATACCTCCCCTATGACCAGCGCACCGGCGCTGAGTCCATCGTCTATTTCACCCGCAATCTCTCCGCCGAGGGCCTCATCCAGGCCTACGAGCAGGTCAACGGGAAGATCTCCGGCCGCGTGGGCGTGAAGCTCCACACCGGCGAGCAGAACGGTCCCAACATCATCCCGCGCGAGTGGGTCAAGGCCCTGCTGGAAAAGGACTTGCCTGATGCCACCATCATCGAGACCAACACCTACTACGAAGGCGACCGCTACACCACCGAACTCCACCGCAAGACCCTCGAAGTCAACGGCTGGACTTTCGCCCCCGTGGACATCATGGACGAAGACGGCGTGGCCACCCTCCCCGTCGAAGGCGGCAAATGGTTCAAGGCCATGTCCGTGGGCAAGAACCTGCTGAACTACGACGCCCTCGTCACCCTCACCCACTTCAAGGGCCACACCCAGGGCGGCTTCGGCGGCAGCAACAAGAACATCGGCATCGGCTGCGCCGACGGACGCATCGGCAAGAGCTGGATCCACACCACCCCGGGTTCCGACGACCAGTGGAACATCGCGGAGGAAGAATTCATGGAGCGCATGACTGAATCCACCAAGGCCACCATCAGCCATTTCGGCGACAAGGTGACCTACGTCAACGTGATGCGCAACATGTCCGTATCCTGCGACTGCGAAGGCCTCGCCGCCGAGCCCGTCGTCACCCCCGACGTGGGCATCCTCTCCTCGCTCGACATCCTGGCCATCGACCAGGCCTGCGTGGACATCATCTACGCGATGACCGAGGAGGAGCACCACGACATGCTCGAGCGCATCGAGACCCGTCACGGCCTGCGCCAGTTATCCTATATGAAGGAACTCGGGATGGGTAACGACCGCTACATCCTGATCGACCTGGACAACGGCGGCGTACGCATCACCGCCCAGGACGCCGCCAAGGACCTCAAGCCTTTTGTGACGGGCGGGGAATAAAACTGTAACCCGCCTTTTCGACGGCCGCCCGCACCGCCGCTTCGGAGGCGGATCCTTTGACCGTCAGGGTCTTGGCCGGGGCACTCGCCTCGGCGGATTCCACACCGGGAATTGCTTCGACGGCCCGCACGACCGCAGCCTCACAGTGGCTGCAATGCATCCCTTCCACCGTATAGACGGTCGTTCCCGTCTCGGCGGGAGGGTTTTTCTTGGAGAATCTGCTGAACAATTTCATAGACAGGGCAAACAGGATAAGCAGGATTAAAACAATGGAACAGAGCAGTTTGAATATCCCGGGCATCGTGGCCTCGGCAGGATGGCAGGCCGCCTCCCCGGCCATCGGACTGATGCTGATCCCGAGGGCATTCACCAGGAATCCGCACAGGATGGAGAAGCCTACGATGACCAGCAGATAAATGACGGTGAAACGGTTACCGAGGGCCTTCCGGACCACCAGGATGGAGGCCATGTTGACGGCCGGGCCCGCCATCAGCATCACCAGCGCGGCCCCGGGCGAAAGCCCCTTCATAATCAGGGCGGCGGCGACCGGAATGCTGCCGGTGGAACAGATATACATCGGGATGGCGACGGCCAGGATGACCAGCATCTGCAGCAGCGGATTCGAGCCGAAATGCAGGAAGAATTCGTCCGGGACGACCACCTGGATGAGCGCCGCCACCAGCAGGCCGATCAACAGGCGGAGCCCGATATTCTGCATCATTTCAAAGTAGGCATAGCGCAGCACGCGCCACACTTTATTCCCGCTTTCCACCCGGCAGGAGCCTTCCACAGCGGCGGACGGGGCGTCTTCCGGCACGAAGCGATTCACCAGCAGTCCGCCGCAGACACCGGTCACCAGGGCCGCCGCCGGACGGATGATCGCGAAGCCGAGGCCCAGCATGGAGAAGGTGGCCAGGATGGAATCGATGCCGGTCTGCGGGGTGGCGATCAGGAAAGAAGCCACCGCCCCCTTCGAAGCCCGCTCATTGCGCAGCCCGATGGCCGTCGGGATCACCCCGCAAGAGCAGAGCGGCAGCGGAATGCCCAGCAGGGCCGCATACAACACGGACAACTTGTTGTCCCGCGAGAGATATTTCGAATAGAAACGTCCCGGCACGAACACGTGCAGGATCCCCGCTATCAGGAAACCAAGGAGCAGATACGGGCTCATCTGCGCCGTAACCATCAGCAAGGAGCGGAAGAAATCACCCATACTTCAATTATTTCAATGAGTTGGCCACTGCGGCGGCGACGTTGATTCCGTCGAGGGCGCTGGAGACGATGCCCCCTGCATAGCCGGCGCCTTCCCCGCAGGGATAGATGCCCGGGCAGGAGACATACTCCAGCGTCTCGGGGTCGCGGGGGATGCGCACGGGCGAGGAGGTGCGGGATTCCACGCCCAGCAGGAGCGCGGCGTTGGTGTAGTAGTTGCGCATTTTCACGCGCGGGAATGCCTTCTGGAGCCGCTGGGCCACGTGGGGTGGCAGCAGTTCGTGCAGCGGGGCGCTCACCACGCCGGGGTGGTAGGAGGTCGGGGGCATGGTCTTGGAGATTTTGCCGAGGCAGAAATCCTCCATGCGCTGGGCCGGGGCGGCCATCGGATTGGCAGCTCCCTGGCTTTGGGCATAGTCGTACATCCGGCGTTCCACCGCGTGCTGGAAATCCATCAGTTTGAAGGGTCCCTCGCCGGGAACGTCTTCGGGTTCGATCTGGACCACAACCCCTGCGTTGGCGAATTTGCCGCTGCGGCCGGCGTTGGACATGCCGTTGAGCACGACCGTGCGTTCTTCGGTGGAGGAAGGGACGAGGACGCCGCCGGGGCACATGCAGAAGGAGAAGACGCCGCGGCCGTCCACTTGTTCGACGAAAGAGTATTCCGCCGCGGGGACGCCCGGTTTCCACTGTCCGTGGTACTGGCACCAGTTGATTTTCTCCTGCGGATGCTCCACACGCACGCCCATCGCGAACCCCTTCGCCTCCAGCGCTCCCCCCGCCTCCTGCAGCATCTCGTATATATCCCTTGCAGAATGACCCGTCGCCAGAATCACCCGCCTCGCCTTAAACTCTTTACCATCCACTGTCTTCACCACCATCTCCGCCACGTCGCCGATCGGGGGCTCGCCCCTAGAAACGTCCTGCGTTGCAGGACCCCACCGCTGCGCTTCGCTTGCGGTCCCCCCTCTTACGATGCCGAGGGTGGCACGGTTTCCCGGGGCGCCCCCCGATTCGGCCAATGACGTGGCGGCAATGGAGAAGACACGGGAGTTGAAGTGGTATTCGCCGCCGTGGGCGACGATGAAATTGCGGATGTTCTCGACGATGACGGGTAGTTTATCCGAACCGATATGCGGATGCGCATCGATGAGAATGTCCTTCGAGGCGCCGAACTTCACCAGCTGGTGCAACACCTCGCGCAGATCACCCCGCTTGGACGAACGCGTATAAAGTTTGCCGTCCGAAAAGGCCCCGGCGCCCCCCTCGCCATAGCAATAGTTCGAATCCGGATCCACGACGCCCTCGCGCGACAGGCGCGCCATATCGAACTTCCGCTCGTGGACGTTCTTGCCCCGCTCCAGGATGACGGGCTTCAGCCCGAGGGTCAGCAGCTTGAGGGCGGCGAACAAGCCGGCGGGACCCGCCCCCACGACGATCACCGGTTCGGCATCGTGTACATCCAGATATTCCGGAAGCTCGTAGGGAACATACACCTCGTCGGGATCGTAAGCCTCATACTGGTAGCGCCACACCGGCTCCTTGCGCGCATCGATGGAGCGCTTCTTGAGCACCCATTTCAGGCCGCCGGCCTTGGCCTCAATCTCCCGCAACCGCGGCTCCCGCGTCAACGGACATACAATCTCGAACTCCTTCATCGTCAGGTGATTAGTAATCAGACATCCGGGACACCGGCGCCACACCCAGCGGCGTACGCTCCCCGGCAAGATAGTGATAATAGCCCGCAATGGCGATCATCGCGGCATTGTCGGTGGTGAACTTCAACTCCGGCAGATAGGTATTCCAGCGCCGTCTGTGCCCTTCGGCCTCGATCCGGCTGCGCAGGCCGCTATTGGCCGACACGCCCCCGCCGATGGTCACCTCCTTGATGCCGGTCTGCTTGGAAGCCTTGACGAGCTTGTCCAGCAGAATGTCGATCAGGGTCTTCTGGAAAGACGCGCAGAGGTCCTCCTTGTTCTTCTCGAGGAACTCCGGATCACGCGCCATCTCGTCGCGGACGAAATACAGCAGCGAAGTCTTCACCCCGCTGAAACTGTAGTCCAGCCCCTCGATGTGCGGCTTGGTGAACTTGAATCGCTCCGGATCGCCCTGCTGTGCGAGGCGGTCGATGATCGGGCCGCCGGGATAGCCCAGGCCCAGCATCTTGGAACACTTGTCGAAGGCCTCCCCCACCGCATCGTCGATGGTCGCGCCGAGGATTTCGAAATGCAGCGGATCGTCCACGCGGACGATTTGCGAATTGCCGCCGCTGACCAGCAGGCACAGATACGGGAAGGCAGGCTCGCGCACGGGCTTGCCCTCCTGCCGGATGAAATTGGCCAGCAGGTGTCCCTGCAGGTGGTTGACCATCACGATCGGGATGTCCAGCGCCAGGCCCATCGCCTTGGCGAAGGAAGTGCCCACCAGGAGCGAGCCCAGCAGGCCGGGCCCCCGGGTGAAAGCGATGGCGGTCAGATCCGCAGCCTGCACCCCGGCGCGGGTCAGGGCCTCGCTGACCACCGGCACGATGTTGAGCTCGTGGGCGCGCGACGCCAGCTCCGGGACCACCCCGCCGAAAGCGCGGTGGACATCCTGGCTGGCGATGACGTTGGAGAGCAAATAACCATCGCGGATGACGGCGGCCGAGGTGTCGTCGCAGGAGGATTCGATGCCGAGAATAATGTCTGCCATCTGTTAGATCATTAGGTCCTGCAAATTTAGCAATAATTCTCGAAGCATTTTCGTATATTTGTAGATTGCATAACTATGAGCAAGAATACTGGATATATACTCGCGCGCATCGCCGGCCTGCTGGTGGTGTTACTGATGGCGGCATTGCTGGCCATCCAGACGCCCTATGTCCAGACCCGCCTGTCCAAAGTCGCCCTCAACCAGCTGGCCGCCATCATGGACGGCCGCATCCAATATGACGAATTAAAGATCACGACCTCGGGCGTGGCGGTGATCCGCAACATCACCCTCGTGGACGGAAGCCCCTATTCCAAGGACATCCACGGCCGCGGCTGGGCCCCGGTGGACACCGTCTTCAAAGCCCGCCTCATCACCGCCACCTTCTCTCTCGGCGGCCTTTTCAAAGGCGAGGGCCTGCACCTGGGCCGCGTGACCGTCGAGGATGCCTTCTTCCACCTGGTCAGCGAACCCGAGGCGCCGGGCACCAATCTCGGACGCATCTTCAACCTCCCGGTCCAGACCGGTCCGCTGGAGCCCGGCGGACCCGATGTCTTCGATATTCAGAAATTGCGGGTCAAGAACGTCCGCTTCTGCCTCACCAGTTTCCTCGAACAGAAAGCGGCGCCGCCCACCGGTGACACCCCCCAGATCTATTTCGATGATCTGGATATCACCGCCGACGTGACGGGACACAACATGCGCTTCTCCGGTGGCAAGATGCGCGCTTTCTGCGACCACCTCTCCGCCCGGGAGAAATCCGGCTACATCATCAACGACCTCTCCGGCAGCTGCGATGTCGGCCTGGGACAGGCCCTCGTCGAGGACATCCACATCCTCGACCCCTGGTCGGACGTGCGGGTCCACCACTATAAGATGACCTATCCCTGGGCCATCGCCTTCAAGAATTTCCTCGAAGAAGTGCGCCTCGATGCCGAGTTGCAGCCTTCCAGCCTGGCCCTGCAGACCCTTTCCTATTTCACGGGGGCCTTCGGCGGGACCAGCACCGTCCTGGATATCGAAGGCGGACGGATGGACGGATATATCAGCAACTTCCGCATCGACAAACTCCGTTTCACCGAAGCCGGATCGGGAGTCGGTGCCATCGTGGACGGCTCCTGCTCCGGCCTGCCGGACGTCAACCGGATGATGCTGGACGCCCGCGTACAGGACCTTACGGCCACGACGGGAGAACTGTCCACGCTCATCGCCGGGATCGTCCCGCACGCGAATATTGATTTCAGCCGCTACTTCCGGGACGTCCCGATGACCCTCCAGCTCTCGGCCCGGGGTCCGCTGGACCAGTTGGAATTCAGCGGAGAGCTGGCCTCGGACAAGGGTGACGCCGACTTCGAAGGCGATCTGCGCCACCTGCTGGATAAGCGGCGCTCCATCGAGATCGGCGCCCGCCTGGGCCTGCGCGACCTGGATCTCGGACGCGTCCTCGCCACCGACGCCCTCGGTCCCGTCACCTTGCGTACCCGCGCCCGTGCCGTGCTCCGGCCCGGTTTCCCGGAGGCCACCCTGGATTCGCTCCGCATCGACCGCCTGCAGGCCCTCGGCCGCGACTTCCACGGGATCGAGGCCTCCGGTACCCTCATAGACGGCACGGCCGAAGGAGAACTGCGCAGCGTGGATCCCGCCGCCCGCTTCGCGCTCACGGCCCTGGCCGACCTTCAGCCGCAGGAAGGCGGCAGCCGCTACCGCCTGGACGGCGAACTCTCCGAGCTGGACCTGACCGTACTCGGCATCAAGGGCGACAGCCCCCTCTCCCGCATCTCCACCAACGTCCAGGCCGACGTAACCCGGATGGGCAGTTTCTTCAAAGGAGAAGCCAACCTGCTCAATTTCAATCTCATAGAAGATAACGGGCCGCACCCCGTCGGGGACATCCTGCTGGGCGCCCGCATCGATGACGAGGATCAGGTATTCAATCTCGAGGCCCCCTTCCTGGAAGCCAACTACACTGGAAACCACCCCGTCGATGCTTTCATCCGCGACCTGCAGGACCTCACGGTCCGGCGCGACCTACCGTCCCTGGTCCCGGGACAATCCGCGGCGGAGGAGGCGGGCCGCTATTCCCTGGGAATGCTCTTCCACAACACCCGTGACATCCTGTCCCTGCTGCTGCCCGGTGCCTATATCGCCGACAACACCTCCCTGCACCTGGTTGTGGACGAGGACGGAGACCTGAGCGGCGGAATCCTCTCCGACCGCCTCGCCTACGGCAAGAATTTCCTCAAGGATGTCAACTTCCAGTTCGACAATCTCGGCGAGGGTCTCTTCGCTGAACTGCTCTCCTCCGAGTTGCGGGCCGGGACCTTCGCGATGAACAACCCCGCCATCTCCGTCGGGGCGGACGACGACAGCCTCAGAGTCGCCCTGCAATACGACAGCTTCTCGGGCGGCGGCGGCAACGCCGAACTCAAGCTCGACGGCCGGATCAGCCGCGACTCCCTGGGGGTGCTGGTGGTCAGGGCACACCCGCAGGAATCCTTCCTCACGACCGGCGACGACACCTGGACCATCGGCGAATCCGACATCGTCCTGCACGGCAAAGACTTCCATTTCGATCATTTCCAACTCAGCAACGGAGACCAGCGCCTGCTGGTGGACGGCGGCTTGTCCGAGACCGTCTCCGACACCCTCTCCCTGCGGATGGACCGCTTCGACCTCGCCCTCATCGACGAATTCCTCCCCGTGCGCCTGGGCATCCAGGGCAATATGGATGGCCTGGCGTACCTGACCTCTTCCCCCGAAGACAAGAATCCGGGTATGCTGATGGACCTGCAGATCGACTCGCTCCGCCTGAGCGGCGCGGACGCCGGCTCGATCCGCCTGTCGAGCAACTGGAACGATGAAGGCAAGGAACTCGGCCTCTTCCTGCTCGACCACCTGGACGGACGGGACGTGCTGTCCGCCAGCGGATCCTATTTCGTTGCCGACAAGAGCCTGGACCTCCGGGCGGACCTCGACTACCTACCCCTCGCGGTCGCGGCCCCGTTCCTCACCCAGATCTTCTCCGAGATGGGCGGCGGCATCTCCGGCAAGATCCGCCTGGCGGGTCCCGGCGGCGGCCTGTCCCCCTCGAGCGAGGATCTCCGCCTGCAAAACGCCCTGCTGCGCATCGCCCCGACAGGAGTCCCCTACACCGTCCAGGGCCCGCTGCGGATCGAGCCCAGCGGCTGCTTCCTGGATGAACTGGAGATCCGCGACGATACCGGCGGCACCGGCCGCATCCAGGGTTCGATCCGCTACGACAACCTCCAGAATTTCAATCTCGACAGCCGCCTCGACTTCAACCGTCTCAAGGTGATCGATGCCGCCGAAAAGCCCGGGAGCCCCTTCTACGGCCTGGTACGCGCTTCGGGCTCGGCTTCCGTGACCGGTCCCTTCTCCTCGCTGCTGATCGACGCCAATGTCAACACGGCCGGCGAAGGCGACATTCACATCCCCCTGTCGGGCAGCCTTTCCAGTTCATCCAGCAACCTGCTCACCTTCACCGAGCCGGTTCGCGTGCTCGATCCCTATGAGCAGATGCTCGCCGAAATGGAGACCAAGTCGGCCACCTCCAGCGACATCCGCATCCGCGGCCATCTCGGCATCCAGCCGGGCCTCAAGGCCTTCGTGGAGATCGACAAATCCGCTGGCAACATCGCTTCCTTCAGCGGCCAGGGCAGCGTCAACCTCAACCTGCGTCCTTCCCGCGCCGTATTCGATTTCAACGGCGACTACAACATCAACGAAGGAAACTACCAGTTCGTGGTCCCGGGCCTGCTCTCCAAGGGCTTCAGCATCAGTCAGGGCAGTTCGGTCAAACTCGGCGGCGACATCATGAACACCGATCTCGACATCACCGCGACCTACAACGTCCGGACCTCGCTCGAGGCCCTGCTCGGCACGAGTTCGGGCACCCGCCGGAACGTCATCTGCGCCCTCAACGTCACGGACCGCCTCCGGAACCCGAAACTGGACCTCTCCATCGACATCCCCGACCTCGACCCGACCACGCGTTCGCAGGTCGAAACCGCGCTCAATACCCCGGACAAGATCCAGAAGCAATTCGTCTCCCTGCTGCTGCTCGGCAGTTTCCTGCCCAGCGAGAACTCCGGCATCATCAACCAGTCCAACCTCCTTTTCTCCAATGTGGTGGATATCATGTCCGGCCAGATCAACAACATCCTCCAGCGTCTGGACATCCCCATCGACGTGGGCTTCGGCTACCAGGAGGCCCGCAGCGGACAGAACATCTTCGACGTGGCCGTGTCCACCCAGCTCTTCGAGAACCGGGTCATCGTGGGCGGCACCTTCGGCAACCGTAAATACACCGCCGGCGGCGCCTCGGGCGACTTCGCCGGCGACCTCGACATCCAGGTCAAACTCGACCCCGAGGGCATGTTCCGTTTCAACATCTTCTCGCACTCCGCCGACGAATTCACCAACTATCTCGACTATTCGCAGCGCAACGGCGTGGGTGTGAGCTACCAGAAAGAATACAACACCCTCGGCGACTTCTTCCGCAGCATCTTCAGCCCCCGGAAAAAACGGGACCAGGAGGAAGGCGTCCCCGAGGCAAAGCCACAAACCGTCATCGAAATAGATCCTGCCGAGAATGAATCCGGGGAAACTCTACCTGATCCCGACCCCGCTGGGCGATAACGAACCCGCCGAGGTCCTGCCGCAGGCCGTACTCGACTGCGCCTGCAAGCTGCAGTGCTTCGTGGTCGAAGAGCTGCGCACGGCGCGCCGCTGCCTGTCCCGATACGGGATGCGCGGCCACATCGACGAACTGGAACTGCACGTCCTCAACGAGCACACCACGCCCGCGGAAGTAGAAACGATGCTCTCCCTGTTCGACGGCCGCGACGTCGGCCTGCTCTCCGAAGCGGGCCTTCCCGCCGTGGCCGACCCCGGCGCCGCGCTCGTGGCCCTATGCCACCGCCACAACATCCAGGTCGTGCCCCTCACGGGACCCTCCTCGCTGATGCTCGCCCTGATGGCCTCGGGCCTCAACGGCCAGTCCTTCGCCTTCCGCGGCTACATTCCCGCCAAGACCGAGGAGCGCCGCAACGCCATCAAGGCCCTCGAGAAGCAATCCCGCACCCTGAATCAGAGCCAGATCCTCATCGAGACCCCCTACCGCAACGACGCCCTGCTCGCCGACCTGCTGCAGGGCCTCTCCCCCGCCACGCGGCTCTGCATCGCCGCGGACCTCACCCTCCCGACCCAATACATCCGAACCGATACCATCGAAGGATGGCGCAAGGCAAGCCCCGTCGTGGGCAAGCGCCCCTGCGTATTCATCCTGCTGGCCTAACCCCGAGAAGAATATGAAGCGACTCCTGCTCCTCTGCACCCTGCTGCTCCTGCCCGGCGCGATTCTCTCCGCCCAACCCCGACCCCGCGTGTGGTCCGAGACGACCGCCCGGCAGTTCATCCACCGCTACGCCGACCCTGACGAGATCCGCTGGGGCGACCAGAATAATTCCTTCACCTGGCAGGCCGGCTACCTGATGTTCGCGATGGAGCATCTCTGGCGCTGGACCGGCGACCCCGCTTGCCTGGCCTATATCCGCAAATACGTCGACCAGAATGTCGACGAGCAGGGACGCGTGCGGCAGTTCCGGCCCGACGCCCTGGACAATTTCATTCCCGGCTACGCCTGCCTGCTGCTCTACGAACTCACCGGCGAGCCGCGCTACGCCAAGGCCGTCGAAACCATCCGGCGCGGCTTCGATGAATATCCCCGCTTCGACAACGGGATGTTCTGGCACTCCGCCCGCATCCGGCAGACCTGGGTGGACGGCGTGTTCATGGGCCAGATCTTCCTGGCGCGTTATGCGAAGACGATGGGGCATCCCGAGGATTTCGCCGAAGTGGTGCGCCAGATGCAGGGCATCACGGATCTCTGCGGCAAACCCGACGGCCACTTCGTCCACGCCTGGGACGAGACCCGGCACGCCTATCCGGAGGTCTGGAGTGAAGGGATGGGCTGGCTCGCCGTGCTCTGGGCCGAGGTGTTCGACTACCTGCCCGCCGACCAGCCGGGCCGCGAGGCGCTCCTGGAGCGGCTGCGTCTGATGTGCAGCGGCCTGAAAGCCTCCCAGGACCCCCGGACGGGGATGTGGTGCCAGGTCGTGGACAAACCCCTCGCCCCCGGCAACTGGAACGAAACCTCCGGCACGGGCATGTTCCTCTTCCTGATCCAGAGCGCCATCCAGCGCGGATTCATCCCCGCCGAAGCGTACGCCGACGTGGTGGACCGCGCCTATGCGGGACTCGTCACCAAGGCCGTGGTCAACACCGACGGCTTTGTCAACCTGATCGACTGCAGCAGCATCGGGGTGAAACGCAGTTACGAAGAATACATCGCGCAGCCGCGCGAGATCAGCACCTTCGCCGCCTACGGCTCCTTCTTGCTCGGCACGGGCATCTACGAGCACCGCCTGGGCCGCGTGGCCCCCGATTTCTATGCCACAGACTACTCCGGCGGCAAGGTTCTTCGTTTCCGCGACGGACGCATCGCCTGGGAGCACGAGGCTCCGCTAAGCAACGACCTTCAACTCCTGGACAACGGCCATCTGCTCTTCTCCACCGGCACCGGCGTGCTCGAAGTCGACCGGGACGGACGCGAAGTGCTGCGCTACGATGCTCCCTGCCACGTGTTCGCCTGCCAGCGGCTCCCCGACGGCCGCACCTTCGTGGGTGAATGCGAGAACGGGCGCCTGCTGGAGCTAGACGCCCGCGGACGCATCGTCAAGCGCCTCTCCATCCTCCCCAAGGGGGTGAAGGACGGCGGGATGGCCTTTATGCGCAACGCGCGCAAACTTCCCGACGGCCACTACCTCGTGTGCCACTACGGCGACCAGAAACTCACGGAATATGACGCCCGCGGCCGCGTGGTGCGCAGCAAGGACCTGCCCGGCGGGCCGCACTCCGTGCAATCCCTGCCCGACGGCCACGTCTTCGTCTCGCTGGCCGACCGCAACCGCGATCCGCGCATCGTCGAACTGGATGCTGGCTGGAACGAGGTCTGGAGCTTGTCCAACGCCGACCTGCCCGGCGCGCCCCTGCGCTTCTGCTCGGGCTTCCAGTACTTCGAGGGGCAGGGCCTCTACCTCACAAACTGGCAGGGCCACCAGCGCGGTGCCACCCAGCCGCACGCCCTGCTCGTCGGACGCGACAAGCGCATCCGCGCCGCGCTCTACCCGATGGGCGGCGTCCAGAGCCTCTCCAACATCGCGGTCATTCCGACCCGGTAGGCAGAGAAAACAGGATTACATACCTTATTTGAACAAAACAGGGACCTCCTCCCGGAGAGGAAGCCCCTAACTTTGTGCCGGAATGAATATTCATTTAGTCGGGTAAATTTGGTTATAGTACGGATGGCGGGGGGTATAGACATCTCCCCGCCATTAAAGAATTCCGGAAATTTGTTTTATCCGCTGGTTCGACGAGATCCGCTACGGCGAGTGGAAGGAAGCTACCCTCAAGATGTTCAACCGCTACCTCAACTCGTCCAATCCGGGTTATCAGTCCACGGTCTCCACCGTCAGTATCGTGGATGGCAAGTACCTCTGCCCGATCCCCGAAACGGAAATGAACACCGTCCCGGGCCTGTATACCCAGAATACCGGCTGGTAGTATCTGATTCCGGAAAGGGAGGTGACGGAAAAGTCCCGGGACTGATCGGTCACCTCCTTTTTTTTGTTATCTTTGTCCATATCACAACCGTTAACCATATGAGAAAAATCCGCTGTGTCCTTCTTCTGCTCGCCCTTGTATACACCGCTTATGCCCAGCAGTCCGAAACTCGCTATCTTTCCGGGAAGGGTCCGGAGGACGCCGTCCTCTGGGATTTCTGGTGCTCCGACGGGATGAACGCCCGCAAATGGAGCAAGATTGAAGTCCCCTCCTGCTGGGAGCAGCAGGGGTTCGGCGGCTACACCTACGGCCGCTATTACATCTACGAGCGCGAGTCCGAGCAGGCCTGGCGGGACTACCGCGAACACGCCTTCACCGAAGAATACGGCATCTACCGCCGCAGTTTCGATGTGCCCCGCTCCTGGAGCGGGAAGCAGGTGAAGATTGTCTTCGAGGGCGTGATGACGGACGCCGAGGTCAAGGTCAACGGCGTCAGCGCCGGCGCCGTGCACCAGGGAGGCTTCTACCGCTTCTCCTATGATATCAGCAAACTGCTCAAATACGG
>JAEEVG010000107.1 GCA_016290835.1 Bacteroidales bacterium | reverse complement strand
ATGCAAATATAGAGAAAATCTCTTAATCAAATGTAGGCTTTTTTGTATCTTTAAGGTGGATAATAAATGCATTTTTGTGATGAAAAGACTCTTTCTGCCGCTCCTGGCGCTCTGCGCCCTGCCGGGTTTGCTACGCGCCCAGGCTCCGAAAAACGTCCTTTGGTTCGACAAGCCCGCCCAGGCCTGGGAAGAAGCCTGGCCGGTGGGCAACGGCCGTATCGGCGCGATGGTCTATGGCGGCACCGAAGTGGAGGAACTCCAACTCAACGAGGAGACCATCTCCACGGGAGGACCCTATGAGAACTGGAACCCCAAGGGCCTGCAGAACCTGCAGAAAATCAGGGATTTGCTTTTTTCCGGGAAATATGAGGAAGCCCAGAAACTGGGCGACGAGAACTTCCTCTCGCCCGTAGGCGAGGAAATGTCTTACCAGACGGCGGGCTCGCTGAAGATCCGTTTCGCGGGCCGCGGCACCGAAGTCAAGAATTACCGCCGCGAGCTGGACATCGACCGGGCGGTGGTGCGCACCAGCTACAGTATCGACGGGGTGGAATATGCCGAGGAAGTCTTCGCTTCTTTTACCGACCAGCTGATCCTCGTGCGCCTGACGGCCTCCAAGCCCAAGGCCCTCTCTTGCGAACTCTTCTATGATACCCCGATGCAGAACGTGCAGGTGAGCACGCCGGCCAAAAACCTGCTCCGCCTGGAGGGCAAGGGGGACGACAAGGGCGGCATCCCGGGCGCCATCCGCTATGTGAACGACACCAAAGCCACGGTCAAGGGCGGAAAGATCACGGCGGCAGGGGAGTCGCTGCGCGTCGAGGGCGCGACGGAGCTGCTGCTGCACATTTCGCTCGCCACCAACTTCGTGGATTACAAGACGGTGAACGCCGATCCGTATGCGCGCAACGCGGCGTATCTGAAAAACGCTTCGCGCAAATACGACCAGGCCCTTGCCGCCCACGTCGCCGCCTACAAGGCCCAGTTCGACCGCGTCAAACTCGACCTGGGCGAGTCCTATTCGCAGGACCGCCCGGTCAATTACCGGCTGCTCGCCTTCAACTGGACCGAGGACGCCCCGCTGGTGGCCACCTACTTCCAGTTCGGCCGCTACCTGCTGATCTCCTGCTCGCAACCGGGCGGCCAGGCGGCCAACCTGCAGGGCATCTGGAATGCCCGTGTCAAGGCCCCCTGGTGCGGCAATTACACCACCAACATCAATGTGGAGATGAACTACTGGCCGGCGGAGCTGACCAACCTCTCCGAACTCCACGAGCCCTTGCTGCGGATGATTCGCGAACTCGCCGTAACGGGGGCGCGCACGGCGCGCAATATGTACGGTTGCCGGGGCTGGGTGCTGCACCACAATTCCGATCTCTGGCGCATCACGGGCGCGCTGGACTATGCCTATTGCGGCCTCTGGCCGAGCGGGGGCGCCTGGCTTTGCCAGCACCTTTGGGACCGCTACCTCTACAACGGTGACAAGACTTACCTCGCCGAGGCCTATCCCCTGATGAAGGGCGCGGCCGAGTTCTTCGTGGACTTCCTGGTGGAGGATCCGAACACGGGCTACCTGGTCGTGGCGCCTTCCGATTCGCCGGAGAACCGCCCCGCAAGCCAGAAGACCAATATGTTCGCCGGCATCACGATGGACAACCAGCTGGTGACCGACCTCTTCACGAACACCGCGCGCGCCGCGGCCATCCTCGGGCTGGATGCGGCGTTCGCCGACACGCTGGACGCGATGCGCCGCCGCCTCCCGCCGATGCAGGTGGGCCGCTACGGGCAGCTGCAGGAATGGTTCGAGGACTGGGACAGCCCCACCGACCACCACCGCCACGTTTCCCATCTCTGGGGCTTCTACCCGGGCTACCAGATTTCCCCGTACCGCACTCCGGTGCTCACCGAGGCGGTGCGCAACACCCTGATTCAGCGCAATGACGCCTCCACGGGCTGGTCGATGGGCTGGAAGGTCTGCCTTTGGGCGCGGATGCTGGACGGTAACCACGCCTTCAAGCTGATCAAGGACCAGCTCTCGCTGGTCAATCCCACGAGCCAGGGCGGGCAGTCGGGCGGCACTTATCCCAACCTGTTCGACGCTCACCCGCCGTTCCAGATCGACGGCAACTTCGGCTGCACCGCCGGCATTGCGGAAATGCTGCTGCAGAGCCACGACGGCGCCGTACACCTGCTGCCGGCCCTGCCCGATGCGCTGGGCGAGGGCTCCGTGGAAGGCCTGCGCGCCCGCGGCGGTTTCGTGCTGGAGAAGCTGGTCTGGAAGGACGGCCACCTGGTGGAGGCGCGCCTGCGCTCGACCGTCGGCGGAAACCTGCGCGTGCGCTCTTACGACGCCTTGGCGGGCGAAGGCCTGCAGGCCGTGCCGGCCGGGACCGCCAACCCCAACCCGCTTTTCGCCGCCCAGGAGATTCTCCGCCCGCTGATCAGCGAGCAGGCCCCGCTGCGCGGCTATGCGGCCCCGGCGGCCTATGAATATGACATCGAGACCGTTCCCGGGCAGGTGGTCGTGCTGCGCCGCGATGTCGCGGCGGAAAGCCGTCCGGACGCGGTCGTGGCGGCCGACGGCAGCGGGGATTACACTTCGCTGCAGGCGGCGATCAATGCGGCGCCGGACTTCTCGGAGCGGCGCTGGGTGATCTTCATCAAGGACGGGGGCTATGACCAGGAGAAACTGCTCATCCCCGAGAGCAAGCGCAAGCTCACCCTGCGGGGCGAGAGCCGCAAAGGCACTGTGGTGAGTTACCATATGTACGACGGACCGGACATCTATTCCGGGGCGCGCCTGCCGCAGGAGCGCGCAATGAAATGGATGCGCTCGGACCCCCTGCTGCTC
>JAEEVG010000106.1 GCA_016290835.1 Bacteroidales bacterium | reverse complement strand
GAGAAAGTCATTTTCGACAGGGAAATCCGGCCTTCGGTGCGCGCATATACGGCTTCGCTGAAACCATAAGCCCCGCCGATCACGAACACCAGGTCCCGGCCCGCGCCGAGGCGCCGGCCCAGCCAGTCCGCAAATTCCAGGGAGCGGAATTCCTTCCCGTGTTCATCCAGCAGGACCACTTCGTCCGAAGGGCGTATCTGCTTGAGGATCAGTTCGCCTTCGCGCTGCTTGATCTGCTCGCGGCTCAGGGCCGAGACCCCCTTGAGCTCCGGAATCTCCCGGATCTCGAACGGGGCGTAGTGCACCAACCTGGAGCGGTACATCTCCAAGCCGTCCCGCACCCAGGGGATATCGGTCTTCCCTACCGTGAGCAGTGTCAGCTTCATCTTATTCAGGCAGATAATTGCGCGCCCATTCCATCACTTCGATGGCGTTGAGCAGCCATTGGACGGTACTCGGCGTGTGGAGCTGCCAGCCGGCGCTCTGGCCGAGGAAATGCGGTTCGCCGTAAGGTTTGACCAGGTCGGGCGTGGCCACTTTCTCGTCCAGCGGGTGCGGACGCACGGGTGTGCCGTCGCTCTCGTTGGCGGTGAAGCCATTGTCCAGCAGGTTCTTCCACGCCAGGGCGCCCATCTCGGCATTCCCTTCGGAATCGGCGATCCAGGCCGCCATGCGCGGACCGGTCATGCTGCCTCCCCCGACACCCGAGATGGAGCGGAAGGAGTTGTCCACATATTTCCAGAACTCCGGGGCGTCCACCGTGGCGCGGATGTCCGCGAGCATCTCCGGCACGCCGAAGATGGTGCTGAAGGTGTCGCCGCGCACGGTGCCGAGCCGCCAGCCCACGATGCTCTTGAGCTTCTTAGCGCTGAGCGTGGAGGCGGGCACGAACTCGGAGGCGGGGGCGTTCACCTCGGGCTGCGGCGCGAAGCGGCCGCCCGGGCCCGGAGCGGGCTGTTTCTCATTCAGCCAGACCATGAAGCGTCCGGTCTCGGGATCGAAATAATCGAAGGCCAGGCTGCCGCTGATGCGACTCAGGGCCGTCAGGTCCTTGATGGAATTGAGCAGGCGGTCGCGCCAGTAGGGATCGCCCGTGCGCTCCCACTCGATCATCCAGTTGCCGGCGTAGTATCCCCAGTCGTTGAGCGAAGACTTGAGATAGGTCCCGCCCACGGCGCCCCAGGTGCTGATGCGCCGGGCATAGTCATAGGCCTTCTCGGCCCCGAGCTGCTCGGTCATCCGTTCGCCCGTCAGCGGGTCGCCGCCGGTCAGGTAGTACAGGTAGCGTTTCATCCCGGCGTAGCTGATGCGCGGCTGCTTGGCGCCGTCGCCCCAGTGGGAGACGTTGTGGCGCGAACCCAGCGGGGCGAACTGTCCCAGGTGGTGGACGTCCACCTCGCTGGCGTGCTTCTCCATCGCCTCGGCCATCACCCAGATGTCCTCGCGGCCCGTGCGAAGGAAGCAGGTCCAGAGCAGCACGTTGGGGGCGAGCTCGACATTGTTCCAGGCCCAGCCGCCGATGTCATAGCGCCAGTCGTGGCGGGTGAAGTCGTAGTTGTGCATCACGTCGCCGTAGTTCCAGAAGCCGTACCAGGAGCGTTCGTCAATCTGGCGGCGGTAGAATTCGAGGTTCTCGTTCAGCTGACGCTCGATGCCGGCATAGACCGGGACCTCCGGACGCGGCAGCGCCCAGTAGTCGCCGAAAGCGTGCACCGAATAGAGGTATTCCGGCGTGCAGCTGTACTGCAGGGGTTTCTGCACGGCCTGCGCCACGGCAAGCAGTTCCTCGTTCGCGGGAATGGCGTCGAACAAGCGGACTTCCAGGGTGGAGCGGTGTCCCACGCCCAGCGGGGACTCCCAGCCCTCCTTGTAGTCTTCGTAATTGATCTTGAGGTCGTGCGGGACGGTGTCGTAGTGACGCATGTCCATCGCTGGGCCGTCCGGGGACCAGAGCCAGGCCGTCAGGAAGCCGGCCGGCTCGCCCGCGCGGTCCACGTGGAGCGCGGCGGGATAGCTCTGCCAGAAGTCCTTGATGCCCACGAAGATGCTCCCGGAGCAGTCGCCCAGCAGGGCCCCGCCCAGCGAGCGGCCGCCCTCGACATAGTGCACCCACGAACTCTCGGGGGTGGTGCGCTTGTCGATCGAGAAGCCGTTGGAACTGTTCTGCACCAGACGCATATCGCCCCAGACGGGGCAGGTCTGCAGGGCGGCGCGCTCCGTCTCGGAGAGCTCGGCCTCGTCCGGGAGTTTCGCCCCGCGCAGGTATTCCTGATAATGCTCCACGAAGATGCGTCCGGCGCTGGGACGGTAGCCCGGGGCCAGCCGGACCGGCTCGCACCAGAAGCCCGCGCCGTCCAGGCCGTCACCCGCCAGGCGGACGTGGCGGTTGTGGACCTCCTCGCGGAAAGGCACGCGGAAGCGCACGCCCAGGCCCTGGATGAAATCCTCGCGCCCGTCGCTGTCGAAGACGAACGAATGGGTCAGCTGGATCGTGGGCATATCCGCATAGAAAATGCAGTACACGGCGAAGGGGAGCCATTCCCGCCCGCTCGCGGCGCGGTGCCGGCCTTCCACCTTGACCACGGCGCGCATCGGCGTATCCTGCATCAGGGAGACTTTCTCGATATGGCTCAGGCATTCCTCTTGCGTGACGCTCCGGCGCTGCTCCGTGCCGCTGCGCCGCTCCCAGACAGCCACCAGCTCCGCATCCGAGGCGATCACTTTCCCGCCCAGGGAGAGATCGCGCAGGAAGCTCGAGCCGTCCGCGGGGACCAGGCAGCTCATCACGCCGGTGTCGATGTGGATGCCGTCGGCGCCCTCACGCACGAGGGTGCGGTGGATGGGTTCGAGCACCGGGGTCGCCATGCGGCCACGCGGCT
>JAEEVG010000062.1 GCA_016290835.1 Bacteroidales bacterium | reverse complement strand
AAAGGATGATGCTCTTTTTTTGCAGGCGAGTGGTTGGACTTTCCGCCCAAGAGCGGCGGGAGGGGCAGCCCGCCGCCTCGCGGATGCGAGGCTCGGCGGCGGCTGCGGGTGGGGTGGGGCTTTGCGAGGGGCTATGGGGCGGACTGTCGGTGGGGCACCAGCGCCTCGCAATGCGGGGCTCGGCGCTTAGCGGGGCCGCCGCCGAGAGTTCGACAGGCTCTCGGCAGGCCCCGCTTGCCCGGAAGCGAAGATACGCTAGATCCCACGCTATTGATGCCTTTAGGCGTTTGAGACGTCCCTAAAACTGTCAGGTTACGTGCGTTTTAAGGCTTTTTTGCACGAGACGTCCCTACTTTTGGGACGTCTCATACACTCAGACCCTTATCTAAGGTTTTTGGGCCCCGTGCCGGGCGAGCGGGGGCGGCTGAGAGCCCTCCAAAGCTCTCAGCCCGCCTCCCGCTAACCGCCGAGCCGGGTAATGCGAGGCGGTGGCGCCCCGATGGCAGCAACTGGCCCTGAAGTCCGGCTCGCCAACCCTCCTCCGCGGGAGCCGCCGAGCCTCGCATCCGCGAGGCGGCTACTCGCCCAAGCACCGCCGCGGTCTCGCGGCAAAACCGCATACCTATCTTCGGCTTATCTTCAGATTTATACGTTTCTTAATATCATTTTTAAGTTTTTTATCGAGCCGGAATCTTCTTTTCCCTATTTTTACGGCAAACCCAGAAAGTAGGGTATCACCAACTGACTATGAAAAAGATTTGGCTTGTTACAACAGATCATCTCGAGAATGGACTTTGGTTCCGGGATGAAGAAGACTTCAGAGTCGCAATGAACTATGTCGCCATCCAGGCGGCACGCTCCGGACTTGTCGTAGTCCTGGCCTTTATCCTGATGTCCAACCACGTACACTTTGTACTCAAAGGTCGGCAGGAGGATGTCCTCGAATTCATCAATGCTTTCAAACACCGCTATTCCATCTACTATCGCAAAAAGTATGGTGTCAAAGAATTTCTCCGGCACAACGGTGTTGATGTGTTGCTCGTTCCGAATGAAGACGAAGCGATGGAGCGGGCCATTGCTTATGTGCAGATGAATTGCGTAGCGGCAGGCATATGTGCACATCCGAGTCAATATCCCTGGGGATGCGGCAAAGTATTCTTCGATGCTTCCAGGTCAACTGGGAGGCCATTGAAAAGTTTATCGAAGCGCGAGTTTAAACGCCTGATGCACAGTGAGTCATGGGACATTCCGGGAGCGTGGATGATTGGGGATGACGGATTTGTTCTGCCGGAATCTTATGTGGATCACAGCACGGTAGAAGCCTGTTTCCGCACACCAGCCAGGATGAATTATTTCTTGAATTCTTCATCTAAAGCAAAGAAGCGGTTGGGAACAAACGAGGAGCATTTGCCGGCATTGCGGGACCAGATTATTCTGCCGGTACTGCCGGAATTGTGTCAAAGTCTTTTCGGGAAACGGTCGTTTAATGAACTTACAACCACCGAGCAGGTGGAATTCATCCGGCAGATCCGATACCGTTTCAGCGCCAATGTCAATCAAATTGCACGTATCTGCGGAATCACTTATCCGGAGGCAGCAAGACTGATGGATGGCATATGAAACGGAAAAGTGTACGAGACGTCCTTAAATTTGGGATGTCTCGTGCAAAAATGGCTTAAAATGCACGAGACCTGACAGTTTTCGGGACGTCTCGTACGCTAGGAGGCATTTTTCTTCTTTTTGCCCGAAAGATTGATTATCTTTGTGTATTATGCGTATTATTCTACTTTCTGGGGGTTCGGGCAAGCGCCTGTGGCCGTTGTCGAATGAGATCCGGTCGAAGCAGTTCATCAAGATCTTCCGGGGTCCCGGGGGAGAGTATGAGTCGATGGTGCAGCGGGTGTTCCGCCAGATCAAGGAGGCGGACCCGGATGCGACCGTGACCATCGCGACGAGCAAGTCGCAGGTGTCTGCGATCCACAACCAGCTGGGCAAAGAGGTGGGGATCAGTGTGGAGCCCTGCCGGCGGGATACCTTCCCGGCGATCGCCCTGGCGAGCGCCTATCTGCACGATGTGCAGGGCGTGGGGGTGGATGAACCGGTGGTCGTCTGTCCGGTGGACCCGTATGTGGATGATAGTTACTTCCTTACGATACGCCGTCTGAGCGAGCTGGCGGGGCAGGGGGAGGCGCGGCTGACCCTGATGGGCATCGACCCGGTCTACCCTTCCGACCGCTATGGCTACATCCTTCCGGAGACCCGGGAGGAGGTCTCGCGGGTGAAGGCGTTCAAGGAGAAGCCCTCCGTCGAGACGGCCCGGCAGTACATCGAGCAGGGCTGTCTGTGGAACGGGGGCGTATTCGCCTATCGGCTGGGCTATGTGCTCGACCGGGCGCACGAACTGATCGACTTCGAGGACTATGCCGACCTGTTCGCCAAATACGAGACCCTGCCGAAGATCAGTTTCGACTATGCCGTGGTGGAGCACGAACCGTCGATCGCCGTGCTGCGCTACCGCGGGGCCTGGCGGGACGTCGGGACCTGGCACAGTTTCACGGATGTGATGGAGGAGCGGACGGTGGGCAATGTCCACCTCACCGAAGATTGTACCAATGTCCACGCCATCAATGAGTTGGGCATCCCCATCCTGGCTGTGGGCCTGCAGGACGCGGTGATCGCCGCGAGCCCGGACGGGATCCTGGTCGCGGATATGCAGAAGAGTGCGGGCATCAAGGCCCTGGTAGACGAGATCGACCCGAAGATCCGCTTTGCGGAGAAGAGCTGGGGCGAGTATCAGGTCCTGGACGTGACGGAGCACAGCCAGACGGTGAAGATCAACCTGAAGGCCGGGCACCGGATGAATTACCACAGCCACGACCGGCGCGACGAGGTGTGGACCGTGATCTCCGGCAGTGGCCGGACGGTGGTGGACGGGATGGAGCAGCGCATCGGCCCCGGCGACGTGATCACGATGGCGGCGGGCTGCAAGCATACGGTGATCGCCGATACCCCGCTGCAGCTGATCGAAGTGCAGCTGGGCGATGATATCAGCGTATTCGACAAGCATAAATATGCCTTCGAGCGGTAACATACCTTTCCTCCTGCGGCCTGCGGCCAAGGATTATCTCTGGGGCGGAAGCCGGCTCAACGACGACTTCGCCAAGGGCATCGATATACATCCTCTGGCGGAGACCTGGGAGTGCAGCACGCACCCCGACGGGTTGAGCACGGTGGCCAGCGGGGAGCACGCCGGGAAGCCGCTCTCGGAGGTGCTCGCGGCGCATCCGGAGTATCTGGGGACCCACAGTCTGCAGAGCACGGACGGTCGGCCGGAGCTGCCGATCCTGGTGAAGATGATCGATGCGCGGCAGCCGCTCTCGGTGCAGGTGCACCCGGACGACGAGTACGCCCGTACGCACGAGAACGGACAGAACGGCAAGACGGAGCTCTGGTATGTGCTGGGGGCCCGTCCGGGGGCGCAGATCGTCTATGGATTCAACCGGGACGTGACGCCCGCGCTGGTGCGCCGGCTCGCCGCCGGGGGGCGCCTGGAGAACTACCTCAACCACGTGAACGTGGAACGGGATCAGGTGTTTTTCGTGGAGGCCGGCACGGTCCACGCCATCGGGGCGGGGGTGATGATGGCCGAGATCCAGGAGAATTCCAACCTGACCTACCGCCTCTGGGACTACCGCCGCACCGACAAGAACGGGCGCGAGCGGCCGCTGCATCTGGACAAGGCGCTGGATGTGGCGAATCTGCGGGGGAGCGCGGAGCCGCACCAGCCCCTGCGCGTGCTGCGCTACCGCGCGGGCTGTGCGAGCGAGCTGCTCGCCCGCTGCCGGTATTTCCAGGTGGAACGCCTGCTGCTCAACACCGAGACCCACCGTGCCCTGACGGACTTCCGGACGGGGCCCAACAGCTTCCACTGCCTGCTGTGCACCGAGGGCTGCGGGGTGCTGTTCGGCGAGGGGGTGATGCTGAACTTTTTCAAGGGCGACTGCCTCTTCGTCCCGGCGGACAGTGTGCCGCTGAAGCTCCACGGCAAGGCCCAGATCCTGAACATCAGTTGCTAACCTCATAAAACACATAAAATTATGAAAGCCATTCATCTTCTTCTTTCCCTGGCCGCGGCAGCGATGCTGAGCACGGCCTGCGGCGTCCTCTCGAGCACGCCCGCCGAGCAGGCGGCCGAGGAAGCCCGCGTGGAAAAACTCGTCAGACAGCGTCTCGCCGACCGCAAGTACCGCGTCGACGTGGACTTCATGCAGCCGCTGCGCGGCGCGGGCCAGGTCCTGACCACGCCTTATGCGATTACGGTCAACGGCAAGCACCTGGTCTCCTATCTGCCGTATATGGGCGTAGCCTACAACATCCCGTACGGCGGGGGCAAGGGCCTGAATTTCGAGTCGGAGATCGACGAGTATGTGGAGCGGCGCCGCGGCGACCGCACGATCATCGAGTTCGTGACCGACAACGAGGAGGACTACCTCCTCTACCAGCTCACGGTGTTCGAAAACGGGCGTACCGATGTCCACGTGCAGTCCCGCAACCGGGAGTCGATCGATTTCCGTGGGTCGGTGGATCCGGACTTCGATCCGGATGCAAAAGAGGAATAATCCCGCCGGCGGGGTACACTATTCCGGGAAAATGCGTATATTTGCGAGTTAGATTGTTTGAAATCAAATTATTATTAACCAAAGATCATACAAAAAATGAAGAGAGTTTTTCTTTCGATTTTCGCGACGGCAGCGGCCCTGCTTCTCGCCGCGTCCTACTCTGCTAATGCGCAGGAGCCCGTGTCTGAGCTGTTGATCGGCCCGGCCGAGAACAACTGGTTCATGGAGCTCGGCGGTGGTCTGAATTTCACCTACGACGAGGGTAAGTTCAGCAAATTGGCCCCGGCCATCGAGTTCAACTTCGGTAAGTGGTTCACCCCGGCCATCGGTTTCCGTGCCGGCTACCACGGCCTGAGCAACCTCGCCGCCCACAAGCCCGAGACCTGGATTTCCGGAAAGGATAAGATGTTCAATACCCAGCTCCATCTCGACGCTCTCTGGAACCTCGCCGGGACGGCCTACTTCAAGGAGGGCCGCGTCTGGAATCCGGTTCTTTACGTGCGTGGTGCGGTGCTGTTCCCGGGCTACAAGAAGGCCGGTGAGGCGACTGTCGGCCTGGGCGCCGGTATCGCCAACCAGTTCCGTCTGGGCAAGGGCGTGTCCCTGAGCATCGACTTGTCCAATATCGTGGCCGCCGAGAAGGCGTTCCGCGTGAAAGGTGAGGGCTCCCAGTGGGTGAGTTTCCCGTCCGTGACCGCCGGCCTGGTGTTCCACTTCGGCCAGGGCGGCTTCAGCCGTCCGGCTACGCCCGCCCCGGTGGTGGATGAGGGTCGTCTGAATGCCCTGCGTGATCAGCTGAACACCGCCGCTGCCCGCATCTCCGATGCCGAGAAGCAGGTGAGCACGCTGCAGAACCAGCTGGCCAAGTTCACCGGCCTGACCGATGGCAAGACCTATGACTACAAGAACGGCCGTTTCACCGAGACCGTGGTGAAGACCGATGTCGCGATGGTGCCGGAGATCCTCTATTTCGATCTCGCCCAGACCAAGCTTTCCGAGCGTGAGCTCGCCCGCCTGGAGTACTACGCCACGCACACCTTCAACCCGAACCAGAAGCTCCTCATCACCGGTGGCGCCGATGCCGGTACCGGCAGCAAGGAGGTCAACGACCGTCTGTCCCGCCAGCGTGCCGAGTATGTCCGTGACATCCTCGTGAAGCAGTTCGGCTACAAGGCCGCCAACATCGAGACCGTCGCCGACGTGATCCCGTCCGACAGCCCGATCAAGGGCCGTATCGTCACCATCGAGGTGAAGTAATCGGAGGCCTGAGCGCAATTAGAGGCGCGTTCCCTTGCGGGAATGCGCCTTTTTTATTACCTTGCACGCTGAAGCCGTTAGTAGTAGTGTATGAATAAGAAGCAATTATCGAATACCCTCATTTCGCTGGTGCCGCTTGTGGTGCTGGTCGGTTTGCTTGCTGTCGATATCGGAATTTTCGGGAGCGATGCCATCATGGGCGCTTCGCAGGTGTCGTTGTTGCTGGCGGCCGGCGTGTGCGTGTGGCTCGCGATGTGGCGTTTCAAGACGCCCTGGGCGGAGTTCGAGGAAGCCATCCGGGCCAATTTGGGGGACGTGGCGAGCGCCATCGTGATCCTGCTGATGATCGGGGCCCTGTCGGGCGCGTGGACGGTCAGCGGGGTGGTGCCGATCTTCATTACATTCGGGCTCAAGATCATTTCGCCGAAGGTGTTCTTGCTGTCGGCGTGCGTGATCTGCGCGCTGGTGTCGGTGATGACGGGCAGTTCGTGGACGACGATCGCGACGATCGGCGTGGCGTTGATGGGGATCGGGAAGGCCGAGGGGTTCTCCGAGGGGATGATCGCCGGCGCCATTATTTCCGGGGCTTATTTCGGGGATAAGATATCCCCGCTGTCGGATACGACGGTGATGGCTTCTTCGGTCAACCGGGTGCCGCTGTTTACGCATATCCGGTATATGATGATCACCACGGTGCCGAGTATTACGATCGCGCTGATCATTTTCACGGTGCTGGGGCTCGCGCACGACGGGGCGCCGGCGTCGCAGATCGCGATGTATTCGGAGTCGCTGAAGAGCACGTTCAACCTGACGCCCTGGCTGTTGATCGTGCCGGTGGTCACCGGGGTGCTGATCGCGCGGAAGATGCCGGCGCTGACGGTGCTGGCGATCAGTACGGCGCTGGCCGCTGTGTTCGCGTTGATTTTCCAGCCGGAGCTGGTGCACGGGCTGGGGGAGAAGGTGGCGCAGGGTTCGAACGCGCGGGTGTATTTCGCCGGGACGGCGGAGATGCTCTATAATTCCGTGTCCATCGAGACGGGGCACGCGGAGGTGGATGCGCTGGTGTCGACGCGCGGAATGGTCGGGATGCTGAATACGATCTTCCTGATTATCTGTTCGATGTGTTTTGGCGGATGCATGCGGGCGAGCGGGATGTTGCGGCGGATTTCGCTGCTGATCCTGCCGCTGACGCGGCGGCGTTTCGGGCTGGTGTCTTCGACCGTGATCAGCGGTACGGTGCTCAACGGTATCGTGTCCGATCAGTATTTGTCTATTATTCTGACTTCGGATCTGCTGCGGGATACCTACGATAAAGAGGGCTTTGAGCGGCGACTGTTGAGCCGCAGCGTGGAGGATTCCGCGACCGTGACCTCGCCGCTGTATCCCTGGAGCAGTTGCGGTATGACGCAGTCCACCATCTTGCACGTCCCCACGATCACCTACCTGCCCTTCTGCTTCTTCAACCTCATCTCCCCCCTGATGAGCATGACCATCGCCGCCATCGGGTACAAAATCTTCAAAAAACCCACGGAGGAATAGCCTCCTGAGGATTATCAGCGCCGCGGCACTGCTGGCGGTAAAGTAGCGTGCCAAGGAAAGTGCTGATACTGAGCAAGAACTGAAAACTCGGGTACCCAAAAACGATACCCGAGTTTTCATATTTGATTGATTATCAAACATTTGCTCGGCACGGGAAAACGGGTAGCGTGAGGTGTCCAACCTGGAAATAAAGCTTTCCGCCCAAGAGCGGCGGGAGGGGCAGTCCGCCGCCTCGCAGGTGCGAGGCTCGGCGGCGGCTGCGAGTGGGGATTGGCGCTGCGAGGGGCGGGGGGTTGGGCTGTCGGGGGGCACCAGCGCCTCGCTTTACGCGGCTCGGCGCTTAGCGGGGGCGCCGCCGAGAGTTCGGCAGGCTCTCGGCGGGCCCCCGCTTGCCCGGAAGCCACAAGCCCGACATCTAAATCCCATTTCCGAAACAGGTGTCCACAAAAACGCTATTGTACGCAATATTTGTGGACACCTGTCGGGCTTTTTGGCTGGAATCGGCTGTTTGAGGGTACAGGTATCCACTTTTTTTGCTCCAGAAGGCGATTTTCTGGACACCTGTCTGACAGTTGGGATCAACTCCACGAGACGTCCCTGTTTTCAGGACGTCTCGCACACCCGGTACCTTGTCCCGGACCCCCGCCGGGCGAGCGGGGGCGGCTGAGAGCCCTCCAAAGCTCTCAGCCCGCCTCCCGCTAACCGCCGAGCCGCGTAAAGCGAGGCGGTGGTGCCCCGATGGCAGCCACTAGCTCTATCGTCGGCTCCACTAACCATCCACCGCGGGAGCCGCCGAGCCTCGCATCCGCGAGGCGGCGAGCGCCCAGCCACCGCCGCGGTCTCGCGGCAAGAGGGAACTTGCCAGGCGGGGGATTGTTTGGGTTTTTTGTGTATCTTTGCAGGTGTTTTAGCAGCAAAGCGACAAAGCGATGGCGGAGAGTAATTTCATCGATTACGTCAAGATCTACTGTGCCTCCGGGCACGGGGGTGCGGGGAGTGCGCATCTGCACCGGGCGAAGTATGTGCCGAAGGGCGGGCCGGACGGCGGCGATGGCGGCCGGGGCGGCCACATCATCCTGCGGGCCAATCCCCAGTTCTGGACCCTCATCCACCTTAAATACCGCAAGCACATCCACGCCGAGGACGGCGAGAAAGGCGGCTCCGACCTGCGTACCGGCAAGAACGGTGCGGACATCTATCTGGACGTCCCCATCGGCACGGTGGCCAAGAACGCCGAGACCGACGAGGTGCTCTTCGAGATGATGGAGGCGGGCGAGGAGCGCATCCTCTGCCGCGGCGGCAAGGGCGGCCTGGGCAACAACAATTTCAAGACCGCGACCCTGCAGACCCCGCGTTTCGCCCAGCCGGGCGAAGAAGGGGAGGAGGGCGTCTATATCCTCGAACTCAAGCTCCTCGCGGACGTGGGCCTGGTGGGATTCCCCAATGCCGGGAAATCCACCCTGCTGGCCACGATCACGGCCGCCAAGCCCAAGATCGCGTCCTACGCCTTCACCACCCTGGAGCCCAACCTCGGCATCGTCCGCTACTACGACGACCGTTCCTTCGTGATGGCCGATATCCCGGGCATCATCGAAGGCGCCCACGAAGGCAAGGGCATCGGCATCCGTTTCCTGCGCCACATCGAGCGCAACTCGGTGCTGCTCTTCATGGTGAGCGTCGAAGAAGAAGACATCGCCCTCGCCTACAAGACCCTGCTCTCCGAACTCAAGCAGTACAACCCCGAACTCCTCACCAAGCAGCGTGTGCTGGCCATCACCAAATGCGACCTGATCGACGATGAGCTGAAGAAAATGATCCGCCCGCACCTGCCCCGCAAGGTCCCCTGCGTGTTCATCTCCTCGAGCACCGGCGAGGGCCTCCAAGAACTCAAAGATACCCTATGGAAGGCGCTCCAAGCTTAGAAATCCTCCGCTGGGCTCACCACATCGACCAGCGTGTCACCCTGGCTATCAACTCGTTGCACTGCCCGGCGAGCGACGCCGTCTGGCAGGTCTTCTCCAACAAGGAAATCTGGTTCGCGCTCTACGCCGTGGTGCTCGTGTTCCTGTTCATCCGCCTCGGCTGGAAGCGGGCCCTGGTGGCCCTGCTCGCCTGCGTGCTCACCGTCACGGTCTGCGACCAGTTCGCGAATTTCACGAAGGAATTCTTCGAGCGCCTGCGCCCCTGCTGGGACCAGAACATGGTCGACGGGGGCTTGCACATCCTCGAGGGCAAGGGCAACCTCTACGGCTTCTATTCCGCCCACGCGGCCAACGCGATGGGCTTCGCCGCCTGCTCCTTCTTCTGCTTCCGCGACGACAAGACGCGCCGCTACCGCGCCTACGGCTGGGGCATCTTCATCTGGGCCCTGCTCGTCGGAATGAGCCGGGTCTTCGTCGGGAAACATTTCTTCGGCGACGTGATGGTGGGCTTCGGCGTGGGGCTGCTGGTGGGCTGGGGCCTCGCGATGCTGGGGCGGCTGCTTATCGCGAAACTGCGCCTTTCAGGACGAGGATCTGCTGCCCGGTGACCTCCACCCGCAGGGGGAGCTTCCCTTCTACTTCTCCATCGAATTCGATGATGTCCGCCGAGCACTCGCCCAGGGGCGCGATCAGCAGCGTGCGGCAACGCCCGGTGGTGATGAGCGTGGACTCGTGGGTCGTGCCGGCGAACAAGCGCGGGACCTCCTTCATCATGGTGCGCAACTTGGCCTTCGGGACGATCATGAAGTCGATGTAGCCGTCGTCGTTGACGGCCAGGGGCACCTGGCGCATCCCGCCGCCGGACCAGGGTCCGTTGCCCATCGCGAGCGAATAGGCCTCGCCACTGAACACCTCCTTGCCGTCGGCGTGGACGCTGATGGAGATGGGGGAGAGGTGCAGCATCGTGTAGCGCAGGCCGTCGAGGTAGATCATCCGGCCGCGCATCCCCCGTTCTTTCTGGCGGTTGACCCGCTCGCAGACGTGGGAGTCGAAGCCAATCCCGCCGACGTTGGCCATGTACGAAATCCGCCCGCCGGCGCTGGAGGCGCGGACGATGTCCATCGGAGCGAAGGCGTCCTTCGCGATCAGGTCGATGACCTTGTCGATGTCGTCCGGGACGCCGCAGGACTTGATCCAGTCGTTACCCGAGCCGATCGGGACCACGGCCAGGCGGAACTCCTCGGTGGGTGTCCCCGTGGCGGCGCACCAGCTGCAGATCCCGCCCAGGACCTCGTGCAGGGAACCGTCGCCGCCCACGGCGGCAATGCGGCGCCAGCCGGCCGCCGCGGCTTCGCGCGCGAGCTCGATGGCGTGCTTCTTGTGGTCGGTCATCGCGGTGATGTAGGGAATGCCCCGTTCTTCGAGCAGACGCTCAGCGGGGACCCAGGCAGACATCGTCTTGCCGGAACCGGCGCGGGGATTGACGATGAAATACCATTCGGTTTTTGTCGTACACATACCGCGAATATAGGAATAATTTGCTAACTTTGTACTTCTAGCTCGATTAGGATTATGGGAAAAGTCATCGCAATCGCCAATCAGAAAGGGGGCGTCGGGAAGACCACCACCGCCATCAACCTGGCGGCCTCCCTTGCCGTCCTGGAGAAGAAGGTGCTGATCATCGACGCGGACCCGCAGGCCAACACGACCTCGGGCCTGAATTTCGCGCCCGACAATGACCAGGAGCGCACCCTCTACGAGGTGATGATCGGCCGCATCGGCATCGAAGATGCGCTGATCCAGACCGAGATTGCGGGCCTGCACCTCGTCCCGTCCCACATCAACCTCGTGGGCGCCGAGATCGAGATGATCGAGGCCGAGCGCCGCGAGTCCCTGCTCAAGGACGCCCTCGCACCCATCCGCGCCACCTACGACTACATCATCATCGACTGCGCCCCGTCGCTGGGCCTGATCACGGTCAACACCCTGACGGCCGCCGACTCGGTGATCATCCCGGTGCAGCCGGAGTTCTTTGCCCTGGAGGGCCTCGGGAAGCTCCTGCAGACCATCCGGCTGGTCAAGGACGGGGTGAACCCCGCGCTGACCATCGAGGGCTTCGTGGTGACGATGTTCGACGGGCGTACGCGGGTGCATACGCAGGTGCTCGCCCAGCTGCGCGAGCATTTTCAGGACCTGGTGTTCCAGACGGTCATCCAGCGCAACATCCGCCTCAGCGAGGCCCCGTCCCACGGCAAACCCATCATCCTTTACGACATTATGTGCAACGGCTCCACCAACTATCTCAACCTTGCCCGGGAAGTGCTGGAGCACAACGGAGAGACGCTATGAGCAAAGAACCCCGCGGCCTCGGCCGGGGCCTGAGCGCCCTGCTGGGCGAGGTCCCCAATACCGAAGACCTTCGCAAGCCGATCGGCTATATCAACAAAGAAATCGTCGGAGCGGCCCCCCTCGGGCGCCGCGAGAACACGGCGGACATCCTCCGGATCCCCGTGGATATGATCGAACCCAACCCCTTCCAGCCCCGTATGTCTTTCGACCAGGCGGCACTGGAGGAGCTGGCCGCTTCCATCCGCACCCTGGGGCTGATCCAGCCCGTGACGGTGCGGCGCGTCGGCGAGCGGCGCTACCAGATCATCAGCGGCGAGCGCCGCTACAAGGCCTGCTGCATGGCGGGGATGACCACCATCCCGGCCTATATCCGCGACGCCAACGACCAGGGTATGCTGGAGATGGCCATCGTGGAGAACGTCCAGCGCGAGGACCTCGACCCGATTGAGCTGGCTTTGAGCTACCGGCGCCTGATCGAGGAGTGCCACCTCACGCAGGACAACCTGGCCGAGCGGGTGGGGAAGAAGCGGGCCACCGTGGCCAACACCATCCGCCTGCTCAAGTTGCCCGCTAAGGTGCAGCACGACATCAAGGTGGGCCTGCTGAGCGCCGGCCACGCCAAGGCCATTCTCGGCGTGGAAGCGCCGGAGGTGCAGGAGCAGCTCTGCGACCTGGTGATCCGCGACGGCCTGTCGGTGCGCGAACTGGAGAGCATCGTGCGCAAGCTCCAGGTGGACCCGGACGCCGCGCGTTCGCGTGTGAAACCCGTCCGTCCGGAGGTGGAGCTCCCGCAGGATTACTACCGCATCCTCGAGCACGTGGGCAAGTATTTCTCCAACGATATCTCCCTCAAGCGGAGCCCTTCGGGGAAGGGGGTGATGACCATCCGTTTCGACTCGGACGATGAGGTCCGGGCCTTTGTGGAAGCCCTGGAGGAAAAGCAGTTCTGATGAATCATCTGAAGCTCTTCTGCATATTGTTGACGGCGTCTCTCGCCGCCGCATTTTGCATCGATGCTTCAGCGCAGTTCCGCAGCGAGGCCTTCTCCCAGCAGTACAACGACGACTCCGCCGCGGACCAGGATTCCACCGAGGTGCTCTTCTCCTTGAAGGAGTATTTCGGGGGCCTGGCGCACAAGAACGAACTCAAGATCGGCACGATGACGGGCGGCTCCGCCCTGTTCGTCGGCGGCTCGCAGATCTACAACCGCCAGACCTGGAAGCTCCCCATCATCTACGGCGCCCTGGGCGGCTCGCTCGGGACCGGCATCTACCTCAACACCCACGGCAAGCAGCAGGCCGCCCGGTACTGCTTCATCGGCGCCGGGGTGGTGTACTGGGCCTCCCTGATGGACGGGGTGATCAATTACCGGCCCAATGATTATCCGCATCCGGGCACGGCCACGCTTTTCTCGATCCTCGTTCCGGGTCTGGGCCAGATCTACAACCACGAGTACTGGAAGCTCCCGATTTATCTCGGGGCGATGGGCTTCGCTTTCCACTACTACAGCGACTGCAACAAGAATTTCCAGCGTTTCCGCTCCATCTACCTGCAGGCCACGGATCCGGAAGCGCAGTATTCCGGCCCCATCTCCGCCGACCAGGCCCTCTATTACCGCAATACCTACCGCCGCTACCGGGATTATTCGCTCCTGGCCATCGCGGCGCTGTATCTCCTCCAAGTCATCGATGCCAACGTCTTCTCGTATATGCATAATTTCGAGGTGGACGACGACATCACGCTCAAGGTAGCACCGACCGTGATTCTGCCTGAGTACCAATTTGCCTCCATCAACCCGGTTTCCCAGCAGACGGCCGTCGGCTTCAGGCTGGGCTTAAATTTCTGAGCTGTATGAAGTTATACTCTTTCTTTAGTGGTCTTGTCCTGGTGCTGCTGAGCCTTCCGCTCGGGGCGCAGACCGACACGATCCCGCCGCCGCCCGCCTCCGCTGCGGGTGCGATTTTCCAGCAGGTCGAGCCCGACCGCAAGCCGCTGTCCGAGCGGCTGAACGGCCTGTTCGGCCGGCGTAATCCGTCGAAGAAGCAGGTGATCGAAGAGAATGAGCAGCTTCGCAACACGCTGGATTCGCTCCAGCTGTTGCTGGACAGCCTGAAGGAGCGGAAGTATCTCGATTCGCTGGATATCGCGGTGCTGGAGGGCAATGAGCCGGAGGAGCAGATCGAGTATACGACCGAGGTGAGCGACAGTTTGCTGCATCTGTGGTACAAGAATTCGATGGCGATCGATTTCGATGTGGTAGGGGATTATGACATGGATTCGATCCGCTTCTCGTCCAATGTTTCCGACGAGGAGATGATGCGGCGCCTGACGGCGATGAATTCGTTTATCTCGCTGCCGTTCAACGATAATGTGAAGAATTACATCATTCTCTATTCGGAGCGGATGCCGTCCCGGATGGGGCGTGTGATGGGCCTGAGCGCCTATTATTTCCCGATTTTCGAGGATATCTTGGCGCGCTACGATCTGCCGCAGGAGCTCAAGTATATGGCCATCATCGAGTCGATGCTCAACCCCGTGGCGACTTCGCGTGCGGGGGCGCGGGGCATCTGGCAGTTCATCTATACGACGGCGCGCAGCTACGGGCTGGAGATCAATTCTTTCGTGGATGAGCGGCTGGATGTAGAGAAGGCGGTGGATGCCGCGGCGCGCTATCTGCGGGATGCCTACAAGATCTTCGGGGATTGGGCGCTGGCGATCAGT
>JAEEVG010000011.1 GCA_016290835.1 Bacteroidales bacterium | reverse complement strand
ATGATCATCGAAGCCCACGATATCCACAAAAGTTTCGGGACCCTGGAAGTCCTGAAGGGCATCGACTTCAGCGCCGGGAAGGGCGAAGTCGTGGCCATCATGGGCGCCTCCGGCGCCGGCAAATCCACCCTCCTGCAGATTCTCGGCACCCTGTCCACCCCGGACAGCGGCAGCCTGCAGATCGAAGGCCGGGACGTACTCCGCCTCAAGGGCGATGCGCTCTCTGCCTTCCGCGGACGGCGCGTCGGGTTCGTCTTCCAGGCGCACCACCTCCTGCCCGAGTTCTCCGCCCTGGAGAACGTGATGATCCCGGCGCTGATCGCCGGGGAGTCGAAAAAGACGGCCCTCGCGCGTGCGGAGCGGCTGTTGGGCGAGGTGGGCCTGACGGCCCGCCTGGACCACAAACCCTCCGAACTCTCGGGCGGGGAGCAGCAGCGCGTGGCTATCGCCCGCGCCCTGGTCAACGAGCCGGCCGTGCTCTTCGCCGACGAGCCCACGGGCAACCTTGATTCCGCTACCAAACAGGAGATCCACCGCCTGCTGTTCGACCTGCGCGAGCGCCTGGGCCAGACCGTCGTCATCGTGACCCACGATCCGGAACTGGCCGCCCTGTGCGACCGCACCCTGGTGATGCGCGACGGGCGCTTCATCCAAGCTTGATACAATACGATAACCATATGAAAACCAGCAAAATCCTGCTTGCGGCCCTGGCCGCGCTGACGCTCTTCCCGGCGCAGGCACAGTCCTTCCGTTTCGACTTCGGCTCCGCTTCGGCCGCGGCGGGCTATACCGCCGTCACCGCCGGAACCCATTACTCCGAGGCCCTCGGCTACGGGTTCGAACCCGGAGCAGCCCCCGCTGACGTCGACCGCGCGGGTCGGGATGCACTCACCCGGGACTTCGTCACCGGCGCCGAGCCTTTCCGCTTCTCGGTCCGTCTTCCGGAAGGAAATTACAAGGTCACGCTCACCCTGGGCGACATCCGGGGGAAGTCCCGTACCACCGTCAAGTCGGAGGTGCGCCGCCTGATGCTGGAAAGCGTCGAGACGGCCCGGAACGAGGTGAAAAAGCTTTCCTTCAACGTCAATATCCGCACCCCGCAGCTCTCCAGCGGCAATTCGATCAAGCTGAACTCACGCGAGTGGGATGCGGAAACCGGGACCGTGAAGACCTTCACCTGGGACGACAAGCTGACCCTGCAGTTCTACGACAGCGCCCCTGCCGTGTGCGCCCTTGAGATCGAGCCGGCGGCGGAGGATGTCGTGACCGTGTTCATCATCGGCGACTCCACCGTGACCGACCAGCCGAGCGGCGGCACCTGGGGACAGTACCTGCCCCGCTGGTTCGATGAGCACGTAGCCGTCTCCAACCACGCCGAGAGCGGGATGACCATCAAAGGCTTCCGCTTCATGCGCCGCTGGGACAAGATCATGGAAAGCTGCCGTCCCGGCGACTACCTGCTCATCCAGCTGGGGACCAATGACGAGAAAAGCAGCGGACACGATGCGATGTGGCCCCAGGAAGACCTGGCCGGGGACTGGGTGCGCACCCACGCCGATCCGGAGAAGGATTACGTCTGGGGCCTCGCCACGATGGCCCTGGAGGCCAAGCGCCACGGGATGATCCCGGTGATCGTCTCGCCGATGACCAAGATCGACCGCCGTACCGCTATGTCCACGGAACTGATGACCCCCTACGGGATCAATGCCCGCCGCGGCGCGGAGTTGGGCGAATGCGCCTACATCGACCTCTGGGGAATGAGCCGCGAGATTGTCTCGGCCCTCGGTCAGGATGCCCTTCCGGCCTATGCCGACGGCACCCACACCGACAACTTCGGCGCCTACCTGTTCTCCCTGTGCATCGTCAAGGGCCTGCGTGAAAGCGGTCTGCCCCTGAAGGATTATCTGCTCCCGGAGACCCCGGACTTCAATCCCAAGGATCCGCACCCGACCCTGCAGGAGTTCAGCTGTCCGGTCGAGCCGCGCCGCGCTCCGCAGCGGCCGCCGATGCCCCAGCAGGGCGGCCAGACCCAATTCGGACCACTTTAGAGAGATTCGAGCAGCAGTTCGAAGAGGCGGGGCTTGGCGAAGCGGTCGAGTTCCGCTTCTTCAATCCAGCGATAGCCCTCCTCCAGGGAAGGCTCCCGCTCCGGCTCCCATAGATAGAAATCCACCAGCAGCGTGCGGTGGGTCAGCTGGTGCCGGAAGTCTTTTTGCAGCAGGCGCGCTCCTTCGGGGGGCCGGTCGCAGACCAGCGGCTCGTACAGGCCCTGCCAGATGTCGCCGGGGCCGCGGCGGCGGATGGCCGTGCGTCCCCGGAAACGCAGATAGACATAAATGAAGCGGCGGACCTGCACGGCGGCGGCTTTCTGCCGCACGGGCAGGGCATCCACCGTTCCTTTGGCAAGCGCCACACAACTTTCCTGCAGGGGGCAGAGCAGGCAGGCGGGCGCGGCGCTCGTGCACTGGATGGCGCCGAAGTCCATCATCGCCTGGTTGAAGTCCCCCGGGCGCTCCGGCGGGAGCAGGGTCCGGGCCAGGGCGCTGAATTCCTTCTTGGCGGCCGGGGTGCCGACGGGGGTGGCGATGCCGAAGTGGCGCGCGAGCACCCGGTAGACATTGCCGTCCACCACGGCTTCCGGCAGGCCGAAGGCGATGGAGCCGATGGCCGCGGCGGTGTAGTCGCCCACGCCCTTGAGCGCGCGGATGCCTTCAAGAGTATCGGGGAAACGGCCGGCGGCGGCGATCTGCCGGGCGGCGGCGTGCAGGTTGCGGGCGCGGCTGTAGTAGCCCAGGCCCTGCCAGAGGCGCAGCACCTCGTCTTCCGAGGCGGCGGCGAGCCGCCCCACATCCGGAAAGGCGTCCAGGAAGCGCTCCCAATAAGCCTGCCCCTGGGCGATGCGCGTCTGCTGGAGGATGATCTCGCTGATCCAGATCGCATAGGGGTCGCGGGTGCGGCGCCAGGGGAGGTCCCGTCCGTTGGCTTCGTACCAGGCGAGGAGGGTCTGCGTGAAGGAATTCATAACGCAAAAATACGAAAATGTGGCAGATCTTCTTTTTTTTCTTATTTTTGTATGTTTAACCTTGCATTGAAACCATAAAAATGAATACCGTGAAAAAGTTTTTCGTCATCCTTCTCTCCGCAGCCGCGCTCCTCGTCTGCGTGAATGCTTCCGCCCAGTCTACCGAATGGCGCGCCGGTGTCGGCTATGCCTCCACCAGTTTCAATGGCGATGATTGCTCGACCTACCTCCAGGAGCACAACCTGGGCGGCGTGTATTTCGGCCTCGGCAAGGAACTTTACTTCTCCACGATGGCCGGACTGACCTTCGAACCGGGTGTGTATTTCTATTACCTGTCCGGCAAGAGCGGCATGAACGATCCCAAGTTCATCAAAATGACCTACCTGAACATCCCGCTCAACATCAAGTACAATTTTGACGCTTCGTCCGAGATGATGATCGGCCTGTACACCGGTCCGGCGCTCAACATCGGCACCGGCGGCAACGTCTATTCCAAAGACAAATTCATCACCAATACCGACATTTCCGATGCAATGCATAAGTTCGCGACAATGAATATCCAGTGGGGCTTCGGCGCCACCGCCGCCTTCTCCGAAGCGGTCCAGCTCCGCATCGGCTATGCGCTCGGCCTGACCCGTCTGGTCCGCGAGCACGAAGTCCACAACAATACCTTCACCGTTGGCGTAGCCTTCATGTTCTAGGCCCTGCCCAACTGCGATAAAAAGACGGATGACTGCCGGCCGGCAGTCATCCGTCTTCGTGTGCAGGGAGGAGAGACGTCAGGCTTTCTTGCTGGCGACGTAGTCTTTGACTTTCTCCTTGGTGTCGTCGTAGATGTCTTTGACTTCCTCGCTGATCTCTGCGGCTTTCACCTTGGCCTTGGCGGCCACTTCGGCGGCCTCGACCTTCAGTTCGCCGAGCTTGACCTTGGCCTCTTCGCTGAACTCCACGGCTTTCACCTTCGCCTTGTCGGCAAATTCAGCGGCTTTTTCTTTGGTGTACTGGACGGCCTCGTCGAAGGTCACTTTGCCATCACCGTTGAGGTCCATGGCTTTCTTTTTGGGTTCTTCGCTCATAGTGTGTATAATTAAATTAATGGGTTTCCTGCACAAATTTACAAAAAAACGCGGAACTGCAACAATTGCGTGAAAGTTCGTATCTTTACAGCATGAATATCGTGATGATCATCCTTGCCGTCATCCTCGGTCTCGCGGGGATCGTCGGCAGCATCGTGCCCGGCATCCCGGGACCGCCGCTCAGCTGGCTGGGCATCCTGCTGATCTATTTCTTCGGCGGAGACCCGATGAGCGCGACCCTGCTCTTCGTGCTGCTCGCCGTCACCATCGTGGTCACCGTGCTGGACTACATCGTGCCGGCCTGGTTCACTAAGCTGACCGGCGGCAGCAAATATGCCTCCTGGGGTGCCATCATCGGCCTGCTCGCCGGATTGATCTTTCCGCTGCCCGGCGGAATGATCCTCACCTCGATCGCGGGCGCGTTCCTTGCGGAACTGCTGCTGGGCGGCAAGGCGGCGGGCGCCTCCCTCAAATCTTCGCTGGGCGCCTTCCTGGGCTTCCTCTCCGGCACGGGGATCAAACTGATCTCCTCGGCCGTGATGCTCTACTACATCATCGCGTACATCTAGAACAGCCCCACGATCAGGTTCCAGAACAGGAAACGGAGGATCTTGCCGATCAGCAGCATCAGGAAGGTCCATCCGGGGGCGGTCTTATAGAAGCCCAGCGCGAGCACCAGGATGTCCCCGATGACCGGGACTCCGCTCAGCAGAGCCAGCCAGACCCCGTATTTCTGCACCTTGGCCTGCTGCTTGTCGAGTTTCTCGCGCGAAACCTTGAGCCATTTTTCGATCCATTCCATTTTCCCGAGCCAGCCGAGCCAGTAGGTGAACAGGCTGCCCACCCAACTGCCGCTCGTGGCCGCGAGGAAACAGCCGACCCCCTTGCCGGTGGTGGCCAGGACGGCGATGTACAGGACATCGGAACTGAAAGGGAATATCGATGCGGCCAGCGCGCTCCCGAGAAACAAGCCCAGCAGGCCGAGGCTCTCCAACCACTCCATCAGTCGAGGTGCAGGACTTGGTCGGCCCGGGTCGAAACGGCGTCGCGGTGGGAGATGAACAGCAGGGTCTTCTTGCCGTGGTGCCGCGCGAAAATGCGCTCCAGCAGGAGTTCTTCGGTCTCGGCGTCAAGGGCGGAGGTGGCCTCGTCGAGAATCAGGATTCCGCCTTCGCGCAGCAGGGCGCGGGCGATGGCGATGCGCTGGCACTGGCCTTCGCTCAGGCCGGTACCTTCCTCGCCGCAGGGCGTATCCAGCTCGTCGGGCAGCTCGAAGACGAAGTCGGCGACCGCCGTGTGAAGCGCTTCCCGGAGCTGCTCCTCATCGGCGTCGGGCCTGGCGAGCAGCAGGTTCTGGCGGATGGTGCCGCTGAGCAGGGAATTGCCCTGGGGGACGTAGAGGAAGTTGCCGCGGACGGCGGGTCCGGCCGGGAAACTGCCTTCCGGGCCATAGATCTCCACGGATCCGCCGTCTGGACGGAGCAGGCCCAGCACCAGCCGGCTCAGCGTACTCTTGCCGGCGCCCGTGGGACCCATCACCACGGTGGTGCTGCCGGGGGTGAAATCCCAACAGAAATGATCCAGGATGCGCTCGGGGCGGCCGGGATAGGAGAAGTCCACGTCCGTGACCCGGATGCCGGGTGCGCCGTCCAGGCGGACGGGCGCCTCCTCCGGTTCCTGCTCGAGGGCCTGGAGCTCCATCAGCCGCTCCACCGAGGTGGTGGCGTGGATGAAGGCGGGAATCTGCCGGGCCAGATCGAAAATCGGCCGCTGGACCTGTCCCACGAGCTGGAGGAAAGCGGTCATCATACCATAGGTGACGACCCCGCTGCGGATGCCGAACACGCCCCAGAGGAAGGCGGCGGCATATCCGCTCATGAAGCCGAAATGCATGAAGGCACGGGCGACGGAGTTGTATTTCAGGCGCAGGACCGTGTGGCCGAGGATGTCTTTCTGCAGCCAGCCCAGGCGTTCCAGCACCCTGCGGGTGCCGATCAGGGTCAGCACCACGATGCGTTTCTGGAGGTTCTCCTGCATCAGCTGCTGTACTTCGGCATCCTGCTTCCGGATGATGGCGGTCAGTTCTCGGAGCTTGCGGAAGAACATCCGGGAGCCCAGGACGGCGGCGACCATCAGAATCACCAGAACCCAGAGCAGGGTGGGGGCCATGCAGAGCAAGTACACGGAGGCGGCTAACAGCTGGATCAGGGTGATGAGCGTCTCGGGGAAACGGGAACAGACCAGGTCCGTGACCACGCGTACATCTTCCTCGAGGCGGTTGACGGCATCCCCGCTGCGAAAACGCTCCCGGCCGGTCCAGGTGCTGCGGAGCACGGTGGAGAACGTGCTCTCGCGGAGTTCGTTGCCGGTTCGGACGAGGTTGTAACTCTCCCACGCGGAAGCGCTCACCGAGCAGATCAGCTGCAATAGCATGATGCCGAGCAAGATGCCGATGTACAGGGGGAGCGGTGCGTCGGAGTGGCCCGTGGCGATGTCCACCAGGCGCTTGCAGCACCACACGAAACCCAGGGAGGCTGCGACGCGTACCAGACCGATGAACACGCTGACCAACCCCCTTCCGCGGGAAGGGCGGGCCATCGGAGCAAGTCCGGAGAGGATCTGGCGGATCGGAATCATTATCCGAGCAGGCCGGCGCCGGCCCAGTTTTCGAGCAGACGCGCCGCATCGTCGCGGGCGGTCTGTTCGGAGACGTCATAGCGCTCGGTCAGCAGGGCGACCATATCCTCCAGGGAGAAATCGCGCCCGGCGAGTTGCTCGAACAGATAAGCCGCGGTGCCGTTCATCGACACCACTTTGCTGAAATCAATCCGGGAGGGACCGTCTCCCGTGACAATGTATTCCCGGCCGAGTTTCCGCAGGGTCAGTCCATCAAGCAGTTTCATATCAATCTTCTGTAAATAAACAAAATATAACGCCGGAAAGGCTTGAGGAACCGCCAGAAGCGGCCCGTCCCCGGCTTGACGCTGCGGCCGTCGGGCCGGATGATCTCCGTAACGGTGCCGATGATCTCCGCGCGGGTGCCGTGTTCGACGCTCTTGAGGTTACCGTCTCCCATCAGGGTAATCTGCTCTCCGTTGATCCCGATGACGCGGTGCAGGATATAGCGGCCGCCGATGTGTATCAGGACGATATCCCCGACGGCGATTTCATCCTGCTTGCGCAGCACCACGCGGTCCCGTCCGCCGCGGATAAAAGGGAGCATGCTGTTCCCCGTGGGCGTGATGACCGCCTCGCGGCCTTCGCGCAGGACGGCCGCCACCTCCCCCAGGAGGATGTCGTTGGGCAGGGTGCGCTTATCCATCGACCGTACTTTGACAAAGCCGCGCGGCCGCTTCGTCCGGCAGGCAGTCCAACTGATAACAAGGCACGCCCATGGCGATTGCGGAAAGTGTCTCGTGCTGGGCGTCGGTAATCTCCCGGAACGGGCGGAAACCCGAGCAGGAGGACATGACGGAGGCATAGGCGCCCACGGTGCCGAGGCGGGTGATGCAATTCTCTTTCGCCTGGCTCAGGCGGACGATGGCTCCCACGGGGACATCCTGGGCTTTGTAGCAGGGCGTCTTGCCGCTCCAGGGGGTGCCGTACACCCGGACGCATCCGTCCACGACACGCAGCACGGGATTGTCGTCATTGAGCAGTTCCGTGCCGTCTATGTACTTGAGCCAGAGCTGGCTGTGGGTGCTCTTGCCCGTCCCGCTGCGTCCCAGGAACAGGAATCCGCGGCCCCCGTGCATCACCACCGAGGCGTGCATTTCGAGGGCGGACTTCTTCGCGGAGCGGAAGGCGAACAGCAGCATCAGGGCGTTGTTGATGGCGAAGGCCTGTGCCGGGCTTTCAGGCGTGAGGAAGAGCCGCCCGTGGCGGAAATCGGAGCTCATCGTCAATTGTCCGCAGACCGGGAACCGGGGTGAGGGGGCGAATTCCGCGAGGAATCCCTCCGGCGTCCGGTAGAGATTGACCACGGGCTCGCCCTTCTCCTGGTGGCCGACATACAGTTCCTCCCGCTCCCCGGTCGGGGGAACGGAGGTCAGGACCAGGTCGAAGAGGAGCTCTTCGGGGGCCCCGTCCTGTTCGAAAGGATTATAATTGTGCAGCTGTTCCCCTGCCGGAAAGGCTTCCGGCAGGTCGAGGCTGAAATACAGCCCGGCAACCCGGAAATAGCGTATCATCGTCTCAGGAATCCAGTTTGAGAACGGCCATGAACGCGCTCTGCGGCACCTGGACGGTGCCGATCTGGCGCATCCGCTTCTTGCCTTCCTTTTGTTTCTCAAGGAGCTTGCGCTTGCGCGTGACATCGCCGCCGTAGCACTTGGCGGTCACGTCCTTGCGCACCTGCTTGACGGTCTCGCGCGCGATGATCTTGGCGCCGATGGCCGCCTGGATGGGGATGTCGAACTGCTGGCGCGGGATCAGGTCCTTGAGTTTGACGCACATCTTGCGGCCGAAGTCATAGGCATTATCCTCGTGGATGAGCGTGGACAGGGCGTCGGCGGGCTCGCCGTTGAGGAGGATGTCCAGGCGGACGAGCCGCGCCGGACGGAACTCCGTGATATGGTAGTCGAAGGAGGCATAGCCCTTGGAAATGGTCTTGAGCTTGTCGTAGAAGTCGAAGACGATCTCGGACAGGGGCATGTCGTAGGTGAGTTCTACGCGGTCGGCCGTGATGTAGTGCTGGCCCCGCAGCGTGCCGCGGCGGTCCAGGCAGAGCTTCATGATGGGGCCGAAGAACTCCGACTTGGAGATGATCTGGGCGCGGATGTAGGGCTCTTCGATGTGGTCGATGAGGGTCTGGGGCGGGAGTCCGGAGGGGTTGTGGACGTCCACGACCTCACCTTGGGTCGTATAGACCTTGTAGGAGACGTTGGGGACCGTGGTGATCACGTCCATGTCGAACTCGCGGAAGAGCCGCTCCTGCACGATCTCGAGGTGCAGCAGGCCCAGGAAGCCGCAGCGGAAGCCGCTTCCCAGCGCGAGCGAGCTCTCGGGTTCGTAGACGAAGGAGGCGTCGTTGAGCTGGAACTTCTCCAGCACGGCGCGCAGTTCCTCGAACTTATCGGCCTGCACGGGATACATACCCGCGAAGACCATGGGCTTGACCTCCTCGAAGCCCGCGATCGCGGCGGCACAGGGATTCACCACGTGGGTGATCGTGTCGCCCACCTTGACCTCGACGGCGCTCTTGATGCCCGTGATCACGTAGCCGACATCCCCGCAGCCGATTTCCTGGGCGGGGACGAGCTTCATCTTCAGGATGCCGACCTCTTCCACCTCATAGTCCATCCCGGTGGCGAAGAACTTGACCTTGTCGCCCTTGCGGATGGAGCCGTTGCGGACCTTGAAATAGGCGATCACGCCGCGGAAGGAGTTGAAGACGGAGTCGAAGATAAGGGCCTGGAGCGGCCCCTCGGGATCGCCCTCGGGCGCCGGAATCCGCTCCACGATGGCATCGAGGATGGGGGCGACCCCTTCGCCCGTGCGGGCGGAGACCTTGAATACCTCGGAACTGTCGCAACCCAGCAGGTCGCAGATCTCGTCGGTCACCACCTCCACCTGGGCGGAGTCCATATCGATCTTGTTGAGGATCGGGATGATCTCCAGGCCGTGGTCGATGGCCATGTAGAGGTTGGAGATGGTCTGGGCTTGCACGCCCTGCGAGGCGTCCACCACAAGGAGGGCGCCTTCGCAGGATGCAATGCTTCTCGAAACTTCGTAGGAAAAGTCCACGTGGCCCGGGGTGTCGATGAGGTTGAGCTTGTAGGTCTCTCCCTTGTACTGGTGCAGCATCTGGATGGCGTGGCTCTTGATGGTGATGCCTTTCTCCTTCTCCAGATCCATGTCGTCGAGGACCTGGTTCTCCATGTCGCGCGCTCCCAGCGTCCGGGTGAGCTCCAGCAGGCGGTCGGCCAGCGTGCTCTTGCCGTGGTCAATGTGGGCTATGATACAGAAGTTCCGAATGTGTTTCATCTGCCTCAGAAGAGCTTGTTTACCTGCTCGTAGACATTCTGGGCGGTGTAGCCGAGCTTCTCGTCAAGCACCTTGTAAGGGGCGGAGAAACCGAAGGACTCCAGTCCCCAGATGGTGCCTTCCGATGCGGGCACGAGGCCCTGCAGGGTGACGGGCAGGCCGGCGGTCATGCCGAACTTCTTGACACCGGCGGGGAGGACGCTCTGCTGGTACTCCGGGCTCTGCTGGCGGAAGAGGCCCTCGGAGGGGACGCTGACCACGCGGACCTTCTTGCCGTCGGCGCGGAGCAGCTTCGCACCGGCCTCCAGGGTGGAGACTTCGGAGCCGGAGGCCACGAGGATGACATCGGGATCCGGATCGGAACCGGCCACGATGTAGCCGCCCCTGGCCACCTGGCTGTAGTCGTTGCCTTCGGGGAGGTTGGCGATGTTCTGGCGGGAGAAGAGCAGGGCCGTCGGGGTGGCGGTGTTCGCCATCGCGAGCGCCCAGGCCTCGGTGGTCTCCTTGGCGTCGGCGGGACGCAGCACCAGCACGGAGTTCTTGCCGTGGTGGTTCTTGAGCTTCTCCATCAGGCGGATCTGGGCTTCCTGCTCCACGGGCTCGTGGGTCGGGCCGTCCTCACCCACGCGGAACGCGTCGTGGGTCCAGACGAACTTGACGGGAATTTCCATCAGGGCGGCCATGCGGACGGCCGGCTTCATATAGTCGGAGAACACGAAGAAGGTGCCGCAGGCGGGGATCACGCCGCCGTGCAGGGCCATGCCCATGCAGCAGCAGGCCATCGTCAGCTCGGCCACGCCGGCCTGGAAGAAGGCGCCGGAGAAGTCGTCGCTCTTGAAAGCGGTGGTCTTCTTGAGGAAGCCGTCGGTCTTGTCGGAGTTGGACAGGTCGGCGGAGGCGCAGATCATGTTGGGCACCTGCTCCGCGAGGGCGGACAGGCAGGCCGCGGAAGCGGAACGGGTGGAGTCATTGTCCTTCTGGACGACCTTGCTCCAGTCGATCTTCGGGGCTTTGCCGCTGAACCAGTCGGCGAGCTGGGCCGCCTTGTCGGGGTTGGCGTCGGCCCAGGCCTTCTCCTCGGCCTTGCGGCCGGCCACGATCGCGGCGAGTTCCTCATCGCGCTGTGCGTAGAGGGCCTTGACGTCGTCGAAGATGGCGAAAGGCTGGTCGGGATCGCCGCCGAGGTTGGCCACGGTGTTGCGGAAAGCGTCGCCGCCGAGCGGCGCGCCGTGGGTCTTGCAGTCGCGCTCGAAGGAGCTGCCGTCGGCCTTGAGGGCGCCCTTGCCCATGATACACTTGCCGATGATCAGCGTCGGCTTGCCCTGGACCTTCTTGGCGGCGTCCAGCGCTGCGCGGATCTGGGCGACGTCGTTGCCGTCGATCTCGATGACCTCCCAGCCGAAAGCGCGGTACTTGGCGGCCGTGTCCTCGTTCATCACCACGTCGGTCGCGGTGGAGAGCTGGATGTCGTTGGAGTCATAGAACATGACGAGGTTGTCCAGCCCGAGCACGGAGGCGATGCGGGCGCCTCCCTGGCTGATCTCCTCCTCGATGCCGCCGTCGGAGATATAGGCGTAGATGGTCTCCTTGGCGAAGGTCGGGTTGCCGGTGCGGGCGGCGAGGAATTTGGCGGCGATGGCGGCGCCGATGGCGAGCACGTGGCCCTGTCCGAGGGGACCTGAGGTGTTCTCGATACCGCGCGCGACATTGAGTTCAGGATGTCCGGTGGTGGGGGAGTCCCACTGGCGGAGGTTGGCGAGCTCCTCGAGGGAGAACTTGCCGGTCAGGCAGAGCTGGCTGTAGAGCATCGGAGCCATGTGGCCCGGATCGAGGAAGAAGCGGTCACGGCCGGCCCAGGCGGGGTCCTTGGGGTCGTAGGTGAGATACTCGGAGTAGAGCACGTTGATGAAATCTGCTCCACCCATCGCGCCGCCCGGATGTCCGGACTTCGCCTTCTCGACGGAAGCGGCGGCCAGGATGCGGATGTTGTCTGCTGCGTGGTTAAGAACGCTGATAGGATTTGCCATAATGTGTATGTTTAATTAGTAATTGCAATATCGTACAAATATAGCAATTATTATGGCATTCCCGCCCGGGTGGGCCGCCCTTTTCTTGTAGATACTCTTCAAATCCTTTATATTTGTGAAGATATGGCAAAGCAGACTATTTACCTGGCATCCAAGCCCCGCTACGAAATCCTGGACGGGCTGCGCGGCGTGGCCGCGCTGATGGTGGTCATCTTCCACTGTTTCGAGACATACATCCCGCAGATCGGGACCCAGATCGTGAACCACGGCTACCTGGCGGTGGATTTCTTCTTCGTCCTGTCCGGCTTCGTGATCGGCTATGCCTATGACGACCGCTGGGACAGGATGACCACCTGGGGCTTTTTCAAACGCCGTCTGACGCGCCTGCACCCGATGGTCATCGCCGGCATGGTGGTCGGCGCTTCGCTGTTTTTCTTCTCCGGGGGCGCCTTCCCCAAGACCCTCGAAGTCAAGGGCTGGCAGTTCGCCCTGTGCCTGGTGATGGGCCTGCTGATGATCCCCTGCGGAAACAATCTGGACATCCGCGGTTGGCAGGAGGTCAATTCCTTCAACGGTCCGCAGTGGACCCTGACCTTCGAATACCTTGCCAACATCCTCTACGCCTTCGTGCTGCGCCACCTGCCCAAGTTCGCCCTGGCCATCCTGTGCGCCTGCTGTGCGTTTTTCACCCTGGACCTGACCCTGGGCTGGGATGTCTTCGGCCTCTTCCCGAAGGGTCCGCAGTATACCGTAATCGGCGGCTGGAGCCTCACCGGTCAGCAGATCTACATCGGTTTCACCCGCCTGCTGTATCCTTTCCTCTGCGGCCTGCTGATCTCCCGCATCCTGGCGGGACGGCGCACGGAGGCGAATCCGAGCGGCTCTCCCATCCGCCTGCGGGGCGGCTTCTGGTGGTGCGCCCTGCTGCTGGTCGTACTCTTCTCCATCCCCTGCATCGGGGGCGACACGGGCATTCCGGACGGTCTCTACCAGGCCGCCTGCATCCTGCTGATCTTCCCGCTCGTGGTGCTGACCGGGGCCGGCAGCGTGACCACGGACCCGAAGAGCACGGCGGTCTGCAAATGGCTGGGGGACATCTCCTATCCGATCTACATCACGCACTATCCCATAATGTATATGCAGATGGGCTGGGTGGCGGACCATCCGGACGCGCCGCTCTGGATCCACATCATGGTCAACGTGGGGGTGGTGGCCGTCTCGATCCTGCTCGCCTACGGCCTGTTCAAGTGCTATGACCTGCCGGTGCGCGAATGGCTCAAGGAGCACTGGCTCAAGCGGAACGGGCGGGTTGCCGCCTAGGGCACGGGATCATAGCCCGAGCCGCCCCAGGGGTGGCAGCGCAGGATGCGCTTCAGCGATAACCAGAATCCTTTGAAAGGACCCCACTTGCGGAAGGCCTCGAGGGCGTATTGCGAGCAAGTGGGCGTGAAGCGGCAGCTGGGCGGCTTCAGGGGCGAGATGCACAGCTGATAGAATTTGATCAGCAGGATGAAAGGGGCCGACAGGACCCGCTTGCAGATCTGGACGAAGGTCATCGCGCCGTGAGTTTGGCATCAATGCGTTGCAGGACCTCGCCGACCTCGGCGAAAAGTGTCCGGAAATCAGCGATTTCCGTGTGGGAATAACTCAGCAGCAGGTCAATGCCGCGCTGTGTGAGCCGCTCTTTCTGCAGGCGGTAGGCCTCCCGGAGGCGGCGCTTGAGCAGATTGCGCCGGACGGCGCGCTTGAAATACTTCTTGGGCACGGAGACCATCAGGCGGTTGAGCGGAGCCTCGCGCCCGCCCGCCCAGCAGAAACGCAGATGCTCCGTGGAGCCCCATTTCCCTTCGGAAAGGAGTGCGGAGACGGTCGTCTTGCCGCACAGCCGTTCCTCCTTGGGGAGGGTATGGGCCTGCGGGAGAGACATTTACTGCCGGGATTTGAGGTAGAGTTCTACGGCTTTGCTGATGGAAGTCGCTTCCGGGGTCGGAGCCTTGAGGGCAATCTCGTAGCCAGCCTCTTCCAGGGAGCGGACCACGGCCTTGCCGAAGGAGATGAACTTGAGCGTACCCTGCTGGAAATCAGGGAAATTGTCCTGCAGCGAGACCACGTCGGCGGGATTGCACATCACCGCAAGGTCATAGGATGCCAGATCCAGATCGTGCAGGTCCTGGGAGACGGCCTTGACCAGTACACCCACGGTGTAGTCCAGCTTGGCGGCGGAGAACAAGGTGGTGATCGGGGTGTTGTTGGAGCCTTCCGTGGTGGTGATCAGGAATTTCTCGCCTTTGTGCTTGGCGGTGACCAGGGCGGCGATGGACGCCGGGGTGCCGGTGCCGTAGAAAATCTTGCGCTTGCGATAGACGATGTGCTTCTGAAGATACATCGCCACGGCTTCTGTGGAGCAGAAATACTTCATCGTCTCGGGAACCTTGAAACGCATCTCCTCGCAGAGCTTGAAATAAGCGTCGATGGCGTGGCGGGAGGAGAAGACGATGGCGGTATAGTCGGGGAGATTGATGTGCTCCGCACGGAATTCCTTGGCCGAAAGGGGTTCGATAAGGAAGAAAGGATGGAAGTCGAGTTCAGCTCCGCACTGGTTCTGCAGGACCTCGTAAGGTGCGAGATTGGACGGGACGTGCTGGGATATCAAGATCTTCATCTGGCGCAAAATGATCAAAATAACAAAACAACTGCAACCATCAGGGCTGCCGGTACAATTTCGAGCCCGCAAAGATACAAAATTGTTGTGAATCCCATACCATGGGCGTCCAAAAATTGTCCGCTGCGGATCAGGGTGAAGAGCCAGACAAGCCCGATTTCCCAGAGCAGGATGGTCCTGCAAAGGGCGTCCGGAACGTGCAGGATGGAGAAAATCCCGGCGCTGAGCAAGGTCAGCGCGGCCATCAGGATGAAGTAATTGTAACCCAGGTGCCGGAGCGTCGCCGTCTCCTCGCCGCTGAGCCGCCGCGGACGCATCAGGGCGAAACAAAGTGCGCGGATGAGCAGGAACGCGGCCAGGACCCCGAGGGTGGCCGGGGCGCTCCACTGCGCGGGAATGGCGGACCAGAAACCGGGGCGGAACAGGGCGTAGCGGTCGGCCACCAGGCAGAAGGGGAGGGCGAAAAAGAGGGCGGTCATGTTGCGCGAGCGGGCCAGGCTGAGGCTGTGCTCCAGGTCGGCCGAGCCCCGCGAGCGGTCGATGCTGTAGAGCAGGTGCGGGGCGAGCCGGAACAGTTCCGAGAGGTTGAGGATCAGCAGGAAGACGGCGAGCACCGTCAGGATGCGGTTGGTGAGCAGGTCTCCCCACGGCACGGCTTCCGCCAGGCCGCCTGCGGGGCTGGCGGACATCTCCAGCGTTCCGCTCTTGAAGACATCCTCCGGAATCATCGGCTAGTTCCCCCGTTTGGCGTTGTAGCCCATCGAACCCAGCAGGGCGACGAGTTTGTCGCGCAGATCGCCCTGGATGGTGATCTCGCCATCCTTGGCGGTGCCGCCCACCCCGCATTTTGTCTTGAGGGTCTTGGCCAGGGCGGCGAGATCCTCGCTGCGGCCCACGAAGCCCTCGACCAGGGTGACCTGCTTGCCGGCACGTGCACGACGGTCGATGCGGACCACGAGGCGCTGCTTCTGCGGCGGGAGCGTCTCCGCCTCGGGGGCGGGGGATTCCGTCTCGTATTGAAAGTCGGGGTTCGTCGAATAAACGACCCCGAGGCGGCTTTTCCAATCCTGTTGTGCCATCGCTGGGATAATTTTTGCAAAGATAAGGATTTTTAGTTGTACCTTTGCAGGTTATGAACGAGAAGAAATTCACCCTGTGGAACCGGATCTGCGCCGCTGTCGCCTTCGTAGTGTCCACCCTGACATATCTGTTGACCCTCGAACCCACCGCCTCCTTCTGGGATTGCGGCGAGTTCATCGCATCTTCCTATAAATTGGAAGTAGGCCACCCGCCGGGAAACCCGGTTTTCCAGCTTTTCGCCCGCTTCTTCACCTTGTTCGGCGACAATATGCACGCGGCCGTCCTCGTCAACGCGCTGAGCGCCCTGTGCTCGGGCCTGACGATATTCTTCCTCTACCTGACCATCGTCTGGCTGGCGAAGCGCCTGGTCAAGCCCGCTTCCGACGGGAACTATACCACCGGGCAGACCATCGCCATCTTCGGCTCCGGCCTCGTGGGCGCCCTGGTCTATACCTTCTCCGACACTTTCTGGTTTTCCGCCGTGGAGGGTGAGGTGTATGCGATGTCCTCGCTGATCACCGCCGTGGTCTTCTGGCTGATGACCCGCTGGTACGACCGCGCCGACGAGCCGCACGCCCTGCGCTGGATCGTGCTGATCGCCTTCGTGATGGGCCTGAGCATCGGCGTGCACCTGCTCAACCTGCTCGCCATCCCGGCCCTCGTGTTCATGTACTATTATCGGCAGCGCGAGGATCAGCCCTTCACCTTCTGGGAGCTCGTCAAGATGATGCTGGTGGGGATGGTCATCCTGGCCTTGCTCGTCTTCCTATTCATCCCGTACCTGCCCAAGCTGGCGGCTTACTGCGACCTGTTCTTCGTCAATGTGCTCGGCCTGCCGTACAACAGCGGCGCCGCCTTCTTCCTGCTGGCACTGCTCGCCCTGTGTTTCTGGGGCCTGTTCGTCACGCTGAAGAAGCAGAAACGCTTCCTCAACACGGCCCTGCTCTGTGCCACCACGATCGTGATCGGCTTCTCGGTGTTCAGCATCGACATCATCCGTTCCTGCGCCAAAACCCCGACCAACGAATACCAGCCGGACAACGCTTTCACACTGGTCCGCTACCTTTCCCGTGAGCAGTACGGCACCGTGCCCCTCATCTACGGGCAGTATTACGGAGCCCCCTACGAGCTCAAGACCACGAGTTACTGGGCGCCCCTGGACGGCAAATACAAGAAGGTCGAGGGCCCGATCGACGCCGACTACTCCGCCTCCGGCAAGATGCTCTTCCCGCGTATGTGGAGCACCAGCCCCGACGGCAGCTACGAGGCTTTCTACGAGACCTATACCGGCGGCAAGGGACACCGTATCCCCGGCGCGTCGGTGCGCAAGCCCACGATGGGCGCCAATCTCAGCTATTTCTTCAACTACCAGCTCAACTGGATGTACTGGCGTTATTTCATGTGGAATTTCGTAGGGAGGCAGAACCAGATCCACGCCCCCAACCCGGGCGACATCTTCCACGGCAACTGGGAGAGCGGCGTGAAGTTCATCGACGATATCCGCCTGGGCGACCAGAGCGACGCGCCCGGCCTGCTCGCCAACGACAAGGGCAAGAACCACTATTTCTTCCTGCCCCTGCTGCTGGGCCTGCTGGGCCTCTTCTTCCAGTTCGACCGCGATAAGCGCGGCTGCTGGCTGACCTTCCTGATGTTCTTCATGACGGGCATCGCCATCGTGCTCTACCTCAACCAGCCGCCCTACCAGGTGCGCGAGCGGGACTATGCCTATGCGGGCTCGTTCTATTTCTTCAGCGCCTGGGCGGGACTCGCCGTCGCGGCGCTCTTCTCCTGGATCGACGCCTCGCGCAAGGGCCGCGGCAGCGTACTGACCGCGTCGCTGCTGACGGCCGTCCTGTTGCTCGTGCCCGTGCTGATGGCTGCGCAGAACTGGGATGACCACGATCGCTCCAACCGCTACACGGCGGTGGAGATGGCCCGCAACTACCTCAATTCCGTGGGCGAGAACGGCATTCTCGTGACCCACGGCGACAACGATACCTTCCCGCTCTGGTACGCCCAGGAGGTGGAGGACGTCCGCACGGACGTGCGCATCTGCAACACCTCGCTGCTCGGCACCGACTGGCACATCGACCAGATGAAGTGGGCCGTCAACAAGTCGGCCCCGCTTCCGCTCACGGTGGGGCCCGAGCAATATCTCTACGGTACCAACGAGTGGATCCCGATCAACGATACCCAGGAGCGCGAGATGAACATCCGGGATGTGATGGCCGTCTTCAAGCACCCGCAGATCAAGGCTGCGATGACCAGCGGCCGCAAGGTCGACTACATCGCTTCGCGCAAGATCGTGGTTCCCGTCAACCGGGAGAATGTCATCAAATACGGCATCCTGGACGAGAAATATGCCGCTCAGATCCCGGACTCGATCACGCTCACGATCTCCAAGGACAAGGATTACATCAGCAAGCCGGAACTCTTCCTGCTCGATCTGCTGGCGGGCTACGAGTGGGACCGCCCGCTGTACTTCCTGAATATGGCCGGCGACCTGAACGTGGGCATCAAGGAATACCTTGAATACACGGGTTATTCCTTCAAGTTCGTCCCGATCAAGAACAAGACCACCACCACCGAGGCGGGATTCGTGGATACCGACGAACTCTACCGCCTGATGACGCAGGTGTATAGTTGGGACGCCCTGGCGCGCGATGACTATTTCATTGATTACCAGAATCTCTACACGCACCTCGGGGTGATGTCCATCCGCACCCTCTTCGTGACCTGTGCGGACGCCTTCATGAAGGCGGGCGAGAACGACCGGGCACTGGAGATGGTGGACAAGTGCTGCGAGGTGATGCAGCATTATCCGCTCGAATCGGTGTCGGCGGGCTTCTCGGCCAACGACTACATGGTCGTCTCCCTGGTCGAGGACTACTACAAGCTCGGACAGAGCGACAAGGCCCGCGCGCTGGCCGCCCGGCTGGGGGCCGATCTGCTGGAGAGCGCCAAGTTCTACATCGAGTACTACGAATGGGCCAAGGATGAGTTCGAGCTGGTGGGCCAGTATATCTATTTCCTGGCCGAAGTGATGAAAGATGGCGGAGACGCCGAGCTAGCGAAAAAGATGACCGACACGCTCGTGGCCCTGGTGGACGAGGCCTCGGACAGCGCGGACGCTTCCTAGCGCGTCATCCGCACGACGATGGACAGGGGGAGGGCTTTGCCGAAACGGTCGTTCAGGGCCAGTTCCCCGCTCTCGACCTGTCCGGAGGACATGGCCTGGCGGAGGACCGTCTCGCCCAGCAGGGCGGAATAGCCGTTGGAATACAGATTCAGGACCAGGAAGGCATCCTCGGGCGCGAGGATGTGTCCCACGCTGCGGAGCATCTCGAAGAGGCACTCGTCGAGTTTCCATTTCTCACCGTCCGGGCCGTGTCCGTAGGCCGGCGGATCGAGGATGATGCCGTCGTAGCGGTTGCCGCGGCGCTCCTCGCGCCGGGCGAATTTCATCGCGTCTTCCACCACCCAGCGGATGCCGTCCAGGCCGCTGTGCTCCATGTTGCCGCGGGCCCAGGTGACCACCTGCCGGACGGAGTCCAGGTGCGTGACGTCGGCACCGGCGGCCTTGGCGGCGAGGGAGGCCGCTCCGGTGTAGGCGAAGAGGTTCAGCACGCGCGGGGTGCGGCCCCCGGCGGCCAGCGTCCGGGTGCGGCGGTAGATCCAGTCCCAGTTGGGGGCCTGCTCGGGGAACACGCCCACATGCTTGAAGGAAGTCAGGCCCAGCCGGAGATCCATCTTCAATCCATCCTCATTGGCGTAGCGTATCCACCACTGGTCGTCCATCTTGCGGAGGCGGTTCCAGGTGCCGCTGTCCTCCTTGCCGGCCTTGCCGAATCCGGCGCCCGGGGTGAAACTCGTGTGCGAGAGCCGGTGCCACTCCGCCTCGCTCATCGACTTGTCCCAGAGGGCCTTGGGCTCGGGCCGCGCGAGGACATAGGCCCCGAAACGCTCGAGCTTCTCGCCCGCGCCGCTGTCCAGGAGTTCATAATCATTCCAGCCGGATGAAGGAAATTCTGCCATAACAAATGCAAAGATAGGGTTTTTTCTGATTGGAATAATGCGCCGGGATATTTACTGACTTTGCAAATGGACACATCATCAAAACCTTTGAACACAAACGTGGTTGTGAAAAAAGCGATTCTCTTCCTCTGCCAGCCCGGCATGGGCCCCGCCGGCGGCATCAACCTCGATGTCTGGCGGGTCAAATGACAATTGCAGGTCCGAATCCAATGGAGTTGCGGAAATAATTGTTAAATTTGCAATTCGGAAAAATTGTTTAAACCATTTTATATGCAACACATCGATTCCTACGATTTCGCCGGCAAGAAGGCGATCGTGCGCGTGGACTTCAACGTTCCGCTCAACGAGAATTTCGAGATCACCGACGACACCCGCATCCGCCGGGCCATGCCTACCCTCAAGAAAGTGCTCGAGGGTGGCGGTTCCCTCATCATCATGTCCCACCTCGGACGTCCGAAGGGCGTGACTGACAAGTTCTCCCTCCGTCACATCGTGGACCACGTGGCCGAGTGCCTCGGCGCCCCGGTCAAATTCGCTCCCGACTGCCAGAAGGCCCAGGCCGAAGTGGCCGCCCTGCAGCCGGGCGAGGCCCTGCTGCTCGAGAACCTCCGCTTCTACGCCGAAGAGGAAGGCAAGCCCCGCGGACTCGCCGAGGATGCCACCGATGAGGAGAAGAAGGCCGCCAAGAAGGCCGTCAAGGAGAGCCAGAAGGACTTCGTCAAGACCCTTGCCTCCTATGCCGACTGCTACATCAACGACGCTTTCGGTACGGCCCACCGCGCCCACGGCTCCACCGCCCTCATCGCCGACTATTTCCCGGAGGACAAGATGTTCGGCTACCTGATGGAAGGCGAGATCAAGGCCATCGACAATGTGCTCAAGAACGCCCAGCGCCCCTTTACCGCCATCATCGGCGGCGCCAAGGTCTCCTCGAAACTCGCGGTGCTCGAGAACATGCTCGCGAACGTGGACAACCTGATCATCGGCGGCGGTATGAGCTATACCTTCATCAAGGCCCAGGGCGGCACCATCGGCAATTCCCTGCACGAGGATGACCTGATGCCGCAGGCACTCGAGATCCTGGCCAAGGCCAAGGAAAAGGGCGTGGCCATCTATCTCCCGAGCGAGACTGTGATCGCGGATGCTTTCAGCAACGATGCCAACAGCCAGATCGTTCCCTCCAACGCGATTCCCGACGGCTGGGAGGGTATGGATGTCGGTCCGAAGACCCTGGAGGCCTGGAAGGATGTCATCCTCGGCTCCAAGACCATCCTCTGGAACGGTCCCGTGGGCGTGTTCGAGATGCCCAACTTCGCCAAGGGTACGCTCCAGATCGCCGAAGACCTCGCCCAGGCTACGGCTGCGGGTGCCTACACGCTCGTGGGCGGCGGCGACTCCGTCGCGGCCGTGACCCAGATGGGCTACGCCGACAAGGTGAGCTATGTGTCCACCGGCGGCGGTGCGATGCTCGAGGCCCTCGAGGGCAAGGATCTTCCGGGTATTGCCGCCATCCGCGGCTAAGACGTTCCCGCAGTGAACAGATTACTCCGTATCGGGCTGGCGGCCTTGCTGCTGCCGGCCCTTTTTGCCTGCAAGCCACGCCCCGGGCGCGGGATCGACTGGCAGGAGGGGGAGCAGCTGGCCGTGGCCTTCCTGGGCTATTACGACTCCTTCGGCGCTTTCTCGGCCGCCCCTTCGTTCATCCCCCTTTCCCGAGCTTTCCCGCAGATCGTGGTGGCCGCCCAGGTGGATCCCGGCGCCGGGAGCGAGATGTATCTCGTTGTCCCGCGCGAAGCCGGCTCGAGCCTGTCCGTCTTCGGGACGCAGGAGGGAGCCCCGCAGCTCCTGCTCCGCGCCGAGAAGGGCGCTCCCGTGCTGATACACAACAACTTCTCCAGTCCTGACAGCCGGGTTGTCTGCAGCTTGGAGGACGGGAGTGAAGTTGCGTTCGTGCCCGCCCTGGACCGCCGCAGCGGCAAGCTTTCGCTGCCCGCAGGCGGCGCTGTCCGGGACATCTCGCTGCCTCTGCCGGAGCCCCTGGAGGGCCTGACCGAGGCCGATTACGGGGAGGACTTCGACGGCCGCAGTTTCAATCTGACCCTGCGCCTCGAAGCGGGCCGGCCGGTGCTGCATTTCTCGGCGGAACCCCTGATGCGGATCGGATTCGACCGCAGCGATATCGCCCTGCCCGACGGGGACAATGCTTTCCTCGGGGTCAACGGCTTGTGCAAAGGGGTCTTCCTCGGCACGATCGGCCAGGACTACAACCCGGTGGCCTGCGTGGTGATGGACAACGGAGAACTGAAGAAATGCACGATCTTCTATGCGATGCAGAGCGGCAGCCCCGAACTCAGCGACGCCCTGCCGGACTTCAAGGACGTGACCGGCCTGGAAGAGGGAGGCGGCGGTGAGGAGGAGGAGATGTTCGAGTATGTGACCATCTATGCCTTGGATGCCCGCGGCGAGCGGAAAGAGGTCCCCCATTTCCTGGATTATGGCCTGTTCACGGGGCAGGACGGAGATGCTTCCGTCGAGGTGGAGCTCTCTCCGGACTGGCGCTTCGGACTGAGCCGCTACGCCCCGGACGGCGTGCTCGAGGAAGCCTGCAGCGGGTCTTTCTCCGAGAAGGAACGCGGCGACGGTCTGGACAAGTTCAACTTCCGCGTAACACGCAGCGCCAAGCGCGTCGGGGAGGATTTCCGCGTGGACGAACGGGTCCGCAGCGGCCGCTTCACCGCGCGCGAAGTAGGCCTCTCCTATGAGGTTACCCTCACGGGAGCGGATTATTTCAAGTCAGGAACGGAGTTCCGGGATGCCCGTCTGCTCGACGCCGACGAACACATCGAATACGACTAATCGTTGAGCGGACGCGCGTAATGCGTCGGCTCTTTCTTGACCGGCTGCGGATGGACGACCGCGGCCGGTTTTTTCGACTTGGCCGAATAGATGAGCAGGGCGATGCCGGCGATGATGAAGGGGATGGAGAGGAGCTGGCCCATGTCCAGGAGCATCGTCTTCTCGAACTCCACCTGCGGCTCCTTGATGAATTCGATCAGGAAGCGCATGCCGAAGCAGCCGAGCAGGAAGAAGCCGAAGAAGAATCCGCGGTGGACCTTGTCCAGGCGGTTCTTGTAGATCCAGACCATCGCCAGGCCGAGCAGCAGGTAGGAGAGTGCCTCGTAAATTTGGGTGGGGTGCTTGGGCTCGGTCTCGCCCCGGATGTCGAAGATGAAGCCCCAGGGGAGGGAGGTCACGTCGCCGTAGATCTCGGAGTTGAACAGGTTGCCCAGGCGTATCATGCAGCCGGCGAAAGCCACCGCGATGCACAGGCGGTCCATGATCCAGAGGAAATCGAAGTCGTGCTTCTTGCCGTATCGGGCGGCGAACCACCACATCGCCAGGAGCAGGGCGATGGCGCCTCCGTGGCTGGCGAGGCCTCCCTTCCAGACCATGAAGATCTCCAGGAATCCCGACCACGAGCCGAAATAGTAGTCCGGCTGGTAGAAGATGCAGTGCCCGAGCCGGGCGCCTACGATCGTGCCGATCAGCAGGGTGTAGAGCAGCGGGTCCATCAGTTTGGTATCCACCTTTTCGCGGGTGAAGAACCACTTGAAGAGATACCAGCCGATCACGAAGCCGGAGACGAAGAGCAGGCCGTACCAGCGGACCTCGAACGATCCGAGATGGAAGAGAACGGGGTCTACATTCCAGTGTATGGAGAGCAAGTTGAGCATAAGACGTCCGATTGAATCGGACAAATATACTAAATAATGCTGACAGGACTGCCCGGATGGTGTAAATTTTGCATATCTTTGCGCGCATTTACTATTATGGGAAAATCAATATTGTTAGTAGTTTCTTTATTCTTTCCTCTCCTCGCTTTCGCGCAGGCCGCTGATACGACCGCGGCCCCGACCTTGCTCTCCCTGGAGGACGCCATCCGTGTCGCCCTGAGCGAGAACGTGTCCGTCAAGGTGGCGGACAAGGAGGTGGAACGGACGGGCTATGCCCGAAAAGGCACCTACGCTTCACTCTTGCCGCAGGTGAGCGGCTCGGGCTCTTACCAGCGCACCATCAAGAAGCAGGTGATGTATATGGACTTCGACCTGGGCGGCCTCGGGGGGGGGGCCGGTGAGGAGGGCTCTTCTTCCGGCGGTTCCGGTAAATCCGGCGGCTCCGGCGGCGGATTCGAGGTGGGCCGCTGGAATACCTGGTCGGCGGGCATCACCGCCAGCATGCCGATCGTCAACGTCCAGCTCTGGGAGAACCTGCGCGTGTCCGGCCAGAGTGTCGAACTCGCCGTCGAAAAGGCCCGCAATTCCCGCCTGGAGGCGGTGAATCAGGTCAAACAGGCCTATTTCGCCTGTCTGCTCGCCCGGGAAGCTTTCGAGGTATACAAGTCGGCCTATGAGAACGCCCTGGAGAATTATCATCAGATCGAGCGCCGCTTCAATGCCCAGCGCGCCTCGGAACTGGATCTGACCCGGGCCAGGACCACGCTCGAGAACGCCATCCCGAGCGTGTATGACGCCGAGAGTGCGATCCTGCTCGCGCTGTGGCGGCTCAAGGCCGTGATGGGCGTGGATCTGGATGCGAACATCGACGTGTCGGAGTCACTCTCGGATTATTCCGCCCACATGCTTTATGACTTGCACGAGAGCGGAGAGCTCTCGCTCGAGGACAACTCCACGATGCGCCAGCTCGCCATCCAGGCGGAACAGCTCGCCGCGACGGTCCGCGCCCAGCGATATGCCTATCTGCCGACCCTCTCGCTGTCCTTCAACTACAGCATCAACGCGATGACCAACGACTTCAATTTCAGCGAGTACCGCTGGTCTCCGTATTCCTTCATCGGCCTGAATCTGTCGATCCCCATCTTCTCGGGCGGCCAGCGGCTGAACGCCGTGCGGCAGGCCAAGGTGCAGGCCGAGACGCTGGATATGCAGCGCACCGACACCGAGCGCCAGCTCAAGATCGCCATCCGGCAGTACCTGAACCAGATGGAGACGGCCCTGAAGAGTTTCGGCTCCGCCGAGAGTGCGGTCGGGACGGCCCGCAAGGCCTACGACATCGCCGCCAAGTCCTACGACGTAGGCCGCAGCACCCTCACCGACCTCAATGACGCCCAGCATGCCCTAACCCAGTCGCAGCTCGGCGTCTGCCAGGCCGTCTATAACTTCGTAGTGGCCAAGGCCAACCTCGAGAACACCCTCGGCGCAGATTTCGTGGACGCAGAGGGAGATGTCCAACTGAATAAAACATATCGATGATGAATAAGCAAGTTTTGATGGGATTGGCCCTCGGTGCGCTCCTTGCCACCGCCTGCGGCCAAAATCAGGGCGGCGCGCCGGCCCCCGGCGGAATGCCGCCGATGGGTCCGGTGACCCCGATCGTGTCCGTGGCTCCGGCCGTGCGGCAGCAGGTTCCGCAGGATGCCGTGTACTCCTCCACCGTGCAGGCGAACGCAGTCAACAACATCGCTCCGCTCTCCAGCGGACGCATCCAGAAACTCAATGTCGAGGTCGGCGACTTCGTGTCCGCGGGACAGGTCCTGGCGGAAATGGACCGGGTCCAGCTGGACCAGGCCGCACTCAAGCTCCGCAACGACGAGACCGAACTTGCCCGCGTGAAGCAGCTCCTCGGCGAGGGCGGCATCTCCCAGTCCGACTACGAGGCCCTCGAACTGGCCTTCAACGTATCCAAGAGCAGCTACGACAACCTCCTGGAGAATACCATCCTGCGCGCCCCGACGGGCGGCGTCGTATCGGCCCGCAACTATGACCGCGGCGACCTGTTCGCGATGTCGCAGCCCATCTACACGGTCCAGCAGATCACCCCGGTCAAGTTGCTCGTGCCCATTTCCGAGACGGACTACACCCGCGTGAAGCGCGGCGACAAGGTCAGCCTGACCGTCGATGCCCTCCCGGGCAAGACCTTCACGGGCAGCATCGTCCGCCTCTATCCGACGATGGACGCGGCCACGCATACCTTCAATGCGGAAGTGCGCGTGCCGAATACCGACCGCCAGCTGCGTCCCGGCATGTACGCCCGCGTGCGGGTGGACTTCGGTTCCAGCAACAGTATCGTGGTCCCGGATGCCGCCGTGCTCAAGCAGCAGGGCTCCGGCCAGCGCGTCGTCTATGTGCTGGGCGAGGGGGACATTGTGTCCATCCGGGTGGTGACCCCGGGCCGCCATTTCGGCACCAATTACGAGATCCTTTCCGGTCTGGAGGAGGGTGAGCAGGTGCTCACCGGCGGCCACACCAACCTCAAGTCCGGCGATAAAGTGGAGGTCCGGCGATGAGTATCTACCGTTCTGCGGTCGAACATCCCGTCACGACCTCCCTGGTCTTCATCGCCCTGGCGATCCTGGGTTTGTTCTCCCTGAGCCGGACGTCCATCGCCCAGTTCCCGGAGTTCGACTCCAACACGATCATGGTGATGGCTTCCTATCAGGGAGCGAATGCACAGGATATCGAGACCAACCTCACCAAGGTCCTCGAAAACGCGCTCAACGGCGTGGAGGACCTCAAGGAGCTGAACTCCCAGTCCAAGGAGAATATCTCCCTGCTGACCCTGACCTTCAATTACGGGGTGGACATCGAGGCGGCGACCAACAGCGTCCGCGACAAGCTCGACATGGTCAATGCGATGCTTCCGGACGGTGTGTCCAATCCCGTCATCTTCAAGTTCAGCGCTTCGGACATGCCGATCATGCTGCTCTCCGCCACTGCGGAAGAGAGCCTCGCCGGCCTGGACAAGATCCTGGACGACAAAGTGGCCACGCCCCTGGCGCGCGTCGCCGGCGTGGGTACGGTGTCCGTGAGCGGCGCCCCCAGCCGCGAGATCCAGGTCTATTGCGACCCCACCAAACTCCAGGCATACGGGCTGAGCATCGCTTCCATCGCGACCGTCATCTCGGCGGAGAACCGCAACCTTCCCTCGGGCAACATCGACATCGGCTCGGAGACCTATACCCTGCGCGTGCAGAAGGAGTTCTCCGACCCGTCCGAACTGCTGGACGTGGTGGTCGGCGCGGCGAACGGACGGGCTGTCTACCTGCGTGACGTGGCCACGGTGACCGACGGCCAGCAGGAACGCGAACAGGAGTCCTACACCAACGGCAGCCGGGCCGCCCGCATCGTGATCCAGCGCCAGAGCGGCGCCAACACGGTCAACGTCATCCGCGGCATCAAGAAGCAGATGACCCAGATCGAGAAGACCCTCCCCGCGGATATTAAGATCACGACCATCGTGGACGGTTCCCGGGAGATCATCAATACCATCCACACCCTGATCGAGACCATCATCATCACCTTCCTGGTGGTGATGCTCGTGGTCTTCCTGTTCCTCGGGAACTGGAAGTCCACCATCATCATCGTCCTGTCCATCCCGCTGGCCCTGCTGGCCTCGCTGATGTATCTCTATGCCACCGGCAACACGCTGAATATCATCTCGATGTCAGCCTTGGCCATCGCCATCGGCATGGTGGTGGACGATGCCATCGTGGTGCTGGAGAACATATCCACGCACATCGCCCGCGGCGAGAAACCCAAAGAAGCGGCCGTGCACGGCACGGGCGAGGTGGGCATCTCCGTCATCGCCTCCACGCTGACGATGCTCTGCGTGTTCCTCCCGCTGACGATGATCAACGGCATGGCCGGCATCATGTTCCGCCAGCTGGGCTGGATCGTCTCGATCATCATGATCGTGTCCACCACCGCGGCCCTGACCTTCGTGCCGATGCTCTGCTCCCGTTGGCTCAAGCGGGAGAAATCCCACAGCAAGGCCTACAACGCCGTTTTCATACCGATCAACCGCTTCATCGACAAGATATCCCGCGGCTACGCCCACGTGATCCACTGGGCCACCAAGCGCCGCCGGGTGGTCATTCTCGGCTTCTTCGCCGTGTTCGTCCTGTCGATGGTCCTGCTGGCCCCGGGTCTGAAGACCGAGTACTTCCCGCGCGGAGATTCCGAGCGCCTCACGGTCACGATCAACCTGCCGATGGGCACGGCCCAGGATGTGACCCGCTCTTTCTATGAACGCATCTACGAGGATATCCGCGCAGAGATCCCGGAGATCCAGGTGCTCAACGCCACCTTCGGCCAGGCCGACTCCGACAATACCTTCGCCAGCATGCAGAGCAACGGTACGCACATCCTTTCGCTGAACATCAACATCGGCACCTCCAGCACGCGCAAGCGTTCCTCGGCCGAGATTTCGGACGTGCTGCGCGGCATTTGCGCACGCTATCCGGAGATCCGCCGCGCGATGGTCTCCGAGGGAATGGGTATGGGCGGCGCTTCGATGGTGGAGGTCGAGGTCTACGGCTTCGACTTCGCCCAGACCGACCGCGTGGCCCTGGAGCTGCAGCAGAAGATGATGCAGGATCCCTCGTTCACGCAGGTGACCGTCAGCCGCGAGGAGTACACGCCGGAGCTGCAGATGGACTTCGACCGCACCAAGCTGGCCCTGCACGGGCTCAACTCCACCACGGCGGCTTCCGCCTTCAGCGCCGCGATGAGCGGCACCGTGGCCTCGCTATACCGCGAAGACGGTGAAGAATACAACATCCGCGTGCGCTATGCGCCGCAGTTCCGCTCCAGCGTGGAGGATATGGAGAACATTCCCGTGACCACGCCCACGGGGGCGATCGTCCAGATGAAGGAACTGGGGCAGGTGGTCGAGGGCCTGGTGCCGCCGACCATCGAGCGCAAGGACCGTTCCCGCCTGATCACCGTCACGGGCATCGTGGCCAAGGGCGCAGCCCTGAGCGAAGCCGTCGAAGCGGCCGGCCGGGCGATCGACGCCACGCAGATCCCGCCGGAACTTTCGACCGTGATCGCGGGCGACTACGAAGACCAGCAGGAGATGTTCGGCCAGATGCTGGTGCTGATTATCCTGATGATCCTGCTCGTCTATATGGTGATGGCCTCGCAGTTCGAGTCGCTGATGGCCCCGTTCGTGATCATGTTCAGCGTGCCGTTCGCCCTGGTGGGCGTGCTGCTGGGTCTGCGCATCAACGGCCTGGCGCTCGGGGTGATGTCCATCATCGGCATCATCATCCTGATCGGTATCGTGGTGAAGAACGGTATCGTGCTGATCGACTACACGATCCTGTGCCGCGAGCGCGGCATGAACATCCGCGATGCCTCCACGACGGCCGCCAAGAGCCGTCTGCGCCCGATCTTGATGACCACGCTGACCACCGTGCTGGGTATGCTCCCGATGGCGATCGGCACCGGCGAAGGCTCCGAAATGTGGCGCTCGCTGGGTGTCACGGTGTGCTGGGGTCTGACCGTCTCCACGCTCATCACCCTCGTGCTCATCCCGACGGTCTATTGTGCATTCACCACCCGTACCGAAAAGAGGAGGAACAAGAAATGAAAGCCATGTTCATCGCCTACAACCAGGCCTATAACGAAGAGATCGTCGAACTGCTCGCCGCCCACGGCCAGCGGGGCTTCACCCGCTGGGAGAATGTGGAGGGCAAGGGCGGATTCAACGGCTTTCCCCGCTTCGGCAGCCACGCGTGGCCGGAGATGAATCACGCCCTGCTCGTGATTCTGAAGGACGAGAAAGTCGCCCCGCTGCTCGACGCGCTCAAGGCCAAAGACGAAGAAGCGCCCGATTTGGGGCTCCGCGCTTTTGTCTGGGGTATTGAATCTTTCTATTAATTTCTTATCTTTGTAGTTGCCGCAATCTGTTTTTGCGGCATAACACGAATCATTATGGAAGTTGTCATCAATCCCAACAATATCGGTGAGGTGCTTGCCTCCCCGGTGCCCGTCGTAATCGACTTCTGGGCCGTCTGGTGCGGCCCCTGCCGCATGCTGACCCCGACCCTGGACGACGTCGCCGCCGAACTCGGCGGCAAGGCCGTCGTGGCCAAGTGCAACGTGGATGACTGCGAGGACATTGCCATGCAGTATGGCATCCGCAACATTCCCACCCTGCTTTTCTTCAAGGACGGCCAGCTCGCCGACCGGACCGTGGGCGTGGTGTCCAAGCAGGAAATCATCTCCCGTCTCGAGAAACTTATGTAACCAAACCACAGAATATGAAGAAATTGATCATCATCCTGGCCTCCCTTCTGGTGGCGGTCAGTGCGCACGCCCAGTTCGGCGTCGTCGCTGGTATCACCTCCTCTTCTTCCAACCTCAAGACCGCGGTCTCCGAAGTGAAGAATATCAGCCAATATCACGCAGGTATCACCTATAAGATCGGTTTCGGCAACATTTTCGCCGTCCAGCCGTCCATCATCTACAACATGAAGGGTGCGAAGCTCAGCGCCCTGAGCGCTGCCACCACGGCGGATGACTTCGAGTACAAGACCGGCTATGTCGAGGTTCCGGTGCAGTTCCAGCTCGGCCTGGGGGTGGGCAACATCTTCCGGGTCTATGGTTTTGCGGAGCCCTTCATCGGCTATGCCGTGACGAATACGATCACGAGCGGTACGCAGACAGCCCAGCAGACTTGGGACAACATCAAGAACAAGGCCGAGTATGGTGTCAGTTTCGGTGCCGGTCTTGAACTGATCAAGCATGTGCAGGTCTCCCTCAAGTACTTCTGGAACCTGGGCGAGGTCTATAAAGCGGATCCTTCCGCCGCCGTGGCCAAGATTTCCGATTCGGGCAACTGCAACGGTATCGCCGCCTCCGTGGCCATCCTGTTCTGATCGGGGATGCCGGGAAAGCGGGCGGTTATTTATTGTTCGTCCAGCCGGGATATCGATCCGTCTTACAACGAAACTGCGCGGCAGGTTGTCCGCGCAGTTTGTTTGGCAGGATATGACATCGTCTCCGGCGGGTCTTGGCGCGGCACGATGGGCGACGTCTGCGACGAGGCCCTGAAGCACGGCGTCGGCGTAATCGGAGTGCTGCCCCGCTTTATGAAAGGTTTCGAGCATCCGCGGCTGACCGAGGTCATCTGGACGGACCGGATGTCCCAACGCAAGGACGCGATGCGCGAGGGCACGACCCTGGCGATCGCCCTGCCGGGCGGAATCGGGACCCTGGACGAAATCGCCGAGACCTATTGTCTGGCGAAGCTCGGCCGCTACCCCGGCCGGGTCATCTTGTTCAACAAAGACGGCTTCTACGAGCCGCTCAAAGCACAACTGGACCTCTTCGTGGAGAGGGGGATGCTGGAGCCCGAATTCCGCTCCCAGGCCCTCTTCCCCGCGACAATAGAAGAATTGAAAGCAATCTTGTGAGCAGACAGGACATCCTGGAATACCTCGGGACGGATTGGGACCGGACGCTGGCCCTGATCCGGGAGCAGTTGCACTCCGACGTGTCCCTGCTCGAGGAGACCAATTCCCGGATCCTGTCCAAATTCGGCAAGCTCCTGCGTCCGATGGTCTGTCTGCTCTTCGCCAGGGCCGCCGGCACGTGCTCGCAGGACAGCATCCAGTATGCCGCCGCCACGGAACTCCTGCACAATGCCACCCTCCTGCACGACGATGTGGCAGACAACAGTGCGGAACGCCGCGGCCGGCCGACTGTCGTCGCCTTGCTGGGCCCCTCCGCCGCCGTGCTGGTGGGGGATTTCTGGCTGGCTCGCGCGATGGACCTGGTGGTCCGTTCGGAGCGCCAGGACCGCGCCGTCGCCCTCTTCTCCCGGACCTTCTCGGACCTCGCCGAGGGCGAGATGCTCCAACTGGAGAAGGCCGCCACGGGCGACACGACCGAAGCGGATTACCTGCGGATCATCCACGGCAAGACCGCCTCGCTGTTCAGCGTCGCCGCCCGGACGGGGGCCCTGTCCGCCGATGCGACGCCGGAGCAGGAAGCCGCCGCCGAGGCCTTCGGCGCGGCCTTCGGCACCGCTTTCCAGATCCAGGACGACATCTTGGACTATGCCGGGACGGACGCCCTGGGCAAGCCGCTCGGGGTGGATCTGCGGGAGCAGAAGATCACCCTCCCGCTGCTCGGCGCCCTGCAGGGCAGTCCGCTCGAGGAACAGGTCCGTGCGCAGGTGCGGGACATCCCCGCCCATCCGGAGTATTGTGCGCACATCCGCGCCTTCGTCCTGAAACGGGATGGGATCGCGTATGCCGCCCGCCGGCTCAAGGAATGGGTCGCCCGCGCCGAGTCTGCGCTGGGAGCCTTCCCGGACAGCCCGGCCAAGGCGGCTCTTTTGGAAATCGCACGCTATACAATCCGCAGACAGATATGACATTCGCGCAGGTGCAGGGTAATTCCGAGATCAAACGGGCGCTCGCCGGGATGGTGGACGAGGACCGCGTCCCGCACGCCATCCTCTTCCACGAGGAAGACGGCGGGGGCGCCTTCCCGCTCTCGCTCGCTTTCTTGCAATATCTTTTCTGCAAGGAGCGCCGCGACGGGGATTCCTGCGGCCGCTGTCCCTGCTGCAGCAAGATTTCCAAGCTCATCCACCCGGATGTGCATCTGGTTTTCCCGACCGCCGCAGGCATGCTCTCGGAGCAGTACCTGGAGCCTTTCCGGCGCCTGGCGACGGAGCATCCTTCCTTCCGCGAGGCGGACTTGATGGAGGCCCTCGGCATCGAGGGCAAGAACTCCATCATTGCCGTGTCCGAGGCACGTCGCCTGCTGGAGAAACTCTCCCTGACCGCCCTGGAGGGCGGCTGGCGCGCCGTGCTGATCTACCTGCCGGAGCGCCTGAACGTCGAGGCGGCGAACCGTCTGCTCAAGATGATCGAAGAGCCGCCCGCACAGACCCAGTTCGTGCTGATCTCGCACCAGCTCGAGCGGGTGCTCCCTACGGTCCTTTCTCGCTGCCAGCGCATCCGGCTCCGGCCGGAGGGGGCTGCGGGCGGGGTGGACTTCGCCGAGGCGCATCTGCTGGACGAACTGATGGATGCGCTGCTGAAGAAGGACCTGCTCTCCGCACTGGATGTCTCCGAGCAAATCGCCGGCTCGCTTACGCGCGAACAAGCCAAAGCTTTTTGTATCTTTGCAGCGGAGCGGCTGCGGGAGTTGTTCCGCTGCCAGCAGGGAGTCTCCGCCGGGGCTGAGAGCTCCCCGGAGGTCCGCCGCTGGGCAGCTGCCTGCCCCAAGACCTTCCCGCGTCAGGCCCTTGCGGTTCTGGACCGGGCCCAGACCCTGATCGGCCGCAATGTCAACCTGAAGATACTCTTCACGGACCTGGCCGACCGAATGTATTTATTGTTATGACGACGAACGAATCCATCCAATACGATTGCTCGCGCGGCTGCGTGGTCACGCACGGGGACGCCTCGGGCGAGACCCGCTGCACCTACCGGGCGGGCTGCTGCAAGCTCGGCGACTACAACTGGCTCAAGGAGGCCGCAGACGGCACCTGCCGGGGCATCTTCGAGGTGCGCTTCAAGAATACCCGTAAGGGCTTCTATATCAATGATTCCCCCCAGAACGTCCGGCAGGGCGACCTGGTGGTGGTCGAAGCCGTCACCGGGCAGGACCTCGGCATCGTGACCCTGGAGGGACCGATCGTGGGGCGCCAGATGCGTACCCGCGGGATCGATCCGGAGAGCTACCAGTTCAAGAAGATTTACCGCAAAGCCCGCCAGCTCGACATCCTGAAATGGCAGGAGGCCATCGCCCGCGAGCAGGATACGATGATCAAGGCGCGCCGGATCGCGGCGGAGATGGGCCTGGAGATGAAGATCGGGGACGTGGAGTTCCAGGGCGACGGTTCCAAGGCCATTTTCTACTACATCGCCGACGGCCGCGTGGATTTCCGGCAGCTGATCAAGGTCTTCGCCGAGGAGTTCCGCATCCGCATCGAAATGAAGCAGATCGGAGCGCGGCAGGAGGCCGGGCTCATCGGCGGACTGGGCATCTGCGGCCGTGAGCTCTGCTGCGCCAACTACATTTCTTCGTTCCAGAGCATCTCCACCTCGGCCGCACGCTGCCAGGACCTCTCCCTGAATCCGCAGAAACTCGCCGGTCAGTGCGGAAAGCTCAAGTGCTGCCTCAACTACGAGGTGGCCAACTATCTCGATGCCCAATCCCGCATCCCCAAGATCACCGAGCCGCTGGTGTTCGAGGACGGACTGGCCTACCTGCGCAAGACCGACATCCTGCGCGAGGTGATGTATTTTTCCTACGATAAGACTTCCGATGCGGAACTCTTTCCGCTCGATGCCGCCGAGGTGTGGGACATCCTGGAGATGAACCGCGCCGGAGAGAAGCCGGAGTCCCTGCGAACGGAGCCGGAGCCGTATGTGCCCGAGTTCGTGACCGCCGTGGGCGACGACAGCATCAGCCGTTTCGATGCACCCAAGCGCAAGAAGTCCCGGGGCAAGAACCGCTCCAAGGGCCGCGGTGCCAAGCCGCAGGGCGGGCAGCAGGCCCAGGCCGCGCAAGGCCAGCAGGGGGCCCAGGGCGGCGGTCGTCCGCGTGGCAAGGGCCGTCCGGGCGGACGTGCTCCGCAGAAGGGACCGAAAGCCTCCGAATAATGAAGGCGCGCCGTCCGCTGCTCGCGCTGTTTGCGGTCCTCGTCTGCGGATGGGGGCTCGCCGCCTGTTCGGAGCCCGACGGCGTGGAACTGTTCGTCCGGCGTTCCGCCGCCCGGGACGGGGTCTATATCTATCGACTTCCGCTGACGGACACGACGGCCGCCTATGATTTCTGGTTTTACAGCCGGCCCCGGAAGCACGCCCTGGATGATATCCAGCTCAATGTGCAGTGGCTTTCTCCTTCGGGCGAGGGTTTTTCGGAGACGGTCTATATGCGCCGGGTGGATGTGCTCGGGAGCCGGGAGTTGTATCGCAGCGGGATGGTGCCGGCGGAGGCGGGGGAGTGGCAGTTGAGTGTGCGGCCGGTGGGGACGGGGGAGGAGTTGCTCGGGTTCGGGGTTGTTTGCAAGAGACAGGATGGGACACGATAAGCTCAGGAAGTTTGCGGAGAACGAGACCTTCGCCTGTCTGCTCCAGCCCTCGGCTGCGGAGCTCCTCGCCGACGGCTACTTCCACCTCCGCGACCACGCCGTCAAAGGCCACTGGAACGCCTTCTTTGATTCCCTGCCGGGTGCCGCCTCACCCCGGAATAACTTCGCGCTTCGCGCTCTTCCCTCCCAAGCTGACGCTTGGGCCCCTCCCGTTCACGAGGCCACGGGCGGCCACGGTTTTTCCGGGGTGAGCGGCACCCAGGCTGAGAGAAGTATGAACGAAGAGGTTATTTTGGAGTTGGGTTGCGGGAAGGGTGAGTATACGATTGCGCTGGCGGAGCGGGATCCGGGGCGGAATTATATCGGGGTGGACATCAAGGGCGCACGTCTTTGGAAGGGAGCAAAATATGCCACTGAACATGCGCTTCCCAATGTCGCTTTCCTGCGGACGCGCATCGAGTTCATCACGGCTTTTTTCGCGCCCGGGGAAGTTTCCGAGATCTGGCTGACTTTTTCCGATCCCCAGTATCGCAGCGAGAATTCCCGCCTGACGTCGCCGCTTTTCCTGGAGCGCTATCGCAGTTTTATGCGGCCCGGCGGAATCGTCCATCTCAAGACCGATTCGCGTTTCCTGCACGAATACACCCGCGCCGTCTGCGCCGCCAACGGCCTCCGCATCCTCTGCCAGACCACGGACCTTTACGGGAGATCCGCAGCAGGCTCGCAAAATACTACCGTTGCTGAGGATAGGCCGGATCGCGACAGCGATTATCCGGCCATCCCCCTTGAGGGGGTGCAGGGGGTGAAGGGACCCGAAGGGCTTCCCTTGCTTACGGGAGCTATGCGACCGGAAGTAAGGGAAGTCCAGACTTTTTATGAGCAACTGTTCCTGGAGCAGGGGTATCCGATTACGTACCTGTCGTTCGTGATCGACCACGACGGCCCCTATGTCAGCCCCCGCGATCCCGAAGAATTCGACACAAAAAAGTGGCGCGAGTCCGAAGGCCCGCGCCAGCTCTTTGGTCACGATTCTGCCGAAACCCGCCGGCAGAAACTCCACGCTGAAGAAGAATCCTAGAGCGTCTCCTGCTTGAGGCTCTCGATGTAGGCATCGATGCGCCGCAGCTGGTTGGGAATGCGGATGTTCTGCGGACAATCCCGCTCGCACTTGCGGCAGCCGATGCAATGGTCGGCCTGGCGTACCGTCGGGATGGCCTCGTCGTAGGCCAGCAGGTACTTGCGGCGGGCGCGGGCATAGCCCTTCTGCTCCTTGCTCTCCACATAGGTCCCGGCGACGACATTGTCGTTGTAGAACTTGAAGATGCCCGGGATGTTGATGCCGTAGGGGCAGGGCATGCAGTACTGGCAGCCCGTACAGGGCACCAGCGGATAGTTCTCCATGCGGTCGGCGATATCCCAGAGCAACTGTTTCTCCTCGTCCTTGAGCGGCTGGAAATCCAGGAAATTCTCCAGGTTGTCCTGCAAGTGCTCCATATAGGTCATGCCGCTCAGGGCGACCATCACGCGCGGGAAACTGCCCACGTAGCGGAAGGCCCAGGAGGCGATGGAACGCTGGGGTTCGCGCTCCTTGAGCCGGTCGGCGAGGTCGGCGGGGATACTGGCCAGCGCGCCGCCGCGCAGGGGCTCCATGATCACGATGGGAATCTCGCGCTTGTCCAGTTCGGCATAGAGGTAGTCGGCGCGGGTGTTGCGTCCTGACGGATGCTCCCAGTCGACATAGTTCATCTGGATCTGGATAAAGTCCCAGTGATACTGCTCGTGCTTCTGCATCATGAAGTCGAACCCTTCCTTGTGTCCGTGGAAGGAGAAACCGAGGTGCTTGATGCGCCCGGCCTCGCGCTCTTTCACGAGGTAGTCCACCATGCCGCAGTTCTCGAAACGGTTCTGGAAGTCCTCACCGCTGCTGATGGAGTGCAGCAAGTAGTAGTCGATGTAGTCTGTCTTGAAGATCTCGAAGGACTTCTTGTACATCTTGATGCAGTCCTCTAGGGAGGTCGCGTTGAAGATGGAGAGCTTGGTCGCGAGCTTCCAGCTCTCGCGCGGGAAGCGGTTGAGGGCCTCGGCGGTAGCGCGTTCGCTGTCGCCGCCCAGATACACCGGGGAGGTGTCGAAATAGTTGATCCCGTGCGCCAAGGCGAATTCCACCAGGCGGTTGACCTCCTCCTGGTCGATGTGGTTGCGGCCGTCTTCGCCCCGCTTCTGCGGCCAGCGCATGCAGCCGTAGCCGAGGGTGCCGATACCGGGATAATTCTGGAGCATCTCTCCCTGGAGCTCCTTGTTGCCTTGGAAGGTCGAACCGGAGACCTTTTCGGCCGCTCCGGGGGCGCAGGCGGCAACACCGAGCGCAGCAGCGCCCATACCTGCAGATTTCAAAAATTCTCTTCTGTCCATAGGGCTTAAGCGTTGGTGTGGTGAACGGAATTGGCGCGCACGGTGATGGCGCTGATCGGGCGGGACGGGCACAGGAACTCGCAGGCGCCGCAGCCGATGCACTGCTCCTCGGAGACGCTCGGGACCTGGTACTGGATCCCGTCCATCTTGACCATCCGGATGGCTCCGGACGGGCAGTGGTGGGCGCAGTTGCCGCAACTGGCCTCGCCCTTGGCGGCGAAGCAGAGTTCGAGGTTGACGTGGGCCACGCCGATCTGGATCGTCTGCTTCTCGCCCTGTTTCAGCGGGCGGATGGCGCCGGCCGGGCAGACCTGGCTGCATGCGTTGCACTCCGGACGGCAGTAACCGTTCTCATAGCCCATCTCGGGCTGGAGGAAGTGAGCGAAGTCCGTCGAGGGACGGAGCACCCCGTTGGGGCAGGCGCTTACGCAGAGCTGGCAGGCGGTGCAGTGGGCGTAGAAAGACTCCGCGCTCCCGGCGCCGAAGGGTACCAGGCGGGCGCCGCGCGGGGGATTCTGCTTGGGGACGACCTCGGCGAAGCCGCCTTGCATGTGGTCCTGCGCCCGGGCGGACAGGGCGGCGGCACCCACGAAGGCCGTCGTGGCGAGGAAGGCGCGCCGGCCGGCGTCGGAACCCTCCTTCGGGGCTGCGGGAGCGGGCTCCGCCTGGATCTTCGCACCCTTGAAGCCCACGAAGCGGTACTTCAGGGCCTTCTCGGAGCAGTTGTCCAGGCAGTCGAAGCAGACCACGCAGCGGGAGTAGTCGATGCAGTGGTTCTTGGTGTCGATGCAGGAGGCCTTGCAGCCCTTTCCGCAGCGCGCGCAATTGATGCACTTGTCCAACTCGATGGTCGGGCGGAAGAGCGCGAATCGGCTCACCAGGCTCAGGAAGGTGCCCACGGGGCAGATGGTATTGCAATACTCGCGGCCCCAGAGCCACGCGCAGCAGAAGATGACCGCCAGGGTCACCAGGCCCGTGATGAGCAGCGCCGGCACGAAGTGGCCGGAGACCAGGCCGACCACGCTGCGCACCACGCGTCCGTAGGCGCTGTACGGTGCGATCAGGGCGATCAGCATCTGGCCGCTGACGAAGATCGAGACGAGCGCGAGCACCAGCACGCAGTAGCGCACCCATTTGTGTTCCTTGACATAGTCGAAGCGCTTGAGGTACTGCTTAACCTTCGGCTTCTTGTCCGAACCGCTCGCCTTGAGCTTCTTCAGTTTACGGGTCTGGGCATCCTGCAGGCACTTCCCGCCGGTGCGGCGGATCCACAGGACGACATCCTGGAACACGCCCATCGGACAGATGACGGAGCAGTAGATGCGGCCGAAAACGAAGGTGAGCAGCAGGACGCCTGCGATCACGGCGAAATTGAGCGCCAGGGCCGAGGGGAGGAACTGGAGTTTGGCCATCCATCCCCACCAGTGCTGGCCGATGCCCAGCAGCAGCAGGGTGATCCCCACGAAGAAGACGGCTGCCAGGGCAATGCGGATTTTTCGTAACATAGTGGATAAAAACGGTGTGTTTATTTGTGCAAATATAATTGATTTATCGAAAATTGCCCTAAAATCCGGGAAAAAGGCGAAAGGAAATCGGCGGCGGAGCTCAGGCGGCTCTCCAGGCCTCGGGGTCGCGCCAGCCGCGGAGGAATTCTTCGGCGCCCATCCGTTTCTTGCCGGCGAGCTGGAGTTCGGTGAGTTCCAGGGCGCCGTCGGCGGTGGCGATGGCCAGGTAGGTCTTGCCGTCGGAGAGGATCGTGCCCGGCGCCGCGTGCAGGTCCGCCCGCTTCTCGGTCCGGAAAATCTTCAGGGTCTGCACCTCTTGTCCCGATTTCAGCTCGGCGAAAGCCGTGGGGTAGGGCGAGAGACCGCGGATGAGGTTGTAGACCGTGCCGGTGGGCTGGTTCCAGTCGATGTGGCAGAGCTCCCGGGTGATCTTGGGTGCGGGCTTGAGCTCTTCGGAGCCCTGGATGAAGGAACGCTGCACACGCAGTTCGACATTGTGCTGGATCAGGCCCTCGACGGTCTGCAGAACCAGGTCGGAGCCGATCTCCATCAGCTCGTCGTGCAGTTCGCCGGCCGTCTCGTCAGGCCGGATGCGGCATTCCTGGCGCAGGATGATCCCGCCGGTGTCGATGTTCTTGTCGATCATGAAGGTGGTCACGCCGGAGATTTTCTCTCCGTTGATCACGGCCCAGTTGATCGGGGCGGCGCCACGGTACTGCGGCAGCAGCGCGGCGTGGAGGTTGAAGGTACCCAGGCGGGGCATCGACCAGACCTCCTCGGGCAGCATGCGGAAGGCCACGACCACGAAGAGGTCGGCCTTCCAGGCGGCGAGGGCCTCCAGGAAGGCGGGATCCTTGAGCTTGAGGGGCTGCAGGACCGGGATGCCGTGCTCGCGCGCATATTGCTTGACGGCGCTTTCGTTCATCTTGAGGCCCCGGCCGCTGGGCTTGTCGGCCACCGTGACCACGCCCACGACCTTGTAGCCGGCCTGGACGAGGGTGTCCAGGGGCTTCACGGCGAATTCGGGCGTGCCCATATAGACGATGCGGGTGGGGCGGAAAAGGCGCTCGATCTTGCTGAAGGCCTTGCGCCGCCAGATCTTGAACTGGTCCATATTGAATAATTCTGCGTCTTTGAGGGCCTTCCAGGTCAGGAAGGCTCCGATCGGAGCCATGACCACGGCCGAGATGAACACACCGATGTCCGTCCGCACGGCGCCGTCGCGCGCCAGCTTGGTGCCGGAGATGTTGACGACGTAGTAGATGACGAAGAACAGCACCGAGATGATGAGTCCCACGCCCAGGCCGCCGCGCTTGCTTTTGACGAGCGAGCCCACCGGCGCCCCGATGAAGAAGAGCAGCAGGCAGGCGAGCCCCTGGGCGAATTTCTCCAGGAAACTCAGGTCGGATTGCCGGAGGTTGTAGCTCTGGTCGTAGGTCTCGAATTTCATGTTGCTGATGTCACTGCTCAGCCGCGTGGCATTGGAGGACGCGGTGCTGTAGGCCATCGAACGGCTGTCCCGGCTATCCCAGGTCAGGTAGCCGGGGTAGTCGAACATCGGGCGGTCCGGATTGCGGGTGGCCGTGTCCAACTGCTTGAACTCCAGGAAGATGGTGGATCGGCGGATCTGCTCGTAGTGCAGATTGTGCAGCGAATCCATGTAGTGGGACAGCGAGTCGCTGAGGTGGCGGAGCTCGGCCATCTGCTTGGTCTTGATCTGGTCGTCGAAGCGGGCGGAGTCCGACTTCTCGAAACTGTAGTTCTTGAGCGGGATCAGCAGGTCCTGCCGGACGAAGTCGATGTGCCGCAGGACCAGGGAGGTGTCGTTGAAGCGGAGGGTGTTGTCCTCCACGTAGGTGGACCCGTTGTAGAGCGTGAAGGTCAGGTATTCCTTGTTCTTGGCCATCTTGATGATGGCGGAGTCCGCGAGGGTTACGGAGATGTTGCCCTTGCGGGCCGTATGGTCATAGACCTGGACGTCGTAGAGCATCTTGCTCTTCTTGTCCTGGTCGCCGACCCGCAGGATGTAGCCTTCGATGCCGTTGTAGAAGGTCCCCGGGGGGATTTTGATTTCGTCCTTGGTGCGGGCGATGTCGTCGCGCAGGGTATAGATCTGGTTGAAGGCGTAGGGGACCAGGCGGGAGCAAACGACGTAGGTGCCGCCGGCGATCAGCGCCGCGGCGATGGCCAGCGGGGCGATGATGCGGCCGAAAGAGATGCCGGAGGTCTTCATCGCCATCAGTTCCCCGTTCTCGGAGAGCTGGCCGATGGTCATCGTGGAGGCGAGCAGCGTGGCGAGCGGCAGGGCGAGGGGGAGGGCCAGGCTGCAGACGCCCCAGAACAGGAATTCCAGGATGGTACGCAGGCCGAGGCCCTTGCCCACGAGCTCGTCGATATACAGCCAGAGGGTCTGCATCATCAGGATGAAAACCACGACGAAGAGAATCGCGACGAAAGGTCCGATGAAAGCCTTCAGCGTGAAACGGTCGAGTTTCTTCATCCTGATGCGGAGATTAGGCGCGGGTGGCGATGTCCACGAGCGCTTCGAGCGCCTGTTCCAGGCCCGCGGCGTTCTTGCCGCCTGCGGTGGCGAGGCCGGGCTGTCCGCCGCCGCCTCCCTGGATGAACTTGGCGGCCTCCCGGATGTCCTTGCCGGCGTTGCGGCCGGCGGAGACGAGGTCGTCGGAGTACATCAGCATCAGCTGCGGTTTGCCGTCGGACAGGTAGGCCGCTGCGAGGGCCGTGCCCTTGAGTTCCTTCTGGAGGGCGAGGGCGGCATTCCGCATCAGCGCCGGGTCGGCGTCGGCGGCGAGGGTCTGGTTGACGGTGATGAGTTTGATTCCGCCCGCTTCGGCCGCCCGCTCGGAGAGGGCGTGTGCAAAGGCGGCGGCCTTCTGGCGGGAGAACTCTTCCGCCTGCTTCTTGAAGGTGGCGTTGTCGTCGATCATCTTCCGGATGGCCCCGGCGAGGTCCGGGACGTTGTTGAAGAAGGACCGGGCGGTCTTCAGCAGGCCCTGCAGGCCGAGGACGAGGTCTTCTGCCTGCTCGCCGGTCACGGCTTCGATACGGCGGATGCCGGCCGCGATGGCCGACTCGCCGGTGATCTTGAACAGGCCGATGTTGCCGGTGGCGGAGGTGTGGCAGCCGCCGCAGAGCTCCACGCTCGGGCCGAAGCGGACCACGCGGACGCGGTCGCCGTACTTCTCGCCGAAGAGGGCCATAGCTCCCATCTCCCGGGCTTCCTCCATCGTGGCGTCGCGCTTCTCGGAGAGTTGGAAATTGCTGCGTATCAGTTCGTTGACCCGCTTCTCGACCTGGGCGATCTGCTCGTCGGAGAGTTTTTCGAAATGCGAGAAGTCGAAGCGGAAGCCCTGGTCGCTCACGAACGAGCCTTTCTGCTCGACGTGGGTGCCGAGGATTTCGCGCAGGGCCCGGTGCATCAGGTGCGTGCAGCTGTGGTTGTTCGCGATCCGCTGGCGGCGCGCCGCATCGACGCGCAGGCAGAAGGCGCCCTCGCAGTTCTGCGGCAGGCGTTCGGCGATGTGGATGGTGAGGTTGTTTTCCTTGACGGTGTTCAGGATGCGGATCTGCTCCCCGTCGGCGGAGAGGATGACGCCCGTGTCGCCGATTTCGCCTCCCATCTCCCCGTAGAACGGGGTGCGGTCGAAGACGAGCTGGAGCATCTCCTTGTTCTTCTGGATGACGGTGCGGCTCTTGAGGAGCAGGGCGCCTTCGACCTCGGTGGTGTCGAAGCCCACGAAGCAGACGTCCTCGCCCTCGTGGTAGACGGTCCAGTCGCCGAAGGTGTTGGCGGTGGCGTTGCGGGCGCGGTCTTTCTGCTGCTGGAGCTCGACCTGGAAGCCGGCCTGGTCCACGGTGAAGCCGTTCTCGGCGGCGATCAATTCGGTGAGGTCGATCGGGAAGCCGTAGGTGTCGTAGAGTTTGAAGGCGTCGGCCCCGGCGATGACCTTGGCGGCGCGGCTGCGCTCCATACACTCGTCCATCAGGCGGATGCCCCGGTCGAGGGTGCGCAGGAAGGCGAGTTCCTCTTCGCGGATGACGCTCTCGATGAACTTCTGCTGCTTGGCGATCTCCGGATAGGCCTCGCCCATATCATCCACGAGCTGCTGCACGAGCTGGCAGAGGAAAGGCTCGGAGAGGCCGAGGAAGGTGTAGCCGTATCGGACGGCGCGGCGCAGGATGCGGCGGATGACATAGCCGGCTTTCACGTTGGAAGGGAGCTGTCCGTCGGCGATGCTGAAACTGATGGCGCGGATGTGGTCCGCGATCACGCGCATCGCCACATCGGTCTTGTCGCTTTCGCCGTAGCGGTGGCCGGAGAGCTTGCCGATGCAGGCGAGCATGCCGGTGAAGACGTCGGAGTCGTAGTTGCTGTTCTTGCCCTGGAGCACGGCGCAGAGGCGCTCGAAGCCCATTCCGGTGTCGATGTTGCGGGCGGGCAGCGGCTCGAGGTGGCCGTCCGCCATGCGCTGATACTGCATGAAGACGAGGTTCCATATCTCGATGACGTGCGGGTCGCCCTGATTGACCAGTTCGCGCCCGGAGAGCCCGGTCGCGGCCTTCTCTTCGGGGGTGCGGATGTCGATGTGGATCTCGGAGCAGGGACCGCAGGGGCCGGTCTCGCCCATCTCCCAGAAATTGTCGTGCTTGTTGCCCAGGAGGATGTGGTCCTCCGGGAGGTATTTCCGCCAGGCCTCCCGGGCTTCGGTGTCGAGGGTGGTGCCGTCTTCGGCGGAACCTTCGAACACGGTGGCGTAGAGGAGGTTCTTGTCGATCTTGTATACGTCGGTCAGGAGCTCCCAGGCCCAGTCGATGGCTTCGGTCTTGAAGTAGTCGCCGAAACTCCAGTTGCCCAGCATTTCGAACATCGTGTGGTGGTAGGTATCGTGCCCGACTTCCTCCAGGTCATTGTGCTTGCCGCTGACGCGCAGGCACTTCTGGGAGTCGGCGGCCCGCAGGCCGGGGGCCTTGGCATTGCCCAGGAAGATGTCTTTGAACTGGTTCATGCCGGCGTTGGTGAACATCAGGGTCGGGTCGTTCTTGACGACCATCGGCGCGGACGGCACGATGGTGTGGCCCTTCGATGCGAAAAAGTCCAGGAATTTCTGTCTGATTTCCTTTGAGGTCATAGTAAATACATTATAAACGAACCACAAAAGTAGTGATTTTCCTGCAAATAACGAAACGCGCGGGCGCGAACTTCCGATGAGATAGCCTAAAGATATGGCCTTGAATGGGATAGAATTTGTTATTTAAAGTTGGAAACGCTATCTTTGCACCATGCCGAAATTCGTGCTCAATCCGGAGACGCTGCTCTACGAGGTGCGGGACGCACCCCGCTACCTCAGGACGCTGCGCATCGTGCTGGCGACCCTGATCGCCGCGGGCTTCGTGATGCTTTATTTCTGGCTCTACACCTCGGTGTTCCACTGGGATCTCCCGCGGACGGTGATGCTCAAGCGGCGGGCCGCGGCCTGGGAAGCCCGGCTCGAGGTGCTCGACAGCCGGCTGGACCTCTATGAACGCACGCTGACAGGTATCGAACAGCGCGACGACGAGGTGTATCGCTCGATCTACGGCCTGGGAGTCATCCCGGAGGAGGTCAAGTCGTCGGGCCTGGGCGGGATCAACCGCTATGCCGAACTCGACCCGCTGGGCACCAATTCGGCGCTGGGCTGGTCCGTGCGGCGCCTGGACAATCTCACTAAACGTGCCTACATCCAGAGCCTGGCCCTCGACGAAGTGGGGCAGATCTCCCGCGAGGCGGGGGATATGATTTCCTGTGTGCCGAGCGTGCCGCCCCTGCTTCCCGACGCAGCCAAGGTCCACCTGTCCAGCGGTTTCGGCTACCGGACCGATCCCGTCTACGGCGGGAGCGAGTTCCACGCCGGACAGGACTTCGCGACGGCCAAGGGTACGCCGGTCTATGCCACGGGCGACGGTGTCGTGGTCTCGGCGAGCTTCCAGTTCAGCGGCTATGGCAACGAGGTCGTCATCGACCACGGCTACGGCTACAAGACGCGCTACGCTCATCTCAATACCATCATTGTCAACGAGGGAATGAAGATCCGCCGGGGGGAGCAGATCGGCACCGTGGGCGCTACGGGCAAGGTCACCGGTTCCCACCTGCACTACGAGGTCGTCTACCAGAATGACCGTGTCAATCCCATGCATTTCATGGATTTCAGCATGCCGCTCGACGAATACCGCGCGATGACCGACAAGCGCAAGGAGGATTCGCCGGTGGGCAAGCGCTCCTCGACGACGGAACTGCTCAGAAGGAGGAAAGGCAATGACTAAGCGCAAACTGTTCGTGTTCGACGCCGACAGCATCCGTTTCGGCGAAGCCCCCCGCAAAGTCTGGCGCGGGGTGCTCCACCTGCTGGTCTATATGCTGCTCACTCTCACCCTCGCGGTGCTGACCTACCTGGTCTTCGCCTTGCTCTTCCGCACTGACACCGAGCGGCGGCTGCGCCGGGAGATCCGGATGTACGAGCAGCTCTACCCCGCCTTGGAAGAACGAGAACAGCTGCTGGGCGAGGCCATAGCCAACCTCCAGTACAAAGACAACGAGATCTACGACCAGGTCTTCCACGCCAGCGCCCCGGAGATCGACCCGATGCGGGACCGCGATGCGCTTTCGGTGGCCGACTCGATTTCCGCCGGGGAACTCGTCCGCCATACCGCCCTCAAGGCCGACAGCCTGCTGCGGCGCAGCACTGCTGTGGACTCTGCCTTCGCGCTCATTTTCAAGACTTTGGGGGACAGCGAGACGATCCTGCCCCCGATGATTCTCCCCATCGAAAACATCACCTATCCCCAGATCGGGGCCTCCACCGGCCGCAAGATCCAGCCCTTTTACAAAGCCTACGTCCTTCACGAGGGGATCGACATGATCGTCCAGCGCGGTACGCCCGTTCGCGCCACCGCGGAGGGTACGGTGGTGAGCGCCTCCTCCTCCCGCACCGGCGGCAATACCGTCCGCCTGCGCCACGCCGGCGGTTACGAGACCGTCTATGCCCATCTCGAGAGCATGTCCGTCCGTGCCGGGGCCAAGGTTCGTGCCGGCCAGCAGATCGGTACGGTAGGCATGTCCGGCCAGACCGTGGCGCCGCACCTGCACTATGAAGTCCGCAAAGACGGGGTGGCGGTGGATCCGGTGAGTTATTTCTTCGCCTCGGTGAGCCCTGGGGAGTTCTCGAACATGCTCTTCATGTCCGTAAACACAATGCAATCAATGGATTAAGCTACGATATGGAAAAGTTGTATTATTCGATCGGCGAAGTAGCCGGAATCCTGGGCGAGTCCGTTTCGCTCGTGCGTTTCTGGTCCAATTCTTTCCCGAAATTCATCAAGCCCCAGCGTAACGCCAAAGGCAACCGCCAGTTCACGGCCTCGGACGTGGATGCCCTCAAGCAGATCCACCACCTGGTCAAGGACCGCGGACTCACCCTGGAAGGCGCCGCCCAGCAGCTTGCCGCCGACCGCCGCAGCGTGGACCGGAGCGTCAAGGCGCTCGAAAGCCTGAAGGAAATCAAGGCGCAACTTATGGAGATTAAGAAAAATATTTCTTAACTTTGCAATTCGTACTCATATTGCGTTTTACAGAAAATAAACATCAAGAATCTATATGGCAACCACCAAGAAAACATCGAAAGTGGCGACTCCCATGGACGAGCGCGAGACTTTCGTCTCTCTGCAGAAGAACTTCGCAGAGTCCGAGCAGAGCACCCAGGAAAAACTTAAAGTCCTCTATGAACTTCAGGAGGCCGACATCGCCATTGACGAGCTGATCCACCTGCGCGGCGAATTGCCCGCCGAGGTGGCCATCCTCGAGGAGGAACTCGCCAATCTGCATGCCAAATCCGACCGCATCGGAGAGCTGATCAACGGCTACAACCAGAATATCGATGCCGCCAACAAGCAGATCGTCGAACTGGATGCCGAGATCGAGAAATACCGCACCCAGCTGGAGAACATCTCCAACAGCCGTGAGTTCGACTCCATCAACAAGGAGCTCGAGAACCAGGGCCTGCTGCGGGCCATCGCCGAGAAGAACATCAAGGAGTCCCGCGAGGCGATCGAGGAGCGCAAGCTCGACCGCGAGCGCATCGCCGACCGCATCCTCATCCGCGAGGAAGACCTCAAGGCCAAGAAAGACGAACTTGCCACCATCGTCGAGTCCACCGCCACGGAGGAGAAGGCCCTGATGGCCAAGCGCGAGGCCTGCGCCGCCAAGATCGACGAGCGCACCCTGAGCGCCTACGAGCGCATCCGCGCCAATGCCCACAACCACCTCGCCGTCGTGACCCTCTTCCCCAAGAACGAGGACGGGACCTACGGCGACGCCTGCGGCGGCTGCTTCCACACCATCACCCCGCAGCGCATCATCGACATCGCATCCGGCAAGAAACTCGTCATCTGCGAGCATTGCGGACGCATCATCGTGAACCCTGATATCTAGTCCGGATGGCCGCGACGCGCTCAGCTTCCCCCCGCAAGAAAGAACAGGCGGTCAGCCTCGAGAACCTCGGCATGGAGATTGGCAACAAGCCGCCCCAGGCCCCGGATGTCGAGGAAGCCGTGCTGGGCGCGATGTTGCTGGAGCCCTCCTGCGTGGATCTCGCGATGGAGGAGCTTACCCCCTCTTGCTTCTACGACCCCAAGCACCGCCTGATCTTCGAGGCGATGTCCCGCCTGGTGACGGACCACACTTCCGTGGACATCATCACGGTCAGCAATGCGCTCAAGGCCCGCGGCGACCTGGAGACGGTGGGAGGTCCGGTCGTACTGGCTAATCTCTCCGAGAAGGTCGGTTCGGCCGCGCACATTGAATACTATATCAAGATCCTCAAGCAGAAGACCATCCAGCGGGACCTGATCGCCGCTTCTTACGATATCCTGCGGGATTCGTTCGACGACTCGATCAAGGTCGACGACCTGATCGACAAGGCCCAGAGCAAGGTCTATGATGCCATCCAGAGCAATGTCCGGCGCGAAGTGCAGGACATCGGGAGCCTGATCAACCTGGCGATGAACGACATCCAGGAGATGCAGGGCAGCACCGGTCTCAACGGCGTGCCCTCCGGTTTCCTGAGCATCGACCGTGTGACGATGGGCTGGCAGAAATCCGACCTGATCATCCTGGCGGCCCGCCCGTCCGTGGGTAAGACGGCTTTCTCGCTCAACCTGGCGCGCAACGCCGCCGTGGACCACCACATGGCCGTGGCTTTCTTCTCCCTGGAGATGTCCGCCATCCAGCTTGTCAAGCGCCTGATCACCAGCGAGTCCGGCCTGAGCGCCGACAAGATCAAAGGCGGCATCAAACTCGAGCCCTATGAATGGGAGCAACTCGAGTATAAACTCAAGGCCCTGACCAAGGCCCCCCTGTACATCGACGACACCCCGGGTCTCCCGCTGATGGAGTTCCGCACCAAGGCCAAGAACCTCGTCAAGAACAAGGGCGTGCGCCTCATCGTCGTGGATTACCTCCAGTTGATGCAGGGCCCCACCGAGCTCAAGGGAATGCGCGAGCAGGAAGTGGCCGCCATTTCCCGCACCCTCAAAGCCACGGCCAAGGAACTGGACGTGCCCATCATCGCGCTCTCCCAGTTGTCCCGCCAGGCCGTGCAGCGCCAGGGCGGCGGCGGCAAGCCGCAGTTGTCCGACCTGCGCGAATCCGGCTCCATCGAGCAGGATGCCGACATGGTACTTTTCATCCACAGACCCGATGCCGTGGGCCTGAGCGAGAATCCCGAGGACCGGGAGAAGACGCAGATTATCATCGCCAAGCACCGCAACGGCGAGACCGGCGAAATCGACATGCTCTTCAAGAGCGAGATGGTCAAATTCGTCGAGATCGACGATGCACTCGATATGCGTGCGGGATCGATGGAGATCGACTCCGCCATGAATACGATGATAAACCATGAGTTCCAATAGCGAGATCAGTCATCGCGGGCGGATCATTTCGATCACCCCGGAAGTGACGACCGTGCAGATCGTCTCCGAGACGGCCTGTGCGGCCTGCCACGCCAAGGGGATGTGCAGCCTGGGCGGCAGCAAGCTCAAGGAGATCGAACTCCCCACGCGCGGCTGGGACAACTACCGGGTCGGGGACGAGGTTTCCGTGGTCCTGCGCGCTTCGATGGGCCACAAGGCCGTCTGGCTCTGCTACGTGGTCCCGCTGCTGGTGATGGTCGCCGTATTGCTCGCCACGCTCGCCGCCGGAGGAGCCGAACTGCTCGCCGGGCTGCTGGCCATCGCCGCCGTGGGACTGTGGTACCTGGTGCTGTGGCTGCTCCGCGGCCGCCTCCGAAAAGACTACATATTTAACATTAAAGCATAATGACACAAACAATTATCTGGACCGTCGCGATTCTGACCGTCCTCGGCCTGCTGCTCGCGCTCATCCTCTTCTGGGTGGCGCGCAAGTTCAGGGTCGAGGAGGATCCCAGGATTGACGAAGTGGAGAAGGCTCTGCCGGGCGCCAATTGCGGCGGCTGCGGCTTTGCCGGATGCCACGCCTTCGCCGACGCGGCGGTCAAAGCCCCCGATCTGGACCACCAGTACTGTCCGGTGGGCGGCGATGAGGTGATGCAGAAGGTGGCCTCCATCCTCGGCTTCACCGTGGCGAAGAAAGCGCCGCAGATCGCCGTCGTCCGCTGCAACGGCACTTGCGAGAACCGTCCCCGCACCAACGAGTATGACGGCGCACGGTCCTGCCGGGTCAAGGCCGCTCTGTACAGCGGAGATACCGCTTGTGCCTATGGATGCCTGGGCTGCGGCGACTGCGTGGATGCCTGCCAATTCGGTGCCCTGTCGATGGATCCGCAGACGGGTCTTCCCGTCGTGGACGAGCAGAAGTGCACCGCCTGCGGCGCCTGCGTCAAGGCCTGTCCCAAACACATCATCGAGCTGCGCGCCAAGGGCCCCCGCGGGATGCGGATGTACACTCGCTGCGTCAACAAGGAGAAGGGCCCCGTGGCCCGGAAAGCCTGCGCCACCGCGTGTATCGGCTGCGGCCTCTGCGCGAGGACCTGCCAGCACGGTGCCATCACGGTCAGCGACAACCTCTCCTATATCGACTTCAGCAAGTGCAAGCTCTGCCGCGAGTGCGAGGCTGTCTGTCCGATGGGCGCCATCCACGGTGTGAATTTCCCGAAGCCGCTCGACAAAGATGCCGTCAAGAAGCGCATCGCCGACCGCAAAGCCAAGGCCGCAGCCGAAGCCAAAGCGGCGGCCGAGGCTGCGAAACTCGTTGAAAAAAAGGAGGTTCCCAATGGCTAAACTGACATTCTCGATGGGTGGTATCCACCCCCACGACAGCAAATTTGCCCGCGAATGCGCCATCGAGGAGCTCCCGCTCCCGCCGACCGTCTATGTCTCGATGGCCCAGCATCTCGGCGCCCCGGCGAAGCCGCTGGTCGCGCCCGGAGACCGGGTCAAGGTCGGCCAGGTGATCGCCGAACCGGGCGGATTCATCTCCGCCTTCATCCATTCGCCGGCCTCCGGCACCGTCAAGTCCGTCGCACCCCGCAAGGACCTCGCCGGCAACCCCGTGATGCACGTGGAGATCGCCGTCGAGGGAGATGAGTGGGAGCCTTCGATCGATCGCTCCAAGACCCTCGTGACCGCCATTCCGGAGGACAAGGCGGAGATTCTCGCCCGCATCAAAGCCTGCGGCGTGGTGGGTCTGGGCGGCGCCACGTTCCCGACCCACGTCAAACTCAGTCCGCCGCCCGGCAAGGTAGCCGAATGCCTGCTTCTCAACGGCTCGGAGTGCGAGCCCTTCCTGACCAGCGACTACCGCATCATGCTCGAACGGGGGAAGGAGATCGTGGTCGGCGGCGCCCTGATGCAGAAAGTGCTGGGCGGCTGCCCCTGCGTAATCGGCATCGAGGAGAACAAGCCCGAGGCCATCCGTGCGATGGAGAAAGCCATCGCCGAACTGGGCTATCCCGACATCCGCATCCAGGTGCTGAAGAAGCGTTATCCGCAGGG
>JAEEVG010000010.1 GCA_016290835.1 Bacteroidales bacterium | reverse complement strand
CACTGTATGTGCCCAGTGACAGGCCGTCTTTGCAGTATTCGGGGAAGGTCTGCAGGCCCGTGGCGTCGAGGGTCAGGGTGAAGCAGCCATTGCCGAGGTTGAGCGAGTTCAGCGGGGCGAGGGCATCGATGTGGGGGTTGTTGCGTGTCACCAGGGCCTGCCGGTCGATCTTGTCAGGTTGGCAGGCGCCGAGAATCACGGCAGAGAGTACCAGGAGGAGGAATCGAAGAACGGTTAATACGGGCCTTTTCATACTCGTAGTGGGTATGGGTTATTGGTTGCTCTTGGAAGTCAGATCATCCTCGTTGCCCTGCAGGCCGGCGGGGCGGGTGGAGAAGGGCGCCTGCAGGCCGGCGTGTACCTTGTAGAGGTTCTCGGAGGCCGCGCGGATGCCTTTGGTGATCGCATAGGGCTGGTCGGTCACGTCCACCAGGCCGATGTTGTAGCGCTCGCCGTCGAGGCGGCCCATCAGGCCCTGGTCGGTGTACTGGAACCAGGCGATGCCCACGAGGGCGGGGTGCGAGAAGCCGTTCTCCGCGAAGTAGCGGAAGGCCGTGGCGCGCTCCTCCTGGTTGCCGACCTGGACCAGGCCGGGCGCCATGCCCCGGTCGATGGTGCCAAAGTGGAACTCGCCGTCAATCATCGGCATATCCACCGCCGCGGAGACGGCGTCGAGGTACTCCCGGTTGGGGGCGAGGCGGTAGGTGTTGAATGCAAAGACGTCGGAGTAGTCCTTGACGATCTTCAGGATCTCGGGATGCGGGACGTTGGAGTGGCCGAAGCGGATGCCGAGCAGCAGGTGGTTGCGGTCATATTTGCGTACGGCTCCCGCGAGGGTGGCGATGTGCTTGCGGAAGGTCTCGTGTATGAAGCGGGTCCGGGTCTCGTCCGTGTCGCCGTTCTTGGCCAGGTATGCCTGGAGGACATGCTTGATCGGGCGGTCCGTCTCGTCGTCGAGCAGCAACTGGCAGACACGCGGCTCGGTCTCCAGCCAGGACGGTTCATTCTGGAGGAAGTAGCCGATCAGGTAGGGGTCCCGGGCGCTGGCGCTGACCTGGGCCTTGACACTGGCTTCCAACTCGGCGGCATAATTCGGGGCATAGACGTCCTGAATGCCGTAGATGGTCTCGATCCGGGTACGGAGGTGACCCAGGTAGGGGAAGGAATTCGGCTTCGGGGAGCCGGTGTTGAGGCCCCAGGCCTGCATACGCTTGACGGTGAGGTCGGCCCACTTGTCGCGCCAGCCATCATCGAAGCCGAAACGGCGGTGGAGGTTCCATTCACCGAAGGAAATCATACGGGGCTGGTTGCCGGCCGGGCCGAAGCCCGTCGGAGCAGTGATTTCGGGTGGGAAGGCGGCGAACATCCCTTCCAGGCCGGAAGCCTTGGAGGCCTCTCCGCCCCCGCCGGCGGTGGGACCGCCGCCGCTGATGGACAGGAAGAGGTAGCCGTCCGGGTCGACGAACCACCAGCGGCCGTCGATCTTCTGGACGCGGAAATAGCCGGTGGCCTTCACCCGCTTGTCCAGGAATCCGCCGTACTTGGAACGCGGCAGGGCGTTGGCCTGCAGGGTGGCCTCCTCGGCCGCCCAGATCTGCTGGAGTTCCTCGAGGTTATGGGCCTTGCCTTCAAAGTCTTCGAAGGCCCACTGGCCGAATTCATCAACGAAGGGCTTGTCCTCCAGATAGGTCGGGGTCTCCGGTTCGTGGGTGAGTTTGAAGGAACGGATCTCGACGGTGGGGTTGTCCAGCGGGGTGTAGTAGCGGATCCCTACGCCCTGGACACCGGTGAGCGGGCCTACGGTGCCGCCCTCGATGTGCTGGAAGCCCACGCCGTTCTGCGGCTTGTTGACCGTGGCGGCGAGGTCGCCGGCCGGCTTGGGTTTCTCGCGGTAGTACTCGAGCGGGATGCAGAGGCGGACCCAGGCCTTGGGGAGGACGTGGGTGCGTTTCTCGTGGATGCCGTTGTCCGTGTGGATACCAAGCAGGAAGCGCTGGGCGGTGCTGGATCGGATCTCCAGAACCATATAGTCATAGTCCTCCCAGTTGTCCACGCCCTTGAGGCCTAGTTCGGCGAGGGTGAACTCGTGGTAGTCGATGCTTTGGGCGGAGTCGAAGGTGTGGGAGGGGGGGGCGGGCTGGGTGCAGGCTGCCAAAGCGAATGCAAGCGAAAGGAACAGCAGTCTGAACCCCGAAAATGTGGCGTGTGTCATAATTGGTCTTGAGTGTGTCAGTAAAGATACAATAAAAAAATGTATCTTTGGGGAAAGTAAAATAGATAACCGTATCCCTTTTATGAAAAAATCAATTATTTTGCTCGCGACGCTGCTGCTTGCAGGCTGCTGCGGCACCCAGGATGTCAAGTTCCCGCAGGGACAGTATCCTTACGACAACCCCTACGCCTTCGGCCAGGACCTTTCCTTCGTGCTGAGCGCCGAGAGGCGCGGCGGGGTGTGGTACGACACCGACGGCACCGAGATGAGCCCCTGGCAGATCTTCCGCAGCCACGGCTACAACTGGGGCCGCCTGATGATCTGCAACGAGCCCTCGCGCCTGGGCCAGACCCTCGACTATGTGCTGGAAGGCGCCCAGAAACTCAAAGAGAATAACATTCACTTCGCCCTGGACTTCATGATGGCCGACGGCTGGTCCAACCCGATGACCCAGCCCACGCCCTCCAGCATGAAGGAAATGACCCACCAGGAGCGCACGCAGGCTTTCTATGACTATGTCCACCACGTGATCGCGACCCTGCGCGAGGCCGGCGTCCAGCCGGAACTCGTCCAGGTGGGCAACGAGATCAGCAACGGCGCCTTCTGGCCCACCGGCCGCATCTATTACGGCGAGGAGAAGCGCGACCAGAGCCGTTGGAAAGAGTTCACCGACTACATCAAGGCCGGCATCAAGGCCATCCGAGACGTGGATCCCGCCATCCAGGTGATGCTGCACCTCGACTTCGGCGGCGACCTGGAGATGAGCGAGATCTTCTTCACGAAGATGAAGGAATACAAGGTCGCCTACGACTGCATCGGATTCTCCTTCTATCCCTGGTCGCACGGCACCTTGATGGACCTGCGCGACAACCTTTATTATGTCATCGAGAAGTTCCGCAAGCCCGTCTATGTGATTGAGACCGGATTCTACTCAGTCCCCTCGCAGTACTTCGAGCGCAAGGGCAAACGTGCACCGTTCCCCGAGACCCCGGAAGGCCAGAAGCAGTGGTTCCAGGCGGTCAACGAGATTGTGATGGCAGCGCCGTACAACCTCGGACGGGGCGTGTTCTGGTGGGAGCCGATGCAGCGCGGCCGCGGCTGCTTCGACGATATGACCCGCGTCGCCAAGCCGATCATCGAGGCCTTCGAGCAGTACGCCTATCCGCTGGAGCGCACCGACGGCAATCCCCGCATCTGGGATTTCGAAGAAGGCGAAAGGCCTTAAAGCGGGAAGAGGTAGAACTTCCGGGCGGGCTGGAAGTCGACCATCCACTGGTCGAAGAGGATGTGGTCGTCCACGGCGGAGAGGGTGAGGGTATGTGCGCCTTCCGAAAGCTCGATCGGGATGGAGACGATGGCCTGGCCGCGCATCACGTTCTCCTTCCAGCGCTCGCTGCGGTAGGGTTCCTTGATGGAGCAGACCCGCGGCGCGTCGCCGTCCACGCTGACGCTGAAACGGATGTCTCCCTTGTCCAGCGCCTGGGTCGGGATTACGGCCACGCGCAGGACGGCCTGCCCTGACTTCTGCGTCCGGAAATCATAGCGCAACGACCCGCCCTTCGACACAGGCACGGCCCGGCCGCTGTGGCCCAGGTTCCGCACGGGCTGCCCGGCCGCAGTGGCCGCGGCATAGTCGCAGGCGTTGGCGGCGAAGTAATCGGCGCCGGCCGCCGGAACTTCCGGGGCGCGCCAGTCCTGCCCGTAGGGGCTCCATTTCGCGATTTCTGCATCCGTGAGCGTGACCGGAAGCTCCGGCGCCCAGTAGAGGGGCAGGTCGCGCGGGTGGTCGCACATCAAGCCGTGCCATCTGCCGCCCGCGAGTTCTTCGTTGAACAGCCGGGTCTGCTCGCGGATGTCGCGGTAGGCCGTGAGGCTGAGCGCCGCGGCCGCCAGCTGGGTGGTGTCGGGAGTCCAGACATAGGGGGAATAGGTGGTACGGGCCCGCTGGCGGGCCCGCTGGGCGTAGAGCATCTTCTCGGCCATCGATTCGGCGCCCCGGACGGGATACAGCACGGCGGCGAACCAGGCGTCGCGGCTGCGGGCCGGGACCAGGGCGGTAGCCTCTTCGATGGTCTGCCGGACGGTGCGGAAGCGGTCGATATGGCGCTGGGCCTCATTGTCGAACTCGCTGAAACTGAATTCGGTATTGATCGGTTTGGAGAGTCCGCCGGGATAGCGCTGCGTGTCGGAGAGTTCCACCTGGCTCCAGCCGAAGAACTCCGGGTGGCGCATCGCGCAGAGGCGGTAGAACTCCTGCATCGCCGGGGCTGCGTGCTGTGCGGCTGCCCGGCCGTACTCGCGCTCCAGCCAGCGTTCCAGGTGCTGCGGCACCGTCTCCGGCTGCACGTTGTGCACGTCCCACGCCAGATCCAGGAAGAACTCCAGGTCGTAGGCCGCGACCTTGGGGTCGTGGACATTGGCTACCCAGAGTTTGCGGACATTGTGGCGGTACGCCTCCATCATTTCGTGGTAGATCAGGCCAGGCTGGGCGGTGGAGAGCCAGAGATTGTCGTGGGGCCGCCCGGCGTAGCTGAGGTGGTAATAGACGCCCGAACCTCCGCTACGCTTCTGCTGCTCCGCATCCGGCAGGCGGGTCATGTAGCCGTAGTTGTCGTCGCACCAGACGATGGTGACGTCGTCCGGCAATTTCAGCCCGTTCTCCATGATCTCCAGCACCTCCTTGTAGGGCATGAACATCTGCGGGATCTTCGTCAGGTCCTTGTCGATGTACTTCGCGAGCAGGGCGCGCTGGTCGTCGATGACCTGCTGCAGGGCGGCGGTCTTCTCGTCGAGCGAAGCGCGCTCCAGGCCTTCCATCGAGCCGTCGTGGATGCCGCGCATCCCGATGGTGAAGAGGTTGTCGCGGTCCACCTCCCGCAGGCGCTCCGTCCAGTAATCCAGGACCGCCTGCTTGTTGGTCAGGTAGTTGTAGCGACCGCGGACGGAGACGTCCCACTCGCCGACGTTGTTGCGCAGCAGGGGTTCGCAGTGCGAGGTGCCGATCAGGATGCCCAGCGAATCGGCCATCTGCCGGGCGCCGGGGACCTGGAAGAAGGCCGTGGTGCCGGGATGCATTCCCGGCCAGAGGGTATTGGCCCGCAGACGCAGGAGCAATTTGCAGATCTGCCGGTAGGTATCGGCGCTGATGGTGAGCCCGTCCGCCTGCGGCGAATAGGTCTGTGCGCTCCAGGGCCGGAACGCCCAGTCCTCGTCGTTCAGGAACAGGCCGCGGAACTCCACGGACGGGTGCTGGAAAGTGCTGTATCCTTCCGGGACCTCCAGCCGGTCCTTCTTCTCCGGGCGGGAATCCCCCCACCAGATCCAGGGAGAGACCCCGGCCAGCCGGGAAATCTCCAGCACGCCGTAGGCGGTGCCGCGGGCGTCGGAGCCCACGACCACGAGCTGCCGGTCGTGCGTGCCCAGGTAGAAAGCCTCCTTGACGAAACGCAGCGAATCCGCAATGTCGGCCGGCACTCCGAGGCGCGCGAGGTTCGCACGCTCCCGGTCGAACTGGATGATTCGGAGCGTGCCGCCGTTTCGTGCCGGCTTCGGGCGGAGTCCGGTCACCTCCTGCAGATCCCCCTGCAACATTTCGACGGCAACGCCGACCACGGGGTCGGCGTTGCGCGAAACGGTGTAGGTGAGCGGACTGCCGCTGCTCCACCACAGGAACGCCAGAAGAATCAGCGTCCGCATGGTGTCAGGCAACTTCTACCTTGAAGATGGCTTTGTGGATCTCGCCCTCACCGATGAGCGGTGCGTGGGCGGTATCGGGATCGAAGGTGACGGCCTGACCGACTTCGACGGTGATGGTCGTCCAGTCCTTGTCTTTGTAGAAGAGGATGTCCTTCTCGGCGTTGAATTCGCCGTCGGGCTCCCGGCACTCGCTGCGCGGCTTGACGCCGAAACTTTCCGCCTTGGACAGGGGGACCTGGATGTCGATATACTTGTCGTGCACTTCGAGCCGGGCCTGCTCCGGGGTCTTCATCGCGGAATCCACGATGTTGACGAAGAGGTGTTCACCGTCGAGCAGGTGCTTGCCGTTCTCGAGCGTGGTGAGGTCGGTGTCGGCGATGTACTGCAGGGCCTGCAGATAGTATTTGTTGTTGTCTAAATCCATATTCTTTCGTCGTTCCGGGCTTGATCCGGAACTTGGTTTATTAAAAGTTGAAGTAGTTCTTGGCGTTGTTGTAGCAGATGTCTTCGATCATCTCGCCGATACGCTCCATCTCGGAGGCGGGGAGCTTGCCCTTCTCCACGTCGCTGCCGACCACGTCGCAAAGGATCCTCCGGAAGTACTCGTGGCGCGGGTAGCTGATGAAGCTGCGGGAGTCGGTGAGCATGCCCACGAAGCGGCTGAATAGACCGAGCACGGAGAGGGCGTCCATCTGGCGGCGCATGCCGACTTCCTGATCGAGGAACCACCAGCCGGAGCCGAACTGCATCTTGCCGGGGAAGGTGCCGTCGTTGAAGGTGTAGGCCATCGTCATCATCACCTCATTGTCCTTGGGATTGAGGCAGTAGAGGATGGTCTTGGCGAGCTTGCCGGCGGCGGTGAGCCGGTCGAAGAAGCGGTGGCCGGCGGCGGCGATCTCCAGGTCGTGGATGGCGTCGAAGCCCGTGTCGGGACCTACGAGGCCGAACATCTTGGAGTTGTTGTTGCGGATGGCGCCGATGTGGAATTGCTGGGCCCAGCCGGCCTCGGCATCCATCACGGCCTGGTCGAAGAGGAAGGCGCTGCGGAACTTCTCCAGTTCCTTCGGGCTGGGGGCGATGCCCATCAAGACCTTCTTGAAAATGAGTTCGATCTCAATCTCCTTGTAGTCGGCGGCGTAGAAGTTCTCCAGACCGTGGTCGGAGAGCTTGCAGCCCATCGAGGCGAAGAAATCGTGGCGCTTCTTGAGGGCCTCGCAGAGGTCGGCGTAGGAGTCGATCTCCATGTCGGCGGCCTCGCCGAGCTTCTGGAGATAGGCCTTATAGGACTTGGGATCCTCGATGGCCATGGCCTTGTCCGGGCGCCAGGCGGGAATCACCTTCGTGCCGAAAGGATGCTCGGCGATCATCTTGTGCCAGCGCAGGTCGTCGGCCGGATCGTCGGTGGTGCAGACGACCTCCACGTTGAAGCGGCGGATGAGGGCCTGGCCGCGGAACTCGGGCGTGGCGAGTTTGGCGTTGCACTCCTCGAAGATCTCACGGGCGGTCTTGGGGGAGAGGAGCTTGTCGATGCCGAACACGCGGCTGAGCTCCAGGTGGGTCCAGTGGTAGAGGGGGTTGCGCATCGTGTAGGGGACGGTCTCCGCCCACTTCTCGAAGGTCTCCCAGGCGCTGTATTTGCCGCCAGTCAGGTAGTCCTCGGACACGCCGTTGCCGCGCATCGCGCGCCATTTGTAGTGGTCGCCGTAGTGGCCGTCCACCAGCCAGAGCTGGGTAATGTCGTGGAACTGGATGTTCTCGGCGATCTGTTGGGGAACGAGGTGGCAGTGGTAGTCGATGATGGGCATCTTCTCCGCGTGCTCGTGGTACAGGCTCTTCGCGGTGGCGTTGGAGAGCATGAAATCTTCGTTGATGAATGACATATTGCTGAGGTTTATTAGTTTTGAATGAATCCTATCTTCAAATGTACGCATAATTTGTCACAAACACAAAAAAGAATCCCGCACCGGGAAGGTACGGGATTCTTTGCAGAGGGGAGTCGCTACAGGTTCTGGAAACCGTAGCCGTTGGTAAGTCCGGGGATGGTCTTCAGGGCATTGTTGTTGACCGGGAAGAGGTAGATCGGAGCGGATTCGTAGTCGAAATCCTTGAAGAAGTTATCGACATACTCCGCCTTGTTCCTGGCCAGTTCAAGACCGTATTCCACCTTCTTGTAGCCGTCGGCCTCCAGGGCCTTGGCTTCCTCGGAATCGGGATCGATGTGCTTGAACAGACCCTTGATGGCGAGGTTGGTCATGTCGCCGGCCTTGAGGTTCTTGGTGATGTTGGCCTCGGTGACTCCGGCGGCACGTGCCGCAGCGGCCCAGTCGTCGTTCTCACCACGCCAGCCCGGGTACAGGACGGGATCATCCTCCATGCCCTCGGGGCACTGCGTCGTCAGACGATAACCATAGAGGGACTTGGCATCCACCGTCTTGGTCCAGACATAGGCGGGGAACTCGTTGCCGTTCTCGAAGCGGTAATAGCCGTCGGCCTGCACGCCTTCGATCATGGCCAGCTGGAGGGTCTTGGTGCGCTTGATACCGGCGAACACCTGGCCGCTGCGGATCAACGTCCAGCGGCGGTCGCCTTCGCAGGCGAACTCGAACATGCGCTCATCCAGCACGGCTTCCACGAGGGAATTGTGCGCTGCCACGAACGCATCGGTGCCGGCCTGTCCGGCGGGGAAGGAACGCTCGCGGACCTTCTTGAGATAGGTCAATGCATTACCGCTGTCGCCCAGCAGGGCGCAGGCCTCGGCATAACCCAGGTAGACCTCGGAGATGCGCATCCACGGGCCGTTGATACCGGACTTGCGCTGACGGCGGGAATTGGGCAGCACCTGACGGCCCTCGTCCCATTTGTTGTTGGTGAGACCGCCGCCGTTCGACTTGGAGTTGGGGGTGAAGGGGATCAGCATTTCGGCTCCGCTTCCGGTATGTCCGGTGACGCAGATGGCGACGTCGCGACGCTTATCCTTCGGATCGAAAATGCCCCAGTAGAACGCCGGATTGACGCGGCCCTGGCCGTAAGCCTTGCAGGGGAAGTTGTTGGAGCTGCCGCCATTGGAGACGCGGCCGTTGGAGTACGGACGCTCGCCGTTGGAGACTTCCCAAGTCAGCGGGTACTCGAAGATGGACTCGTCAGCATAGCCGATGTCGTTGTCCATGGTCTGCTGGAAGAAATACTGATAAGGATTGTCAAACACCTGGCCGGCCTCGGTGGTGGCACGGGGATCGGTCTCGTGGAAGACCACGTTACCGGGGTTGTCGATCACATCCTTGAAGTACTTCTGCGCTTTCTCGACATATTTCTTCCAGTCGGTACGGCGCGCATAGAAAGCATTATCCGCATTGGCGTTCGCCTTGCCGAGGCGTTCCCAGGAGATGGCATTGCCCGCCCCGTCCGTGTAGGTCAGGTCGGAACGGCGGGTCTGGTAACCGGCCGCATCCATGCAGATGACGGCGAGGGAAGCCTCCGCGAAAGTGCGGGAGAAACCGTTCTTGTCGGCACCGTATCCGGGGACGGAACCGGCCCGGTACATGTGCGGGATGACTTTCTCCATGTCGGCGATGATGACGTCATAGATGGAGTCGCGCGGAGCGGTGCCCGTCGCGGCCACACCGGACTGATTGGTGAACGGAACGTCGCCCCAGTAGCGGATCAGCATCATGTAGATGGTGGAGCGGGCCACGATGGCCTCGCCATAGAGCTGGCTCAACTCGGTGGGCTCGTTGGCAGCCATGTAGGTGCTGAAGTCCTCGGAGCTCTCCATGGCGCTGGCAATCGTGTTCGCGGTGGCGATGACGGAGTAGTAGCTTGAGAAGTTACCGTAGGTCTCGATATTGTACTCGGCAGTCTGCTTGCCGTTCTCGTAGAATCCTTCGGGGATGTGGCGCTGAAGCTGGTTGTTATAGCCTTCGGGGTGGCGGCTGTCGTCACCGCCCGGGAGGTTGACCGCGTAGAAGTTGCCATTCCCGTAGAAGCTGCCGTCGGCGACGCTCTGCCACTGGGAATAGACCTGCTTCATGGCGGCCCGGGTATTGTTGATGCTGGAGAAGACGAACTCCCGGTCGACCAGACCGTGGTCCACCGGAGCGAGGAACTCGGAGCACGAAGCAGCAAGCAGCAAGCCTGCGAAACTGGCGATGGTATAGATAATAATCTTTTTCATGTTGCTCGGAATTAGAATGTTACGCTGAGACCTGCAGTAACCGTGATCGGCCTGGGATAGTTGCCGTTATCGAAGCCGGGCCGGAGATCGGTGGAGCCACCGACGGCTTCCGGATCGAGCCCGGAGTAGCCGGTGATGGTGAAGAGGTTGGTCCCGGTCAGGTAGACGCGGAGGTTGGAGATCTTGATCTTGTCCAGGAAGTTCTGGGGAAGCGAGTATCCGACCGTCAGGCTGTTGAGCCGGAGGTAGGCGCCGGATTCGATGAACTGGGAGGTGGTGAAACCGGCCTCGGACAGCGCTACGGCATATTTGGCATTGGCGTTGAGCTTGTTGAGCTCGGCGGGATCGGTAACCATATACAGGTTGCCGCTGCTGTCTACGTCATAGATCTTGTAGCAGTCATTGACATAGGCGAGGCGGTTGCGTCCGAAATAGGTATCCTTGTTGCCGAAGTTGGTGGCGGCCATGGCCATCGCGTTGTAGAGGTAGCCGTCGAGCTGGTAGGAGAAGTTGCCGGAGAAGTCGAAGTTCTTCCAGTTGGCCTGGAAGCCGAAGCCGCCGGTGTGGTGCGGGGCCATCTCGGTGATGACGGTGTAGTCGGAGGAGTTGGCGATGCCGTCCCCGTTGACATCCTTGAAGCGGACGGCTCCCGGGAAGGCGACCTGTCCGTTGGGACGGATCTTGTCGAGATCCGTGCTGGCGTATTTGGCCACGCTGGTGTCGTGGATGCCCGGCTTCAGGGTGTAGACGCCGTTGGCGTAGTTGAAGTCATCGACGGTGTAGTAGCCGACACCTTCGGAGATGTATCCGTTGACCAGGCCGATGGGCCGTCCGATCTCGATGACATAGTCATAGTTCGGGAGCATATCGGAGCCGCCCCAGCCGGTGCGCTGGTTGGCGTTGGCGCTGGGATGGATGTTGTCCAGCTTGTTGTAGTTGATGGAGTGGTTCCAATGGACGGACAGCTGGAATTCCCGGTTGCGGACGATGCCGGCATTCAAGGAAAGCTCAATACCCCTGTTGGAGGTCTGGCCGACATTCTGGTACTGGTTGGTGAAACCGCTCGTGGAATTGACGGGCATATTCATGAGCAGGTCTTTCGTGGTATTCCAGTAGAAGTCGAGGGTGCCGCGCAGGCGGGACTTCAGGAAGCTGAAATCAAAGCCGGCGTTGCGGGAAATGGTGGTCTCCCACTTGAGATCCGGGTTGGAAAGCAGGCTGCTGGGCTTGTAGACATTGTAGTCTACGCCGTCCATGGTGACCGTACCGGTCTCCCAAGTCTCCTGCCAGAGGTTGCTGCTGATACCGTCGGCACCGGAAGTACCGTAGGAGAGACGGAACTTGAGTTCGTTCATCCAGCTCTTGGCGTCCTGCATCCAGGGCTCGTCGGAGATGCGCCAGGCGAAGGCCGCGGCGGGGAAGTAACCCCAGCGGTTGTTGGGTGCGAACTTGCTGGAACCGTCAGCGCGGAAGGTAAGGGTGAACAGATACCTGCCCAGCAGGGAATAGTTGAGGCGCCCGAAGAAGGAGAGGGTGTTGGACGGCACAGTCACGGAACTGTCAAAGGAGTTGAAGTTGGTCTCCGATTTATCGTATCTTCCGAACATGGCGAAAACCTGCTCGTAGGACAGGTCGGATGAGTAGCTATAGCCGTGGAGCGAGCGGCTGGTACCCGTGTTGGTCAGCATTTCGTGGCCGAGCAGGAAATTGAGGTTGTGATCCTCGCCGAGGCCCGGGATGGTATAGCTGATGGTGTTGGTCCAGCGGGTGTTGGTGCTGAAGCTGTCATTCAGGCGGGCATTGTTGCGGGAGGACCCGCCGATGCTGTTGCCGCCGTCCCAGCGCTCGCGCCTGGACCAGCCGCGGGAAAGCGTCAGTTCGGTTTTGGCGACCAGCCCCTCAATCGGGGTGAAGGTGAGGCCGGCGGTGCCGCGCAGGTTGTGGCGACGGTTGAAGTCCTCCAGGTTGTAGGTCACCAGGAGCGGATCGTAGATGGTGTTCACGTTGGTGTCTCCCTGGCCGAGGAGGGCGGGGTTGTCCTCGCCCAGCGGGTGGAGAACCGGCCGGTAGTAGTAGTTCGAAGAACCGGTGTTGTTGCCGTCACCCCAGCTGTAGTTCTCGAAGTAGCGGACATCGAAGTTCGCCGCCAACATTTTGTTGATCTTCTGGTTGAGCTTGAAGTTGACGGAATAACGCTCGCGCTGGTTGCGGATGTGGGTTCCGTTGTCGCTGAGGAAGCTGAATCCGATCGAATAGTTGGTGTTCGCGGTGCCTCCGGTCATCGTGATGTCATGGTTCCAGGTACCGGAGGACTTCAGGACATCCTGCATGGAATTGTGGAGGGGCACGCTGGCATAATCCTTATAATGATTGCCATAATTGGTGCCGAGACCATAGTACTTAGCCACGTTCTCGCCATAGGATTTGCCATAGAAGCTGGCATAGGACCACTGCCAGAGGACGAACTCCTGGGTGTCGAGGAGGTCGTAGTAGCGCGGGGTCTCGCGGAACTGGTAGTACATGTTGTAGCGTACGCTCACGCGTCCTTCCTTGGCACCCTTGGTGGTCACGAGGATAACGCCGTTGGCGCCGCGTGCACCGTAGATGGCGGTGGAAGAGGCATCCTTGAGGACGTCGATGGACTCGATCTGGTCGGAGGGGATGTCGGAGAGGGAGCCGGAGACACCGTCGACGAGGACGAGCGGTTCGTTGCTCTGGGTGATGGAGTTACCGCCGCGGACGCGGATGGACACGCCGGAGCCGGCGGCACCGTTGCCGGAGGTCACGCGGACGCCCGGGAGCTTGCCCTGCAGGGCCTGGGCGGCATTGGCCACGGGCATCTCGGCAATCTCCTTGCCGGTGATGGATGCCACGGAACCTGTGAGGTCGCGGCGCTTGACGGTCTGGTAACCGATGACGACCACGTCATCAAGGTAGGTGGTGTCCTCCTCGAGGGTGATGTTGAGGGTGGGGGCGGCCACGGCGTTGACGGTGGAGTAGCCGATGCAGGAGATCTCCAGCCGGGTGCCGGGTGCGACACGGAGTTCGAAGTTGCCGTCGACATCGGTCACGACACCGGTCGTCGTGCCGGGGACGACCACGGAAGCACCGATGACGGGCTCGCCGTTCGCGTCCACGACCTTGCCCCTGGTGATGGATTGCGCAAATGCCACCGATCCCGCCAGCAGCAGGAGGATGGCTGTAAGCGCCATGCTGAAATGTTTCTTCATCATGTGGGATTTTTGGTTAAACAATAAACTATAGTAAGTGTTATTTATCTTATAGACGATAAAGATAATAATTATCTTTCAAATAAGGCATGATTGCCCGTTTTTATCGTGAAAATGTTGCATTTGTCGCGTTCCGCCCTCTGCGTCAAATACGAGAAGATTAGTAGACTTCTACCGAACCGCCATCGTTCCGCTGAATATCAGCAATCGCGAAATACCCGATCTTGGCCCCGATCCAGTCGCCCTCACGCCCCGTAAACACAGGCCCGACAGCCTTGAACCGCCGTCCGTCCAGACTATAGGAGAAAGTACACTCGACCGCATTCTTGACATCCACCCGGATCCAGACCGTATTGAAGGCTTCTTTCTGCAGCGGCACGGAAGCGAGCACCGTCTCCGGACGGCCCTGATTGGCATCAATGCAATCCTTGCGCACCAACGCGAGCCCCTCCCCGTCGAAATCCAGCTCGAGCGTCGCATAGCTGCGCCCGGTCACGACCACGCCGACCCGCTCGCCCGCATAAGAAGGCCGGTAGACAAGCTTCGTGGTGAAACTCATCGCCGGACCGACCACCTTCTGCGCGAGAATATTGGGCGTATCCCGCAGATTCTTCCAGTTATCGGACTTCTTGATACAATGCAGCCGCAGGCAGCCCAGCGAAGGATTGGTCATGAACCAGTTGAACTGCGGATTGGCCTCCCACTGCCAGTTGAGCGGGATGGAAGCCCCGGTGAAGCCGGTACTCGTGGCAAGGGCGGAAACGCCCGGGAGGGGCGTGTCGGGACCGGCGGGGCGGCGGAACTCCGTCACCGGCTCGCCGATCCCGTCGCCGTCCAGGTCCTGCCCGATGATGCACCAGCCATCCGGCAGCCAGGTCATCGGCTGCAGGTGGCACACGCGCCCCCAGGCATAGCGGTCCTCGAAATGCATGAACCAGCTGTCCCCGGCCGTATCGGTCACCCAACCGCCCTGGTGCGGGCCGTGGATGTCCGTGGGCCCCTGGTGCAGCACGGTGCGCCACTCATAGGGCCCGAGCACGTTGCGCGAACGCAACACGAGCTGCCAGCCGGTCTTGACCCCGCCCGAGGGGGCGAAGATGTAGTACCAGCCGTCCTTTTTATAGAACTTCGGCCCCTCGACGGTGTCGTTGCCGTTCTTCTTGCCATCGAACACGAGGACCTGGTCGCCGATCACGCGGGTGCAATCCTTGTCCAGCTCGCACACGCTCAGGATGCTCTTGAAACCGGCACGGGAGCCCGCCCAGCCGTGGACGAGCCAGACCCGCCCGTCGTCATCCCAAAGGGGGCTGGTATCGATCAGGCCTTTGCCCGCGAGCACGAGATGCGGACGGCTCCAGCTTCCGCGCGGATCGTCGGTGTGGATCTGGTAGATGCCGTGGTCGGGATCGCCCCAGAAAATCCAGTAGGTGCCGTCATGGTAGCGGATACAGGGCGCCCAGACGCCATTCCCGTGGGCGGGAATGTCGAAATCCTCCCGCGGATCCATCCAGGGCAGGGCCGCGTTCACGATCTCCCAGTCTACGAGATTCACCGAATGCAGGATCTGCAGTCCCGGGAAGCAGGTGAACGAGGAGGCCGTCATCCAGTAGTCCTCCCCGACGCGGATGAGGTCCGGGTCGGAATAGTCGGAGAACAGCACCGGATTGGTGTAGACGGGGGTTTTGGCGGGCCCTGCGGTCAGCAGCAGGGAGGCGAGAAGAACGGACAGAAAACTCATTTCCTTCTGATATTAAGTTTCTTGAGAACCTTCTGGTCGGCGCAGGGGCCGTAGCGGAAAGTGAAATGGCCGGGTGTGGCACGCAGTTCGCCCGCAGCCTCGTCGTAGGTCGCGAACATGGCTTCCTCCAGGGGGATGCGCACGGTGACGCTCTGCCCGGCAGGGACGCTCACGCGGCGGAAGGCGCGCAGGGCCATCTGCGGCCCGCCGACGTCTTCGCGCTTGGACATATAGACCTGGACCACTTCGTCGCCGTCCACGCGGCCGCGGTTGCGGATCTTCAGCACGATTTCACCGTCACGGACACGGGCGCGGCCGTATTTGAATTTGGTATAGGACAGGCCATAGCCGAAAGGATAGAGCGGCTTGCCGGTGAAATAGCGGTAGGTGTGCCCCGCCATGTTGTAGTCCTCGAAGTCGGGCAGGTCCTCGTCGCTGCGGTAGAAGGTGATCGGGAGGCGTCCGGAAGGGTTGCAGTCGCCGAAGAGCACGTCGGCAATGGCGGTGCCGCCCGCCTCGCCCGGATACCAGGCCTGCAGGATGGCCGCGCAGCTGAGCGTCTCGGGCAGGAGACCCATCGCGGAGCCGGAATAGTTGACCAGGACGATGCGCTTGCCCGCACGGGCGAGCGAGTCCAATTCGGCCCGCTGGGCGCGGGGAAGTTCGATGGTGGTGCGGTCGCCGCGGTTGAAGCCTTCCGGGCTGTTGCGCATCTCCTCGCCTTCCATCCGGGGCGAGATGCCGCCGACATAGATGATGACGTCGGCCGCAGCGGGATCGCTCATATTGGCCGCGCCCACCTTGGCGGTGATGCCCTCCAGGGCGGTCACGGTGCGGGCGGGGAAACCGTTGTAGTTGCCCCACATCGCCGAGGAATCAGCGGCATTGGGACCCAGGACTGCCACCTTGATATCCTTGCGGAGCGGCAGGATGCCGCCCTTGTTCTGCAGCAGGACCAGGCTTTCACGGGCCATCTCGAGGGCCTTGGCGCGATGCGCGTCACAGGCGAGGAGCGCCTCGTCGATGCGGTTCCAGCTCACGGATTCGTCGGGGTCCATCTCGCCGAGGCGGAAACGGGCGACGAGCAGCCGGCGCAGGGAGACGTCGATCTCGTCCTCGGTCAGCTTGCCTTCCTTCACGGCATCCAGCAGATGCCGGTAGGAACTGCCGCACTCGAGGTCGGTGCCGGTGCGCACGGCGCGGGATACCGCGGTCGTCGGGTCATTCAGGTAGGTGCCGTGGCGGCCCTGGCGCCAGAAATCGTCGATGGCGCCGCAGTCGCTCACCACGAGGCCCTTGTAGCCCCATTTCTCGCGCAGGAATTGGATGAGCAGCTGGTCGGAACCGCAGCAGGGATCCCCCTCGAAGCGGTTGTAGGCGCACATCACTTCCTGGACGTCGATCTTGGAAATGATGTCCCCGAAGGCATAGAGGTAGGTCTCGGTGAGGTCGCGCCAGGAGATGTCCTTGGCGTCGAACTGGTGCCGGGTGCCTTCCGGGCCGCTGTGAACGGCGTAGTGCTTCAGGCAGGCGTGCAGCTTGTCATAATCGGCGTCCGTCGGGCCTTGGAGGCCTTTGACCACGGCATAGCCCATCCGGGCGGTGAGGAAGGGATCCTCGCCGTAGGTTTCCTGGCCCCGGCCCCAGCGCGGGTCGCGGAAGATGTTGATGTTGGGGGTCCAGACCGTCAGCCCGTGATACTGGGGGCTGCCTTGCGGGTTCTTGCGGTACTGGATGAACTTGATGCGCTGCTCGGTGGAGGTGATGTCGAAGACCTCCTCCAGCAGGGCCTCGTCCCAGCTGGCGGCCATGCCGATGGCCTGCGGGAAGACGGTGGCCAGGCCGGCGCGGGCGGCGCCGTGCAGGGCCTCGCTCCACCAGTTGTAGGCACGGATGCCGAGCTCCGGGATGGCCGGGCTGGCATTCATCATCAGGGACACTTTTTGCTCGAGGCTGAGCCGTCCCAGCAGGTCCTCCGCCCGCTGCTCAGCGGACAGGGATGCGTCTTGATAAGGAAGACTCTGCGCGCCAATCGTGCCGCACAGAGCCAATCCCATCAGTGAGCAGAGAAGAAATCTACGCACTGTTATTTTACTTTTTCAACTTCAGCAAACCAGTCTTCCGCGGTCTTCAGGTCACCCTTGGACCAGCAGGAACCGAAATAGTAGGTAAAGGTCTCGCCGGGTTTGAGATCGCGGGTGGCGATGCCGTGGTCCAGCTCGTCGTGGACGCAGACATCCTTGGCTCCCGGGACGATGACCGCGACACCCAGCATACCGTCCTCGGGCTCGACGCTCTGGTCGGAGGCGTGCTCCCAGATGGCATAACTCGACGGGGTCAGGCGCTCCTGCTCGATGGTCTCCTGCGCGCTGTGGCGCAGCAGGCCGGCGGCCACGCAGAGGGTCTCCGCACCGGTGAAGTTATAGCTGTCGTCCACGCGGCAGAAATAGCTGTCCGCGCACACGGTCACCTGCTTGTCCAGGGACACCTTGACACCTTCGGCCACCTCCCACTCGGGATAATGGAGCACGAAGACGACCTTGTCCGGGGTCTGCTCAACGACCTCGTAGGAGCGGTAGTTGGTGGCGGGCATCGCCAGACGCCCGTCTACGAACGGGGCGGAGGCTCCGCCGCCGAGGCTGACGGCCACCTTGTAGCAGTCCTTTCCACCGTGGTCGTGGTGGTAGTAGTTCGGGTCTTTCTGCGCTTCGGCATACCAGGTGTCGGCAACCAGCGCGCCGGGAAGCTTCACCCAGATGTCGATACCCGGGGAAGTGGGGTTGCCCTCGAGGGCCTTGCCGTAGAAGCGGCCGGCGACGAGGTTGTTCTCGAACACGAAATCATCGGAACGCTCCGGGACGAAACGGGCCATTACTTTCGGCTCCGCAGCTTGCTGCTTGCAGCCGGCGAGCGCGAAGATCGCCGCGAAGGCGAGGATCAATGCTTGTCTTTTCATTACTTCAGATCGGGGGTTGCGCACCAGTCCATGTCGTTGTAGTCGTCGTTCTCGCCGCACATGCCCCAGATGAAGGTGTAGTTGCGGGTCGCGCAGGCGGAGTGGATGCTCCACTGCGGGGAGATGACAGCCTGCTCGTTGTGCATCCAGATGTGACGCGTCTCCTGCGGCTCGCCCATGAAGTGGCAGACCGCGGCGTCCTCCGGGACTTCGAAATAGAAATAGACCTCCATGCGGCGGTCGTGGGTGTGGGCGGGCATCGTGTTCCAGGTGCTGCCCGGAGCGAGTTCGGTCATGCCCATCTGGAGCTGGCAGCAAGGCACGACTTCCTTGACGAGGAGGCGGTTGATCGTGCGCTCGTTAGACTCCTCCAGGGAACCGAGGTGCATCACCACGGCGTCCTTCTTGCTGACCTTCTTGACTCCGGTCTCGCGGTGGGCGGTGGCGGAGCAGAAGTAGAAGTGCGCGGGCTTTTCGGGATCGTCGCTCTTGAAGGTGACGTGGCGGTCGCCGCGGCCGACATAGAGGGCTTCCTTATAATCGAGGTGATAGGCCTTCCTGCCCACGACCACGGTACCGGGGCCGCCGACATTGATGATGCCCAGTTCGCGGCGCTGGGTGAAATAGTCGGCGCGCAGGATCTCCGGGGCGCTGAGCTTCAGGTTTTCTTTCACGGGCACGGCGCCGCCCGCGATGATGCGGTCGAACATCGAATAGACCATGTTGATCTCGTCGGGGACCATCACGTTCTCCACGAGATACTCCTTGCGGATGCGTTCGGTATCATAGTGCTTCGCGTCCAGATTGCTGGAGGCTTGGCGGACTTGGCAGTTGATTTTCATAATCTTGTTATTCTATATGCCTGTCATTCTGAACGAAGTGAAGAATCTACTGGGGCTGCTTGCCGATGTAAGCGAGGATGCCGCCGTCCACATAGAGGATGTGGCCGTTGACGGCGTCGGAGGCGTGGGAAGCCAGGAAGACGGCGGGGCCGCCGAGCTCCTCGGGCTCCAGCCAGCGGCCGGCCGGGGTCTTGGCGCAGATGAAGCTGTCGAAGGGATGGCGGGAGCCGTCCGGCTGGCGCTCACGGAGCGGCGCGGTCTGCGGGGTGGCGATGTAGCCGGGGCCGATGCCGTTGCACTGGATGTTGTACTCGCCGTACTCGGAGCAGATGTTGCGGGTGAGCATCTTGAGGCCGCCCTTGGCCGCCGCATAGGCGGACACGGTCTCACGGCCGAGCTCGGACATCATCGAGCAGATGTTGATGATCTTGCCCTCGCGGCGCTCCATCATTTCGGGGAGCACGGCGGCGGAGACGATGAACGGACCCACAAGGTCGATGTCGATGACCTGCTGGAATTCGGCGCGCTTCATCTCGTGCATCGGGATGCGCTTGATGATGCCGGCGTTGTTGACGAGGATGTCGATCGGGCCTACTTCGGCGTGGATCTTCTCCACGAGGGCCTTGACATCATCTTCCTTGGTCACGTCGCAGACATAGCCCTTGACATTCTCGATCCCGGCCGCCTTGTAGTTGGCCAGGCCGCGCTCGAGGGCGGCTTCGTTGATGTCGTTGAAGATGATGGTCTTGATCCCGGCGCCTACGAAAGCGCGGGCAATGTTGAAACCGATTCCGTAAGACGCACCGGTAATCCAGGCGTTCTTACCTTCGAGGGAAAAAGGATTTTGTGCCATAAATGATTCTGATTGTTATTGTTTGTTATTTCAATCTTTCCATTTCGAGGGAGGCCCAGATGAAGGGGCCGACGCCCTTGGAGTCGTTGGGCCGGATGGGCTCGCTGAGGTAGTAGGCAAAGTCGCCCATGCGGTTGGAGGATCCGCCCAGACCGCCCACGGAGCAGCATTTCTCGATGCTGATGCGGCCCTGGTCGTCCGTGGAGATGAACTCTCGGACCACGTCCTCGTAAAGCTTCTTGGCGTAGGGGAGCAGGTCGGCGCTGAGATAGCCCATCCGGATGCCCTTCAGGAAGGTGAAGCTGAACATCGCGGAGCAGGTGGACTCGAGATAGTTGCCCTCGCGGCCCGGCTGGTCCAGGACCTGGTACCACACACCGCTCTTCTCGTCAGCCCACTTGGGGAGCTCGGCGCAGATGGCGTTCAGGATGTCGATCAGTTTCTGGCGCGGGGCGTAGTCGGCCGGCAGCCAGTCGAGCACGTCCACGAGGGCCATGCAGTACCAGCCCAGGGCCCGGCCCCAGCAGTGGAAGGACTGGCCGTGGGTGGCGGGATCGACCCAGAACATGCTCTCAGACTCGTCCCAGGCGTGGCGATAGAGCTTGGTGGCGGGGTCGTAGGTCTTCTCGGCGGCCACGACGAACTCGTTCACGATGTCATCGTAGGCGGCGATGCGCTCCGGACCGTCGAGGTAGCGGGAGGCGTATTCGACATAGAAGGGTTCGGCCATGTAGACACCGTCCAGCCAGACCTGGTTGGGGTAGACCTGCTTGTGCCAGAAAGCGCCGGCGTTGGTGCGCGGCTGGCCGTCGATCTGGCTCTTGACGAGCTCGATGGCTTTACGGTATTTCTCGTTGCCGGTCTTGTCGTAGAAATAGAAGAGGGACTTGCCGGGGCAGATCAGGTCCGTGGAATACTTCTCGACGGAGTAGCCCTGGATGGTGCCGTCTTCGTTCACGATGCCGTCGTACCATTTGTAGACGAAATCGTAGATGGCCGGATCGCCGTAGGTCTCATACACATCCAGGAAGGAACGGAGCTCCAGACCCGGGGTGTAGTTCCATTTGAGGCGGCCGTCGGTGTAGTCGAGGTAAGTGGCGTCCCCGCAGCGGGACATCTGGGAATGGACCATCCGCAGGGAGTTGGGCTCTTCCGTCTTGCCGCAGGAGAGCAGGGCGGCGAGGGCGAGGATGGCGGTGAATATCTTTTTCATATGGGTTTATTCGTTGGTGAAATTCTTGACTTTCCAGGTTTTGACGGGCTCCCCGACCTCCGGGAAGCAACGGACATTCTTGAAGGTGATGTCCTGGGAATTGCGCAAGTCGATGCCCGTGTGGGCGGTCACCGTGCAGTCGGTGATGTTGATGTTGGAGACGGGCATCTCGGGCAGGCCGTTGAAGAACATCGCGCGGGCGGCCCCGTTGCAATAGACATTGTTGATGTAGATATCGCGGAACTCCGGGGTGGTCTCGTCCACGGGGCGGGCCGGATCATCGACGATCGGGCTGCCGTCGGCGGCGGCATCCACCGCGGACTTCCCGCCGTAGAAGAGGTCGAAGAGAACACCCTCGGCGATGATGTCCTTCATGTAGATGTTGTCGATGTGGATGTTGCGGACCACGCCGCCGCGGCCGCGGGTGCTCTTGAAGCGTAGGCCCACGTCGGTGCCGAGGAAGCGGCAGTTGGACACTTTGATATTCTCCACGCCGCCGCTCATCTCGCTGCCGACGGTGAAACCGCCGTGGCCGTGGAAGACGGTGCAGTTGTCCACGATGAGGTTCTTGCACGGGCGGGCGCGCCTGCGGCCGTCCGCATCCTTGCCGGACTTGATGCAGATGCCGTCGTCGCCGGCGTCAAAGATGGAGTTGATGATCAGGACGTTCTCGCAGCTGTCCACGTCGATGGCATCGCCGTTCTGCGAATACCAAGGGTTGCGGATGTTGACCCGGTTGACGATGAGGTTCTTGCACATCAGCGGGTGGACGTTCCAGCAGGGGGAATTCTGGAAGGTGACCCCCTCGAGCAGGACATTCTCGCAGTTGCGGAGCTGGACCAGGTTGGGGCGCAGGAAACTCTTGATCTCGTTCCAGTCGGCATCGCTCAGATCGCCCCGGGGGACGTTCATGATGCTGATCCGGCCGGCCTTGAAGAAGCCTTCGTCGGGGTACCAGGTGTTGCCGTCCGGGCTGAGGACGCCGCCGCTCGCGAGCAGGCGGTTCCATTCGGTCGGGGCCATCTTGCTCTTCTTGACCATGCGCCAAGCGTCGCCGTTGCCGTCGATGACCCCGGTGCCGGTGATGGAGATGTTCCTGGCGCCTTCGGCATGGACCGGGGACTCGCAGCGCCGGGTGTCGAGCCCTTCGAAGACGGTGCTGACGATGGGGTAGAGGGCCCGGTCGGGGGAGAAGATCACGACCGCATTGTCGGTCAGATGCAAGTCGCAGTCGCTGAGGATTTCGATGGGGCCGGTGAGCCACAGGCCGGCGGGGACGTTGAGGTGCCCGCCGCCTTTGTCGGCAAGGTGCTGCATCGCTTTCGCGAAGGCCTCGGTGTTGAGGGTGACCCCGTCGCCGACCGCGCCGAAGTCCGTCAGTTCCACAGTATAAGCAGGGATGGCCGGACGGGAGACCCGGGGCATCTCGAAGGGGAGATCCCGGTACAGGTAGTCGAACTCGACGTCCTTGCCTGAGGAACAGCCCGCCAGCCCGACCGCGGCTGCGACGATCAGGAGGAGCGTGCTCAGAGGGTGTTTGGTTATCATGGGATGAATAGATTTGGTTTAACCTCAAAGATACAATTTTTCGATGAATTTTAAAAATAGAATCACTATATTTGTATTATGAAGAAAATCGGAATCTGCAACGACCACACCGGGCTGGCCTATAAGACCCGCCTGATCGCTTATCTTCTGGGCAAGGGCTTCGAAGTCGTCAATTTCGGCACGGACAGTCCCGAGAGTTGCGACTATCCCGATTATGCTCATCCGCTTGCGAACGCCGTGGAGGCCGGGGAGGTGGACGGCGGTATCGCCCTGTGCGGCACCGGCAACGGGATGTCCCTTGCACTCAACCACCACCGTGGCATCCGGGCCGGCCTGGCGTGGAACACGACAGTCGCCCGTCTGGTCAAGGAACACAATAACGCCAACATCCTCGTGATTCCCGCGCGCTTCGTCTCCTACCGGATGGCGGTGATGATGGTGCGCGTCTGGCTCACGAGTTCATTCGCCGGAGGCCGGCACCAGCGCCGCATTGACAAGATCGTTCAGCCATAGCATCGAAGATTACCCCGAGGGAATCGTACTGCCGGTGGACAAGCCCTACCGGTGGACTTCGGCAGACGTAATCCGGAAGGTCAAATTCGCCGCCATCCGCCATTTCGGCAAGAAGAATCTCAAAGTAGGCCATGCCGGGACGCTCGACCCCCTCGCCACGGGCCTGCTGCTGGTGTGCATCGGGCCGGCCACGCGCCGTGCCGAGGAGTTGCAGCGCTCCGAGAAGGAGTACCTGGCCGGCATCAGTTTCGGGGCCACCACGCCTTCTTACGACCTGGAGAAAGATATCGACCGGATCTGTCCGCTCGACGGAGTGTCCGAAGAGGCGCTGCGTGCCGTTCTGCCGGACTTTATCGGGGAGCAGGAGCAGGTGGCGCCCCTTTTCAGCGCCAAGTCGGTGGACGGGGTACGGGCCTACGAGACGGCCCGGCGCGAATGGCGTGCGGCGCTCCGGGAGGGGCGTCCCTTCGACCCGGGCGAACTGCTGCAGTCCAGCCGCATTACCATCTACGACCTGGAACTGATCTCCTGGAGCGGGGCGCCCGTGCAAGCGTACCGCGACGACGGGACGGGCCGCATCCGGGTGGCGGACATTTCGGGCCGGCAGCTGCCCACGGCGATGGTCCGCGTCTGCTGCAGCAAAGGGACTTACATCCGCGCCCTGGCGCGCGACCTGGGCGAGGCCCTGGGAAGCGGCGCTTTCCTGAGTTCGCTGCGCCGCACCCGGAACGGGGGCTTCGGCATCGAGGATGCCTGGAACCTGGATGAGGTCCTCGAAGCACTTTCCTGATCATTGATAATCATTTACGATAATGAAAAAAATATTTCTGACCCTCTCCGTCCTGTGCCTGATGGCCGCCACGGCTCTTGCACAGGGGACTTTTACGCCTCCTGCTGCCGAAGGCTGGCAGCGCACGCCGAGCACCCAGCGCCAGTCCGAATGGCCCAAGGTGAACGACAAAGGGGATTACTGGTTCCGTTTCCAGGCCCCCTCGCCCGCCCGGGATGTCAAATTGAACCTGGCCGGAAAAGACTATCCTTGCCAACAGGATGAGCAGGGCTGGTGGAATGTCATCGTCCCGGCTCCGCGGGGCGGATTCCACATTCCGTACATCCTGATCGACGGGGCGCGCTTCGCCGAACCGGGCCTGGATTTCCGCTACAGCAACGGCTGGGTGGGCGTCCTGGAGGTGCCTTCGCCCGAGGATGCTTATTATCAGATGCGGGACGTGCCCCACGGGGACGTGCGGGAGCGCTGGTTCTACTCCCAGGTGGAGCAGCAGTGGCGCCGGGCCTATGTCTACACCCCGGCCGAATATGATGCGAATCCGCAGAAGCGCTACCCGGTGCTGTATCTGCAGCACGGCGCGGGCGAGATGGAGCAGGAGTGGGTGCATTCCGGCTTCGCCGCCATCATCGCGGACAACTTGATCGCCGAGGGACGGATCGAGCCGCTGATCATCGTGATGAACAACGATTTCGTCTATCGTCCGGGTGACAGCCGCGGACGCCTGGCGATGTCCCCGACCTATTCGGAGAATTTCGAGCAGATGCTGCTCCACGAGGCCATTCCCGACATCGAATCCCATTATCGCGTGATTCCGGATGCGCAGCACCGGGCGATGGCGGGGCTCTCCCTGGGCGGAATGCTGACCCGCAGCGTGGGCCTTGCGCACAGCGACCTCTTCGCCTACTACGGGCTCTTCAGCGGCGGCAGTCCGGTGCAGAACCCGGAGACGCTCCGTAAGGACGTGGTCAAGCTGATTTTCGAAACCTGCGGCGAACTGGAGTATCCCGAGCGTATCCAGGCCGATGCGCAGAAACTCAACGAGATGGGCATCCGCGCCGCCTGGTATGTCTCCCCGGGCACGGCCCACGAATGGCAGACCTGGCGCCGCAGCCTCTACGAATTCCTCCCCCTGATCTTCCGCTAGATCCGGAGGCGGAAATACAAAAGATTCTTCCGGCCGGTTGCAAGTGCTTCCGGCCGGAAGAAATATACACGGGAGAGCTGTATTGTTTTTATCCTAATTTTTCTTTGAGATAGCGGAGTCGCCGCAGGCCTTCGGCTTTGCCGATGAAGTGCAGGATGTCGCTGATACCCAGGCCGCTGGCCGCGCCGGACAGGGCGAGGCGCAGGCAGTTCATGACCTTGCCCATCGGCATCCCGTGGTCACGGACGTAGGCCTCGAGCGTATCGGCATCCGAGGCCTCCAGGGCTTCGAGGGCCATCGCGTAGATATCCGGCTTGTAGAACTTGTCCACGTCCTTGGGGACGAACTCCGTCGGGGCGACGAAGAGGTAGGAGGCGATGGTCCAGAAGTCCTGCACGAAGGTCGCGCGCTCCTTGATCAGGCCCACCACGCCTTCCACGTAACTCGGCGCGGGCTCGAGCCCCTTCTCTTTCAGGATGGGCAGGAAGAGGGTGGTGAGTTCCGTGTCGGATTTCATCCGCAGGTATTCCCGGTTGAACCATTTGGCCTTGTCCGGGTTGAATTTGGAGCCGCTCTTGCCCACTTTGTCCAGGGAGAAGGCTTCCACAAGTTCTTTCAGCGAGAAGAGTTCCTGCTCCGTGCCGGGATTCCAGCCCAGCATGGCCAGCAGGTTGACGAAGGCCTCGGGGAAATAGCCGTCTTCGCGGTAGCCCCGGGACACCTCGCCGGTGGGGGAGGTCCAGCGCAGCGGGAAGACCGGGAAACCCAGTTTGTCGCCGTCGCGCTTGCTGAGCTTGCCGTTGCCCACGGGTTTGAGCAGCAGGGGGAGATGCGCGAAGCGGGGCCGGCTTTCCTCCCAGCCGAAGGCCTCGTAGAGCAGGTAATGCAGGGGCAGGGACGGAAGCCATTCCTCGCCGCGGATGACTTCGGTGATCTCCATCAGGTGATCGTCCACGATGTTGGCGAGGTGGTAGGTCGGCAGTTCGTCGGCCCGTTTCCAGAGGACCTTGTCGTCCAGGGTGGAGGAGTCCACCTCGATGTGGCCTCGGATCAGGTCGTCCATCTCCACGATGCGCCCTTCGGGCATGCGGAAGCGGATGGTCCAGTCGCTGCGCTCCTCCAGCAGGCGCGCCACCTCTTCCGGCGGCAGGGTCAGCGAGTTGCGCAGGCGCCCGCGGGTAAGGTGGTTGTAGATGAAGGTCCGGCCCTGGGCTTCGGCTGCCGCGCGCTCCTGGTCCAGTGCCTCGGGGGTGTCGAAGGCATAGTAGGCGTTGCCGGAAGCGACCAGCTGCTCGGCGTAGCTGCGGTAGATGCCGCGCCGCATGCTCTGGCGGTAGGGGGCGTGGGGATGGCGCTCCGAGGGCGTGTCCACCACCCGGCCCGTCTCGTCCACACCCTCGTCGGGGCAGATGCCGCACCAGCGCAGGGATTCGATGATGTATTCTTCCGCCCCGGGGACGAATCGGTTGGAGTCCGTGTCTTCGATGCGGAGGATGAAGTCTCCACCTTTCTGTTTGGCGTACAGGTAGTTATAAAGTGCCGTCCGGACGCCGCCCATATGCAGGGGGCCGGTCGGTGACGGGGCAAATCTCACGCGCGTCCTGCTCATACCTTGGTCCTCCGGATGGCGGGAACGTTCTCCAGTTCGGCGAGTCTCTCGCCCTTGGTGACGATCAGGGCCGGTTTCTGGTCCAGGTCGAACTTGAACGTCCGCGCATTGCTTTTGCTGTTGAATCCGATCTGCGGGAGGCTGGTGTCCTCGTAGAGGGGAATGCCCTCGCCGCGGGCGGCGCTCGTCTTGTCATAGACGAACTCCCGGTTGATCATGATGTAGTTGCCCATATCCTTGGCGGGGCCGATGACATCGGAGAAGCGCAGGCCGGTCACGATGGAGGTGATGCGGATGGTGTCGCCGATCTCGGGGTCGTCGTCCCAGATCAGGCCGCGCTTGAAGTTGTTGCCCCGGCCGGTATACTCGTCGATCTTCTTGTTGATGCCGTCCAGGTCGTCCATCGTCAGGCCTTGCTCATTGTGGCCGCAGGTGATGTTGACGAGCACCTTCTTAGCGGTCTTGAGGTCGTAGTCGTTGAGGAGCGGGGACTCGAAGGCGGCTTTGACGGCGTCCGAGATCCGGTTCTTGCCCGTGCCGATGCCACAGCCCATCAGGGCCATTCCGCTGTTCTTCATCATCGTTTCCACGTCCTTGAAGTCCACGTTGATGTAACCCGGCTTCTTGATGATCTCCACGATGCCGCGCACGGCCGTGGCGAGCACCTCGTCGGCCTGCGGGAAAGCATCCTGGATGAGCTGGTTGCCGTAGTATTCGTGCAGTTTTTCGTTGTTGATCATCAGCAGGCTGTCCACGTTCTTCTCCAGTTCGTGGATGCCGTCGATGGCGCGGGAGAGCGCCTCGTTGCCCTCGTTGAGGAAGGGGAGGGTGACCACGGCCACGGTCAGGATGCCGCGGTCCTTGGCCATCTTGGCGATGACCGGGGCGGCGCCGGTGCCGGTGCCGCCGCCCATCCCGGCGGTGATGAAGAGCATCTTGGTGTGGGTGTCCAGGACGATTTTCTCGATCTGGTCCTGGCTCTCGAGGGCGGCGTTGCGTCCGTTGATCGGATTGGTGCCGGCGCCCAGGCCACGGCCCATCTGGATCTTCACGGGGACGGGGCTGCCCTTGAGGGCCTGCGAGTCGGTGTTGCAGACCACGAAGCTGCAACCCGTGATCCCCTTGGTGTACATATAGTTGACGGCATTGCAGCCGCCTCCGCCCACGCCGAGGACCTTGATGATGTCGTCTGAGTTCGCCCAGTCTTTCGGGGCGATCGCTTCGATCATGCTGTCGTCTATCATATCGTTTTGTGTTTTTTATTTCATACCATCGAACAGGTCGCCCATCGTATTGTCGAAAGTGTCTCCGGCCAGTTTCCCCATTCTCTCGGAAGTCTGCCGGATCCAGGTGACGAACTTGCCGGGCGCCTTGGGTTCCTTGGGCTCTTTCGGCGTCCGTTCCCGCTGGCGGTTCTTGCGCGGCGTGAGCACTTCGGAGAGGAGTTCATCGGGGAAGAGGCTTTCCGGACTCTTGCGTTCCGGCTTCGGAGCCTCCGTGGCGGGAGCCGTCTCCGGTTTCGGCTCGTCGGCGACTGCGGGTGCCGGTTCGGCTTCGGCCTGCCGCTGGGGCACTTCGATGTCCTCGATGCAGTTGAGGCGGTAGTCTTTCTTGGCCTCCAGGATCATGCCGATGGTGGCCGCGGCCGAGGTCTCGCCCACGCCGGAGCAGCCCACGGCGCTGAAGGTCTGGCTGCGCGGGTAGCCGATGCGTACGGTGTAGCCGGACATCTCCTTGATGAGGGTGGCGATGTTGACGAGGTTGGCTCCGCCGCCGGTAAGCACGATGCCGTTGCGGAGTTTGTCGGCATAGCCGCTGTCCTGGATCTGGAAGAGGATGGCCTCGATGATCTCGCGGGCGCGGCAGGTGATCACCTCGGAGAGGTATTTGACCGGGAGCTGCTCGTAGGAACCGTTCTCGTCGTCGTTGATCTGGATGACTTTGTCGCTGAGCGACTGGAGTTTATCGGGCAGGCAGGCACCGAAGGCCAGTTTGATGTTCTCGGCGAGTTTCTCGTTGAAGCCGCATTCGTACTTGATGTCGGTCGTGATGACCCGGCCGCCGAAGGGGATGGAGGAATAGTGGCGGAGGATCTTGCCGCGGTAGATGGTCAGCGAGGTCACGCCGGCGCCGATCTCCACCAGGGCCACGCCGTTCTCCTTCTCGCCTTCGGTGAGCACGGCCTTGGCGACGGCGTTGGGAAGGAACAGCTTGCGGGCCGGCGCCACGCCCGTGTCGTTGAGCATGATGTCGATGTTGCTCACGGGCTTCTGGGCGCCTACGAAGATCTTGAAATTGCCTTCCAGGGCATCGGCGGTCACACCCACGACATCGTGCTCGCTGGCGCAGACGAGTTCTTCGTCGGCCGAGAACGATTGGGCCACTGCCCCGTAGATCTCCTCCTTGGACTCGTCCGCGATGGGATATGAGTCGAGGGCGATGCTCTTCAGGGTGGCCACCTCCTCCTTGGTGATGCAGGTGGCGGGATCGCTGCGCTCCATCCGGGCGCTCGCGATCTCCTGCCGGACGCTGTAGCGCGGCAGCCCGACCACGACCTGCAGAATCTTGATGTTGAGTTCGTCTTCGGCTTCCTTGATGGCGGCTTTCAGGGGGACGGCGGCCCGTTTGGGGTTGAAGACGCAACTGTAGCGGACCCCGTCGGAGGGGGTCTCCTTGTAGTAGATGATCTGGATGTCATCTCCTTCGATCTTGGCCACGCTCAAGGCAATCTTGGAGGAGCCGAGGTCGGCGGCTGCTATGTATCTTTCTGCCTGCATATAATTTGTTGTTTGTATTTCACGTTGACGGTCTTGTAGTAGCCTTCGGCTTTGTAGGGAGCGATGAGGCTGAGATAGCGCCCGATGCGCGCGAGTTTGTCGGGAATGTCCTCCGGCTGTCCGATCAGGAACTGCTCCGGCCGTCCTTCCAGGGTCAGGAGAAGGTCGCCGTTGCTGCGGACGCGGATGTTCGTGATGTCACGCCGCCAGGTCTTGGAGGAGGAGATGAAACGGTCCATCTCCAGCACGCCCTCGATCCAGCGCTGTTCTTCTTCGGTCGGCGCCGGCCCCTTGTAGCCGGCGGGGACGCTGATGGGAATGGCCCCCTCGACCGTGGTGACCCCGGCGGTGAACGTGTCGTGCAGCGGGAAGATGAAGCCGTCGGCATCGACATAGAAGCCGCTCCCGCCGCTCTGGAAGCGCAGTTTCGGCGCCCGCTGCGTGACATCCACATGCAACAGGCCGTCGGGGGTGGTCCACGCCTCGCAGCGCATCACGGCGCTGCGTTCTTCCAGCATCTCCTCGATCCGGTAGAGTTGCACGCTGTCCAGCCGCTCGCCCACATAGGCCCCGTAATGCTCATCGATATAGCCCCGGATATCATCCTCGCTGACGAAGCGCAGGCTGTCGGTGAAGCCGACTTCCAGCCCCGTACACACGGCTACGGCCCGCTCCGTCCGTACGTGGCCGTAGAGCAGGGCCATGGCGGTGCAGAAGAACAGGACGAGCGCGCCTGCGATGGAGTATCTGACGCTTTTCTTCATCTAGAGACGCTGTTTGAGGAGTTCGGTGATGGGTTGGATGAAGCGGTCGATGTTGCCGGCACCCAGGGTGACGAGCACGTCGACGTCTTCTTTCTCGAGATAAGGCATCAGTTCGTCGCGGTTCAGCAGGACCTTCTCCGGTGCGGTGACCTCGCGGAAGATGATCTCGGAGCTGACGCCGGGGATGGGTTCCTCGCGGGCGGGGTAGATGTCCAGCAGGATGAGTTTGTCCAGTCCGCTCAGGGCCGCGGCGAATTCGGAAGCGAAATCGCGGGTACGGGTATAGAGGTGGGGCTGGAAGATGCCGGTGATCTTGCGGCCGGGATAAATCTGGCGGATGGAGGAGATGGCGCTCTGCAGCTCCGCCGGATGGTGGGCGTAGTCGTCGATGTAGGTGAGGGTCGGGGTGCCCAGGTGGAGGTCCAGGCGGCGCCGGGCGCCTTCGAAGGTGCCGATGGCGTGGCGGACTTTCTGGGCGTCGAGCCCGTTGCAGAGGCAGATGGCCGCCGCGGCGATGCTGTTCTCCACGTTGACCCAGCCGAGGGCGCCGACGCGGATGTCGGTCAGGACGCCGCCGGGATAGACGAGGTCGTAGGTATAGTGGCCCGTGGCGTCCAGGCGCAGGTTGCTGCTATGGAAGTCCGCGCGGGGATTGTCGAAATGATAGGAGAAAATCTTGGCGGGAGTATCTTCGGGCGCGATGGGCAGGTCGAGTTTGAGGATCAGGGCCTCGCTGACCTGCGAGGCGAAAATGCGGAAGGCTTCCTGGACGTGGGCGAGGTCGCCGTAGATGTCCAGGTGGTCGGCGTCCATTGCCGTGATGGCCGCGATGGCGGGGTGCAGCTGGTGGAAGGAGCGGTCGAACTCGTCGGCTTCCACGACCACGGTGGAGACGTGGCTCATCAGCATGTTGGTGTCGTAGTTCTTGGAGATGCCTCCGAGGAAAGCCGAGCAGCCCGCCCCGCTCTCGGTGAGGATATGGGCCACGAGGGTGGAGGTGGTGGTTTTGCCGTGAGTGCCCGCGACGGCGAGGCAACGCTGTCCGGCGGTAATCTCGCCCAACATCTGCGAGCGCTTGATCACGCGGTAGCCGCCCTCGCGCACGAAGCGCATCTCGGCGAGATCGGCCGGCACGGCCGGGGTATAGACGACCAGGGTATTGCGGACATCCGCCGGGATGCGGCCCGGATCGTCCTCGTAGTGGACGGGAATGCCTTCGGCCTCCAGGGCGCGGGTCAGATCCGAGGGCGTGCGGTCATAGCCGGAGACCTCGACCCCCTTGAACTTGTAGTAGCGGGCGATGGCGCTCATGCCGATCCCGCCGATCCCGATGAAATAGATGTACTTGTATCTCATACTAGTTTGTAGACTTCGTCGATGATGGTCTGGGCCGCGTCCAGCCGGGCGAGCTTTGCGGCATTGCACTCGATCTGCCGGATGCGCTCCTCGTCGCCGAGCAGCTCCAGGGCGGTGGGCAGGAGTTTCTCCGACGCTTCGGCGTCACGCACGATCAGGGCGGCCTGTTTGTTCACCAGGGCCATGGCGTTGTGTGTCTGGTGGTCTTCGGCCACGTTGGGCGAGGGGACGAAGATGGCAGCCTTCTGCGCAGCGCAGAGTTCGGAAACCGAAGAAGCGCCGGCGCGGCTGATCACTACGTCCGCACAGGCGTAGGCGAGGTCCATCCGGCCGATGAAGTCGGTGTAGTGGATCTGCGGAACCTCGCGCCCCTGCATGAATTCGTCGATGCCGGCCTTGTAGTAGCGTCCGCACTGCCAGAGCACTTCGACATCCTCTCCGCCTGGGCAGCCCGCCTCGATCCAGGCGCGCATCGCGCGGTTGAGGGTGCCGGCGCCCAGGCTGCCGCCTACGATGAAGAGGTGGCGCCTGCCTTCGCTGAGGCCGTAGTATTTGAGCCCCTCGGCCCGGTCCTCGGGGGTATAGGCGTGGATTTCGGGCCGGATCGGATTGCCGCTGAAGACGATCTTGTCGGCGGGGAAGAATTTCTCCATCCCGTCGTAGGCCACGCAGATGCAGCCCACGCGCCGTCCGAGAAGCTTGTTGGTCAGTCCGGCGAAGCCGTTCTGCTCCTGGATGAGGGAGGGGATGTGGCGGCGGGTGGCTTCCCAGAGCAGGGGAGCGCTGGCGTAGCCGCCCACGCCGATGGCGATATCGGGCTTGTATTCGTCGAGGATGCGCCCGGCCTGGCGGAGACTGGCCGCCACCTTGCCCGGGACGCGGATGTTGTTGCGGAGGTTTTGCAGGCTCAGCTGGCGCTGGAGGCCTGCGATGGGCAGGCCCACGATTTCGAACCCGGCCGCAGGGACCTTCTCCATCTCCATCTTGCCTTCGGCGCCGACGAAGAGGATCTCGGTCTCGGGGTTGACTTCTTTGAGCTTGCGGGCGATGGAGATGGCCGGGAAGATGTGCCCGCCGGTGCCGCCGCCGCTGATGATCACGCGCAATTTCTTATAAGTCATATTCTTGGTTATTGAGTTCGTTGTCGATTTGTCCGGATTCATAGGCTTCCAGGTCCTGGAGGCCGTCCTGGACCGCGCTCTCGTGCATCTCCACCAGCGGAGTGGCCGCTCGCGTCTCCTTGTCGATGCGGCGCGTCGCAATCCGGCTGAACGACAGGATGATGCCGAAGGCGATGCTGAAGCAGAGGAAGGCAGAGTTGCCGTGGCTGATCAGCGGCAGGGTCTGTCCGGTCATCGGACCGATGTCCGCATTGACGAACATGTGCAGGAAGGCCTGGCCGGTGATGAGCAGGCACAGTCCCGCCACGGTCAGTTTGGCATAGTGGTCGCTGCCGCAGTTGCGGGCGATGATGGACCCGCGCGCGAGCAGCGACACATAGAGGAAGATCACGAAGATCCCCCCGATGAGGCCGTATTCTTCGATGATGAAACTGTACATGAAGTCCTCGGACATGTCCGGGACCACGTAGCGCTGGGTGCTCTGTCCGGGCCCTTTGCCGGTCAGGCCGCCCTGCTTGACGGCGATCTTGGCGCTGTAGGGCTGGCGGATGGCGTCGATGGCCTCCTGGTAGGCAATGGATCCCTTCGGGGAATCGATCGCCTGCTGCTCCCAGTGGTCCTCTTCGAAGATGCGTGCGACACCGGTGCCGATGCGCGAGAAGAGGGGATGCTCGGTGTTCTTGGTGATGTTGTAGACCCCCACGATGAGTGCGATGAGTGCGACCCCGGCCGCGGCGAGAATGAGCATATCCTTGAAGTTGCCTCCGCCCAGCAGGATCATCACGAACATCAGCAGTCCGATGATGAGGGCACTGGAATTGGAGCCCGGGATGATCAGCGCGAAGATGATCAGGAAGGGGGCATAGAGGTAGAGGATCTTCTTCCAGATGAGTTTTTTCGGCCATTTGAGTTCGCCCTGCTTGAGGGCATCCATGGCCCAGGCCAGGTAGAGGACCATCGCCACCTTGACCACTTCGAACACGTGGACCTGGAACCCTCCGATGGACAGGATGCGGTAGGCGTTGTTGATGTTGAGGGCCTTGACGACGGGCGGGAGGTTGATATGGAGATCAAGCAGGACCAGCAGGCCCAGCGACAGGAGGAATCCCCATTTGCTGCACCAGCGGAAGAACTTGATATTCTTGATGTTGTAGCAGACGATGATGACCGCCAGGCCGGCGAGCACCACGAAGAACTGGTTCTTGACCAGGTCCAGGCGGGTCATTCCGTCGCGCAGCAGCCGGGACGAAGAGGAGAACATGCAGACGATGGAGAACAGGATCAGCAGGAGCACGATGATCCACACCACCTTGTCTCCTTCGAAACTGTCCGCGAAGGTCCAGAAACCGTTTTTCTTCTTCGTTGTCGCTGCCATGGCTGTTAGAGATGTCTGACCGCTTCCTTGAACTGGCGGCCGCGGTCTTCGTAATTCTTGAACAGATCGAAACTCGCGCAGCACGGGCTCAGCAGCACGACGTCGCCCGCCTCGGCGAAACGCGCGGCGGCCTGGACGGCCTGCGCGGCGCTCCGGGTGTCCACGATCTTGTCGGAGCCGACGATCTTCTCGAAGGCGGCGTGGATCTTGGCATTGTCCACCCCCAGGCAGACGATGGCTTTGACACGCTGCCGCACGACCTTGTCGAGAATCGAATAGTCATTGCCCTTATCGGTGCCGCCGACGATCCACACGACCGGCCGGGTCTGGCACTCGAGGGCATACCAGGCCGCGTCGATGTTCGTGGCCTTGGAGTCGTTGATGTACAGGATGTCGCCGATACTGAGTACGGGCTCCAGCCGGTGCTCGATGGGGGAGAAGGTCCGCAGGCTGCTGCGGATGACCTCGTTGCTGATGCCGGAGGCCTTGGCGGCCAAGGCGGCGGCCATCGAGTTGTAAATGTTGTGACGTCCGCCGAGGGCGAGTTCCTGCAGGAAGATCTCAGTCTCGTCCTGTTCGTAGCGGAGCACGATCTTGTCGTCGCGCAGGAAGGCGCCCTGCGGGACCTCCTTCTCCTGGGTGAAGGGGAGCATCTTGGCCTTGATGACGATTTCGTCCAGTTGGGCGATGGTGATGGCGTCGTCGGAGTCGAAGATGAAACAGTCTTCCGGCCGGAGGTTGCGGGCGATGCGGAACTTGGCCCGGGCATAGTTCTCGATCTTGTGGTCGTAACGATCGAGGTGGTCCGGGGTGATGTTGGTGATGATGGCGATGTCGGGCCGGAAATCATAGGCGTCGTCCAACTGGAAGCTGCTGATTTCCAGCACGTAGTAGTCGTGCTTTTCGGTTGCGACCTGCATCGCGTAGCTCTTGCCGATGTTGCCGCCCAGGCCGGCGTCCAGGCCGGCTTCCCGGAACAGGTGATAAATCAGCGAGGTGGTCGTGGTCTTGCCGTTGGAACCGGTCACGCAGATTTTCTTGGCACTGTCGTAACGGGCGGCGAATTCGATTTCGGAAATGATGTGCGTCCCCTGCGCGTGCAAGGCCTTCACCATCGGCGCCGTGGCGGGGATGCCCGGGCTCTTGACCACCTCATCGGCGTTGAGCACGCGCTCGGGCGTGTGTCCGCCCTGCTCGAAGGGGATCTCCCACTGGCGGAGGGTCTGCTGATACTCGTCCTTGATCGTCCCGTTGTCGGACAGGAAGACGTCGAAACCCTTGACTTTGGCAAGCACGGCGGCTCCCACGCCGCTCTCTGCTCCTCCCAATACTACGATTCTCATATCTCTTTCTTCTGCAATTATCTGATTTTCAGCAAGGCCAGCGTCCCGACGGCCAGGATGATGCCGATGATCCAGAAACGGGTCACGATCCGGGGCTCCGGAATGCCCTGTTTCTGGTAATGATGGTGGAGCGGCGCCATCAGGAAGACGCGGCGGCCTTCGCCGTATTTTTTCTTGGTGTATTTGAAATACCTGCGCTGGATGATCACCGAGAGGCTCTCCATCAGGAAGATGCCGCAGAGGATCGGCAGCAGGAGTTCTTTGCGAATCAGCACGGCGCTCACGCCGATCACCCCGCCGATGGTCAGGCTTCCGGTGTCGCCCATGAAGACCTGCGCCGGGAAGGTGTTGTACCACAGGAAGCCCAGCAGGGCGCCCGCGAAGGCCGCCATATAGATGGCCACCTCGCCCGCGCCGGGGATATACATAATGTTGAGGTAGCGGGCATTCAGCACGTCGCCGCTCAGCCAGGCGATGATACCCAGGGCCACGCCCACGATGGCGGAGGTGCCGGCTGCGAGACCGTCCATTCCGTCGGTGAGGTTGGTGCCGTTGGAGCAGGCCAGGATCACCACGATGATCATCAGCATGTAGATTCCCCAGGAGCAGTACACGCCCAGCTGCCCGTGGAAGGGGGAGAGCCAGGAGTAGTCGAACTCGTGGGCCTTGACGAAGGGAATGGTCGTGATGAGCCGGTCGGTGGGGATGGAAGGGCTGATGCAGACGGTCAGGGCGATGAACAGGCCGAGCCCGAACTGGAGAATGAGTTTGCCGCGCTCGCTCATCCCTTCCTTATTGTGTTTGAATACTTTGATATAGTCGTCTGCAAAGCCGATCGCTCCGCACCAGAGTGTGGTCACGACCAGCAGCAAGGTGTAGATGCTGTCCAGCCGGCAGACCAGCAGGGCGGCTCCGAGCACGGCTACGATGATGATCAGGCCACCCATCGTGGGGGTGCCTTTCTTTTGCATCTGGCCCTCGAGGCCGAGGTCGCGGATGTCCTCCCCGATCTGCAGGCGGCGCAGGCGGCGGATGATGCGTCCGCCGGCGAAGAAGGCGATCAGCATACTGATCACGGCGGCGAGCATGGCGCGGAAGGAGAGGTAGTTGAAAAGGCCGGCTCCGGGGATGTGCCACCCGAAGCTCTCCAGCCATTCTACAAGGTGATTCAGCATTTCTCGAGGGATTTGAAGGTTTCCAATACGATTTCCCGTTCGTCAAAATGGTTCTTGACGGTGCCGAGGATCTGGTAGGTCTCGTGGCCTTTGCCGGCGAGCAGGATGGTGGCTCCCCGGGGGGCGAGCAGCAGGGCGGTGCGGATGGCTTCGCGACGGTCGGCGATGCAGATGGTCCGGGTGGTCGCTTCCGCGTCCATCCCGTGCAGGATGTCCTGCAGGATGTCTTCGGTGCGCTCGCTGCGGCTATTGTCGGAGGTGAGGAAGATGCGGTCTGCGAGGCGGCCGGCCACGGCGCCCATCTCGGGGCGCTTGGTCTTGTCGCGGTCGCCGCCGCAGCCGAAGAGGCAGATGAGCTGCCGCTCGGGAGCGACGTTCCGCAGGGTCTTGAGGATGTTCTCCAGGGCGTCCGGGGTGTGGGCGTAGTCGATCACCACGCTGAGGTCCCGCGGGCCGCGGAGGGTTTCCAGGCGGCCTTTGGCGGACTCCAGGCGCGACAGGGCGACGAGTGCTTCGTCGGCTGGGGTACCCAGGGTGAGGGCCGTGGTATAGATGGCCAGGAGGTTGTAGGCATTGTGTTCGCCGATCAGGCGGGTCCAGACCTCGCGGCCGTCGATGCGCAGCAGCATGCCCTCGAAACCCTGTTCGAGGATGCGGGCGGTATGGTCGGCGGCGCCTCGGCAGGAATAGCTCACCACGCGGGCGCGGGTGTTCTGCACCATCACCTCGCCGTGCTTGTCGTCGAGGTTGATGATCGCGGTCGCGTCCGGACCCAGGCCGTCGAAGAAGCATTTCTTGCAACGGAGGTATTCGGCGAAGCTGCCGTGGTAGTCGAGGTGGTCGTGGGTGAGGTTGGAGAAGATGGCCACACGGAACTCCAGTCCGGCGATCCGCTGCTGCTCCACGCCAATCGAACTCACCTCCATAAAGCAATATTCGCATCCGGTCTCGACCATCTCGGCCAACAGGGCGTTGAGGGTGACGGGGTCGGAGGTGGTGTTGGCGGTCTCGCTGCGGCGGGTGCCGACGTAGTTGGCGATGGTGGAGAGCAGGCCGCATTCGTAGCCGAGCTTGCGGAACATATGGTAGAGCAGGGTCACGGTCGTGGTCTTGCCGTTGGTGCCCGTGATGCCGACGAGTTTGAGTTTGCCGCTGGGGTGGCCGTAGTAGGCGTCCGCGGCCATCGCGACAGCCTTGCGGCTATCCTTTACGAGGACGGTTGTAACCTGCTCGTCGACGGAGGGTGCGGCCGAACGGGCATTTCCGCAGCGGAGCGAGGACGTTTCCTTGCCCGGGCGGTCGCAGCCCTCCGGCGACGAGGAAACACCCTCCAGGATTATCGCGATAGCGCCTTTTTCAATCGCGCTGGCGATATACGCCCGGCCGTCATTCCCGCATCCGTTCACGGCAATGAACAAGCTGCCCGGACGGACCTTGCGGGAGTCGTTGGTCAGCGCGGTGATTTCGATGTCCGCGTTGCCCCGGACCTCGATGACGTCGCAATTATGGATGATCTCACTCAGTTTCATCAGGATTCTCTTTTTTCAGTTCAGGCCGGAAATAGGGGTCGATGTTATATAGTTTGTCGATGACGGTCCGCACGGCGCGTGCGGGGATGCCGCCGCCCTGGAAACTCTTGCCCGTGGGCTTGGAATAGACCGAACAGATGATGCTGTATTGCGGGTCGTCGGCCGGGAAGAAGCCCACGAAGGTGCCCTGGTATTTACGCCGCCCGGATGCGTCGGAATACTGGCCGTTCTCGAAGGTGCCGAAGGAGGTGCCGGTCTTGCCGGCCACGGTGCATTTGGCGTCCTTGAGGCGTTTGGCGGTACCTTCCTCGGTCACGGCCTTGAGCGCGCGGGTGATGGTATCCGCGACGGCGTGCGAACAGACGGCGGCGTTGAGCACGCCCGGGCCCCGCTTCTCGACCACCACCCCGTTCTGCTCGATGTCCTCGACCAGATAGGGCTTCATCATCCGCCCTTTGTTGGCGATGGCGTTGTAGAAGGTCAGGATATGCATCGGGGTCTCCTCGGTGCTGTAGCCGAAGCCGATGGAACCCAGGTCGGTGTCCGACCAGTAGCGGGTGGAGGGACTGGGGATCGTCGGGGTCTGGAGACCGTCCAGGTCGAAGTTGAACGCCTCGCCGAGCTTGTAGTTGTAGATGTTCTGCAGGAATTTCTCGGTCTTTTCGAGCCCCTTGCCGCGGGGCTTGGTCTTGTCGATGCCGTAGTTCTGCACAGCCAGGGTGGCGAAGACGTAGTTGGACGAGATTTTGAAGCCGTCCAGGATCGAGATGCGGTTGGTGCTATGCTGGCGGGCGAAGTCGGGGATGTGGGCGTCGTTGATGGAGGTGCCGGCCACGTGGCCGTTGGTGGCGGGCAGGGTCTCGTCCAGGCTCTTGATGTAGCCGTCGTTGAGCACGGACATCAGGGTGACGGTCTTGAAGACCGAGCCAGGCTCGCCCTTGCGGCCGATGGCCAGGTTCTGGATTTCCTCGAAGGGGCCGGTGCCGTCTTCGCGGACGAGGTTGACCATCGCGCGGATGGCTCCGGTGGAGGTCTCCATCAGCACGAGGCAGGCGCCTTCGAGGTCAGGTTCCTCGGCGACCTGCTCGCGGAGCGCCTTGTCGGCGATGTCCTGGTAATCAATGTTGAGGGTAATGCGCAGGTCCTTTCCGTCCACGGCCTTGACATAGGCGCTGTCGCTGTTGCGCACCCGGCCGTAGTCGGTCACGCGCATCCATTCGCGGCCTTCCTGCCCGTGCAGGACGTAGTCGAATTTGCCCTCGAGGCCGATGTGGGTGTTGGCGACGGTGGATTTGTTGTTGCGCACGAAGCCGATGGTGCGGCGGGCGAGCTTGCCGTAGGGATACTGGCGGATGTTCTCCTGCTCCACGATCATTCCGCTGTTGTAGCGTCCCTCCCGGAAGAGGGGCAGTTCGATGATGCGGTTGTAGGCGTTGCGGTCCACCGGGCGGCCGATGCGGACATATTTCTTGCCGGCGGCGCGGCTGTCCTTGATGAGCTTGTAGTATTGGTCTGCGTTGCGCTCGGGGAACTCCGCGGCGAGGCCCTTGGAGAGTTCGCGGGCTTTCTCGAGCCAGGCCTGTTCCTTCTCCGGGGTGTTGGTGTCCTTGAGTACGGTGCAGTCCATGTAGAACTGGTAGGTCGGGCAGGAGATGGCGAGCAGGCGTCCCTCGGCGTCCAGGATGTTGCCGCGGGCGGGTTCGATGACGCTGACGGTATTGGACGGGGTCAGGGCGTCGGCGATCTTGGCCTCCGGACGGAAGAAGAGCTGGATGCTGACGATGCGCGCGATGAGCAGCACCGATGCGGCGAGCAGCAGCACATACAGCAGGTAGAGGATCAGGCCGATCCGGTCCCGCTGCTTCTTGGGCTTGACTGTGGACGCTTGCGTACTCATTTCCGGACGATGATTGCGGGCTGTTCAGCCTCCGTGACCTTGGATCCCATCTCGCCGAGCAGCTGCTCCACGCTGGCGCGCCGGCTGACGTTGACAATCTCGAAGACCTTCTGCGAATGCACGATCTCGAGCTCTTTGAGTTCCGCCTTGTTCTTCTCCACCTTGCTCATCGTGGTCTCGATCATCAGGCTGAACCAGATGGCGAGGCCGAACAGCAGGAAGGTGTAGGCGATGTGGATGAAATAGCGCCCGATGTTGAGGCGGAGCAGGAACTCGCCCTTCAGGATGGCGAGGAAGCTGTTCTTGAAGAACAAGCCGATGTCTGCGATCTTCCAGGTCTTCATATCTTCTCCGCGATTCTGAGTTTGGCGCTGCGCGCACGGGTGTTGCTTGCGATCTCCTCTTCTTCGGGGAGGATCGGCTTGCGGCCGACGGCCTTCAGGGGCGCGCTGCTCCGCCCGAAGACGTCTTTGGTCTCGATGCCCGCGATGTTGCCGGAACGGATGAAGTTCTTGACCATCCGGTCTTCGAGGGAGTGGTAGGTGATGACGACCAGCCGGCCGCCGGGTTTGAGGGAGGCGGCGGCGCCGGAGAGGAATTTCTCCAGGGAGCGCATCTCCTCGTTGACCTCGATGCGCAGGGCCTGGTAGACCTTGGCGAGGTACTTATGCTGGGCGAATGAGGGCAGGGCTGCCGCAATGGCATGGTCGAGGTCGTCGGTGGTGAGGATCGGCGCGTCCTCCCGCCCTGCGGCGATGAGCCGGGCGAGCTGGTGGGCGTTGTCGACCTCTCCGTAAAGCCGGAAGATCTTTTCCAATTCTTCTTGCGTATAAGAATTGACGATGTCAGAGGCGGTCTTACCACCCTGCACGTTCATTCGCATATCGAGCGGGGCCTGGGGGAAGCGGAAGGAGAAGCCCCTGTCCGCCGTGTCGAACTGGTGGGAACTCACGCCCAGGTCGGCGAGTATCCCGTCGAGCCCTTCCTCCGCGTGGAGGAGGGTATAGTTGTGGATGAAACGGAAGTTATTGTGTATAAGAATGAAGCGCGGGTCGTCGGGGGCCTGCGCAAGGGCATCTTCGTCGCGGTCGAAAGCCATCAGGCGGCCTTTGGGGGAGAGGCGCCGGAGAATCTCGCGGCTGTGGCCGCCCCCGCCGAAGGTGGCGTCGGCATAGAAGCCGTCCGCGTTGAGGAGCAACGCGTCGATGCTGGGGTTCAGGAGTACGGGATTGTGGTATTCGGACATCGCGCGGACCTCTACTTTTTCGAGAGGCTTTCCGCGATGGCAATGAATTCTTCGTTCGACAACCTGGACGTCTCGAACCGCTCCTTGGCCCAGATCTCGATCTTGAAATCATTGCCGGAGAAAACCACTTCTTTGTTCACACCAATGGAATCAAGGAGCTTGCGGCTGATCGAGATGCGGCCGAACTTGGCGTCCGGCTCGACGATGTCACGATCCCGCAGATATTCTCTCCAGAATGTTTTGTGCTGTTGGTTGAACGTGAGGTCGAGACTGTCCATGACCTTGCCGGACTGGCGCTCCCATTCTTCGAAGCAGTACATTTCCAGGCAAGGCTCGAAAAGATCTTTTTTGACGACGAACCTCATATCGCTTCCGGGCGGCATCGCACCCTTGAGCGGCGCGGGAAGGACCAGCCTCCCTTTGTCGTCCACTTTGGATGTGTATTCGCCGATGAAAGTGACCATTTTGTTCAATTCTTATACGCAAGGGACAAAGATAGAAAAAATTTTCCATTTTCTTCCATTCTATTACATTTTTTTCCACTGTTTGTCGAAAGAGGTGATGCATTCCTTCGGGAGAGGACTTTCCCGGGGGTGGAATGATTCTTGCAAGGGGAAGAGAAAACGATTCTCGTTATGAAAAGATATCTTCTACTTTTGGTCGCCGCGCTGTTTTTCGGCACGGCTGCAAACGCACAGACCTGGCAGGTCGTCGAATCCGGCTGGGGCAGAGTCAAAGGCGGTATCGCCATCGTGCAGGCCGCGCCAAAGCGGACCATCGGCGAGACCAATATTCCCCGTTGGCGTAAGACCTCCGGCGAGCTCAAGGTCGATTTAGACAAGAAAGAGGCCGTCCTCTCGCTGAAAGGCAAAAAGGACAAGCATTACAACCTGATGACGGAGAGCCAACCCTTCCAAACGCGAGACGGTTGGTCCTATGTGGAATACGAGGCCCTGGACGGCAACAATGCCGGCTGCCGATTCTGGTTCTGCACCCACGAGAGCGGCATCCGGCGTGTGCTGGTCTTCTATCCGTTCTCGGCGCCCGACACCGTCTATGGCTACATGCTGGGTCCGGAGAAATAGGCTCCGGGCCGGAAAAGACAAATAACTGCCGCAATCACGAAAAACGCGATTGCGGCAGTTTTTTCAGGTGTTTCGTGAACGGCCGGGACGGGGTCTACAGCAGGTCGTGGATATGTTTCCAGGCCGAGTAGAAGAGGATTTTGTTATTACGAACATCAGCCGTAGTGGCGATGACAGCGTTCTTGTCCGGCATCACGATGCCGAACTGTCCGCGGGCGCCGTCCAGGCGGCAGCCGCCGCAGTCATCCATCCAGAACTGGTAGCCGTAGCCCATGTTCCACTGGTCGCCGGCGTACTTGACGGCGGCTTCCTCCGGGCTGATGTCCTCGCCCTCATATTCCATGATCTGGGCTTTGCAGGCCTCGTCGAACCAGGCCTCGTTCAGCAGGCGCTTGCCGTTCCAGACACCCTTCTGGAGTACGAAGAGGGAAATCTTGGCGAGGGATTCGGTCGTGATGTACATCCCCCAGCCGCCGGCGTTGTAGCCCTGCGGGGACTCCTGCCACTCGTGCGATTCGATCGACAGGGGCGTGAAGAGGCGCGGCTGCAGATAATCGTTCACTTTCTCTCCGGTCACGCGGGAGACGATGACCGACAGCAGGTAGCTGTTCATGCTGTTGTAGTTGAAGCGGGTCCCGGGATCCCAGGTCTGCGGGATGGCGAAAACATCCTTCGCCCAGTTCTCGGAGTGCTGCCGGTCGATGTTGCCGTGCTGGAAGCCGGAGGACATGCGGAGCAGGTCGTGGATGGTCAGGCCCGTCAGGCGCTCGCTGCGTTCCGCCGCGGGCGGCAGTTCGTCGTCGTTGAAATAATCGATTACCTTGTCCTGGACGGTCAGCAGACCCTCCTGGATGGCGAAACCGACGGCGCAGGAGAGGAAACTCTTGCTGACGGAGTTCATCACGTGCGCCTCGTCCGGGCCATGGCCGGGAGCATAGCGTTCGTAGATGACTTTGCCGTCCTTGATGACCATCAGGCTGTGCAGGCTGTCGCCGGGCACGGCGGTCACATCATCGAAGACTTTGTCGAACTCGGCGGTGTCCACGGGGGATTCTCCGCGGGGCAGGGATCCGGAAGGGGCGGAGTTGCAGGCGGCCAGCGCGAGGGCCAGCACTGCGAGGAGAAGAGATTTGGTTCGCATTAGATAATTGGTTTGCACAAACATACGGATTTTTCGGCAAAAAAAAGCCGCAACCGTGACATTTCACGATTGCGGCAGTAAACAGTGCGGTTCCGGCCTACTGGACGAGGGCGACGATCTCGCCCTTCTCTACGGTCTTGCCCTGCTTGGCGGTGACGGCCACGATCTGGCCGTCCACGGCCGGCAGGAGCTCCTCCATGCCGTACCAGGCCTGGACATAGCCGCAAGGCTTGCCCGCAGCGACCTTGGTCCCGACCGCCGGAGCGGTGGAAGGACCGTCCACGTCCACCTGCCAGAGCATCTGGCCCTTGGCGGGCGCCTGGACGGGCGTGGCCTTGGGATACTTGGCGAGCAGCGCGTTGAGGTCGAACTCGGGCATTTCCACGACGGCCCGCTTGACCACGATCGGGGCGCCGGCTTTCTCGCGGAAGGCCTCGAGGTCTTTGTTGAAGCGCTCCTTGGCGATACCGCTCTTGTAGTCGCGGTACTGGCGCTCGAACATGGCCATGTTGAACAGTTCCTCGTCGTCCTGGCCGCAATCCCAGCCTTCTTCCTCCATCATCTTGCGGAACTTCGGAAGTTCGTCGGGATATTCGTCCTGCGGATTGCCGGTGAAGAATTCCATGCCCTTCTCCTTGGCGAGGGCGATGATCTCCGGGGCGAGCGGACCGGGAAGCTGACCCATCTTGCCGAGGATCATGCCCCAGGTGTCCTTGTCGATGGTGGAGAAACGCGGCTTGTTCTGCGCCATCGCGAGGAGGTTCATCAGGGCCGTGTTCTTGACGTACTGGCTGAACGGGGTCACGAGGGGCGGGTAGCCGAGGCGCGGCCACACATACTCCACTTCGTTGAAGAGCTGGACCATCAGGGAATCCAGGCTGCTCTCCGGCTTGCCGTTGGCGCGCTCGGAGGCGTTGATCGCGGCCTTGAAGCCGGTCAGGTCGGCCATCATCGAGCCCATCATGCCGCCCGGCAGGCCGCAGCCGACGAGCAGCGAGGTCATCTGGGAGTTGGTCGGGTTGATCCAGTAGCCGAGGAAGTCGTCGATGAACTCCTGAGTCAGGCGGCGGACCTCCATATAGGCGTCCATGTTGATGTCCTTGACCAGGAAGCCGTCGGACTTCATCATCTGCTGGACGGTGATCACGTCCGGATGGACCTTGCCCCAGGCGAGGGGCTCCACGGCGACGTCGATGTAGTCGACGCCGGCGCGGGCGACCTCCAGCATCGAAGCGGGAGCGAAGCCCGGGCCGCTGTGGCCGTGGTACTGGACCTTGATGTGCGGATGCGCTTTCTTGATGCCGGCGACAATCTGTCCGAGCTCCGTCGGACGGCCCACGCCCGCCATATCCTTGAGGGCGATTTCGTCGGTGCCGTATTCCACCAGCTGGTCCACCAGCTTGAGGTAGTACTCTACCGTGTGCACGGGGGAGTGGGTGATGGAGAGGGCCGCCTGGGAGATCATCCCGGCCTTCTTGGCGAATTCGATCGAGAGCTTGAGGTTGCGGTGGTCATTCAGGCCGCAGAAGGAACGGGCGATGTCCGTGCCCTGCTTTTTCTTGACCTTGAACATCAGTTCGCGCACGTCGGCGGGAACCGGATACATGCGGATGCCGTTCAGGCCGCGCTCCAGCATGTGCGTTTGGATGCCCGCTTTGCGGAGCGGCGCCGTCCACTGCCGGACGGACACGTTCGGGTTCTCTCCGTAGAGGAGGTTTACCTGCTCGAATGCGCCGCCGTTGGTCTCAACGCGGTCGAAGCAACCCATATCAACGATGGCCGGGGCGACCCGGACCAGCTGGTCCACACGCGGCTGATATTTGCCGGAGGACTGCCACATGTCTCTGTAGACGAGGGAGAATTTTATTTCTTTTGCCATAATTGGTATTTGTTCAAAAGAGAAATCTTACAAAGATAATCATTTTTCCGGCTTTCCTGCTTGCGAGGAAAAAATATTTTTGTACCTTTGTCACTCCTTACTGAATACGGTGCGATTAGTTCAGTTGGTAGAGCACCAGATTGTGGTTCTGGGTGTCGTGGGTTCGAGCCCCACATCGCACCCCAAAAGAAAATGACTGTCCTGCGGGGCAGTCATTTTCTTTTGGGGTGCAGCGCAAGGCGGGGGCCCTGCGCTGCTGCTTTATACCCCTGCACCCCCAGGGGACGGGGGAAAGGGTTCCCCCGCACGGCTGCGCCGTCCCCCTTCTGTCGGCCTGCGGCCTCCGAACCTCCCCGCAACGGGAGGTTTTTTGCTTTCAGGGGGTGGCGTCGGGCGGAATCAGGAGGAAGGTGTCGGTGCCTTTCGTGCCGTCGATCCGGGAGAGGGTGATGCTGCCGGGAGCGGCCGGACCATCGGGCATCAGGAAGGTGTGGTACCGCGTCAGGTCGGGTCCGGCGATGATGCGGAATTTCTCCGCAGCGTCGTAGCGCCAGCGCTCGTTGTGGAACAGGAACACGTATTGGCCCTGTCCTTCCCGGCCGATGTCCGGGACGTCCCGGGAGAAATGCCAGCGTATGGTCCGGCCGTCCCCGTTGAAAAACAAACTGTCCAGCCCGCAGGCGAACACGCCTTCGTGCGGGGCAGGCTCCGGCGTGCCGGGATCGGGCGGACCGTCGTGGATGATCCGGCAGGAAAGCAGGCATCCCGCCAGGAACAAGAGGATAAGGAGGTATCGTTTCATGGCCGCGGTCGTTTTATCTGGCTAAAGATAGGAAGATTTCTTCGTTTTTTTCGTATCTTGGTGCCTGCTCCTGCCGGAATGACAAATAACAATCACCAGATATGAAACGAACCTGCCTTCTGATCCTGCTGCTGGCCGCTGTCTGGCCCGTGCTTCACGCAGAGAATATCCGCTTTGCTTCCCGCCCTTCGCTCTCGCCGGACGGCAAGCAGATTTATTTCAGTTATGACGGGGACATCTACTCGGTCTCCGCCGGCGGCGGCCAGGCCACGGCCGTGATCACGATGAACGGCGTACAGGATGCTCCGCTCGTCTCGCCCGACGGGCGCTGGCTCGCCTTTTCTTCCGATATCCAGGGGAACAGCGATGTCTATGTCGTGCCCCTGTCCGGCGGAGAGGCCGTGCAGCTGACCTTCCACGAAGCCCCGGACGTCCCCGTATCGTGGTCGGCCGACTCAAAGTACATCTATTTCGAATCCACGCGCGATAGCGCGCGCAAGACCAGTTTCCGCGTAGCCGTGGACGGGGGCACGCCCCAACTGATGTTCGAGGGTTTCTTCAACACCATCGTCAACCTGATGGAGAACCCCCGCACGGGTGAGTTCCTCTTCAACGAGTCGATGGAGAGCATCAGTTTCCCGACCCGCAAACGCTATGTCGGCGACCACAACCCGAACATCAAATGCTGGAACCCCGCGACCGGGACTTACACCGAACTGACCGACTACATCGGCAAGGATCAGTGGCCGATGGCGGACAACCGCGGCAATGTCTATTATGTCAGCGACGAGTACAATAAGGAGTCGAACATCGTCAAATACATCCCCGGCGGCAAGCCGCAGCAGCTCACCACCTTCGACCGCTCGGTCCAGTATCCCTCCCTCGCATTCGGGGGGAGCGCGATGGTCTTCATCAAAGAGTATGAGATCAACCTGCTGGACCTGGGCTCCGGCCGGGTGAGTGTGCCCGAAATCCGCATCGCCTCCGGCAGCGTGGAGGTCCGGCGTTCCTTCGCGGAGCAGAGGCCGAGTGCCGCCGACGTCTCGCCGGACGGCAAGAAGTTCGCGCTCGTGATCCGCGGCGGGCTCTATATCTCCGATACCAAGTGCAAATATCTGCAGAAACTGCCCACCCCGTCCGGGGAACGGGTCGACGAGGTCCTCTGGGGGCCGGACAGCCGGACTATCTATTATACCCGGACCCGCGGCGGCTGGACGAACCTCTACAAGATCGCCGCGGACGGTTCCGAGCCGGAGACGCCCGTCTATCGCTCCGCCGGCACGGTGGCCAACCTGGTGGCGGACCCCAAGCGTGAGCGGATCGCCTTCATCGACGGCAACCGCTCGGTGATGATCCACAATGTCAAGGCGGGCACGACCGGCCGGGTGGCGGAAGCCGAACTCTGGTCTTTCCAGGGCAACGATATGTCCTTCTCGCACGACGGCCGCTACCTCGCCTTCGATGCGATGCACCGCTTCGAGCCGGACATCTTCCTGTACGACCTGCGCGACAGCACCCTCGTCAACTTCACGCATTCCGCTTCGGTGGAACGGCAGCCGGTCTTCTCGCCGGACGGCAAGAATATGTACCTGCTGGCCAATCCCACTTCGTCCTCCTTCCCGAGAGGGGGGCGCGCCTCGCTTTACAAACTCCCGCTGCGCAAATATGCGGCACCGTTCAAGTCCGCCGCGGTGGACGATCTTTTCAAGGACAAGAAAGACGCGCCCAAGAAGGATTCCTCCGTGGTCATCGATTTCGACCGCATCCACGAGCGCCTGTCCCGCGTGGAGCGGGAGGGCCCCCAGAGCGGCCTGTACATCTATTCCACAAAGGGTAAAGACTACCTGCTCTACCGTTCGTCCGGCTCGGGTGCGGCCGGCGTCTATTCGCTGGAGATCTCGGATCCCGAGGCCAAGCCCAAACAGGTCAAGGACCTGAGCGGCGGCACGTTCTTCAGTTGCAAGGACGCCCTCTACTGCCTGGGCTCCGGCTCGATCTACAAGGTGGATCCCGCCGCGGGCAGCGCCACCAAGACCGAGGTCTCCAAGGATGTGGAGGTGGTCCTCGGCGACGAGTTCAAGGAGATGTTCTACGAGGTCTGGGCCGCCCTGGAGCAGAATTACTACGACGTGAACTTCCACGGCACCGACTGGTATGCCGACCGCGACTACTATGCCTCCTTCCTGCCTTATGTGCGCACCCGCGCCAATCTCCGCACCCTCATCACGGACCTGCTGGGCGAGTTGAATTCTTCGCACCAGGGCTTCACCTCCAACGGCACTGAGGAGCGCCTCGAGACCCGCACCCACACCTACGCCACGGGCATTCTCTTCGAGCGTGACGCTCCCTACACGGTCCGGGGCATCCTGGCCGATTCTCCCGCCGACAAGGTGGAGGTCGATCTGCGGGCGGGCGACCGGCTCGTCGCCGTGGGCGATGTGCGGGTGGACGAGCGGCAGAACCGCGAGCGCTATTTCTCCGGGGCCGTGTCCCGGGACGAACTGAGCCTGACTTTCAGCCGGGAAGGCTCCGAATTCAAGGTCAAGATCCATCCCGCCGCCTTCTCGGCGGTCAAGAACCTCGCCTACAAGGAATGGGAGACCCGGCGCGCGGACATCGTTAAGGAGCGCACCGCCGGCCGGGTGGGCTACATCCATATGCGTGCGATGGGAGAAGAGGACCTGAACAACTTCCTGCTCAAGATGCATACGGAGGTCTTCGACAAGGATGCGCTCATCCTGGATCTGCGTTACAACAACGGCGGGAACGTCCACAAGGAGGTCATCGACTTCCTGCGGGGACAGTCGCATTTCGAGTGGGCATACCGGGATTTCCCGCGCACGAGCCACCCGAACGTCGCTCCGGCGGACAAGCCGATCGTGGTACTCGTCAACGAACACAGCCTGTCCGATGCCGAGGTGACGTCCAACGGCATCAAGACCCTGGGCATCGCCAAACTGGTGGGCACGGAGACCTATCGCTGGATTATCTTCACCTCGTCGGTGCGCCTGCTGGACGGCTCGACCTGCCGCATGCCCGCCTGGGGCTGCTACAGCGTGGTGGACGGCTCCGACCTGGAGCATACCGGGGTCAAGCCCGATGTCTATGTGAAGAACAATTTCCAGGACAGGCTCGAGGGCCGGGATCCGCAGCTGGATGCGGCGATCAACGAGGTCCTGGCTGCTTTATAAGAAGATTTGCAAACCAATATTGACTCATTATGAAAGGACTTTCCTTTTTCGTCGTTTCGGCCCTCTCCGCCGTTTTGGCGGCCGGGGCGGCGGCGCAGAGTTTGAAACTCAACGATCTGGGCTATTTCGAAGCCCGCGGCACGAACGTGCTGGTGTACAACAACCTCTACAACGGTGCCTTCTACGATGAGAAATTCGCCGGCCTGGAGATCATCCAGCGGGGCGAACGCCTCGCCACGGGCGGCGGCATCCGCCTGATGAACACCCCCGAGCAGTGGGATATCTTCGGGGTGGTGAGCCCCCGCAAGATCGACCGCGCCGAGAGCAGCGTGGAAGTGTCGCTCGCCTACGAGGACTATGATTTCGTCCCGCGGCTCAAGGTCCTGCCCAAGGACAAGGGCGTGCTGGTGCAGGTATGGCTGGACAAGGCCGTGCCGTCGAATCTGGTCGGCAAGGCCGGCCTGAACCTCGAGTTCTTCCCGGCTTCGTATTTCGGCCGCAACTACCTCGTGGACGGCCTGGCGCGCATCCTGCCCAAGTCTCCGATGCACGATACCGAATTGCACCCCGTCTCCGAGAAGATCCCGCAGTACTTCGGCGAGAGCACCTTCGACGACCGCGGCCGCGGAGACTTCCTCGTGCCCCTGCCGATGTCCACCGGCCACCAGATCGTCCTCGCCCCGGAGGATGAGGCCCTCCGCGTGGGGGTGCGCTCCGAGGCGGAGATCAGTATCTACGACGGACGCCACCTGGCGCAGAACGGTATGTTCGTGCTGCGTTCGCTGCTGCCGGCGGACAAGACCGGCATGGTCCTGGAGTGGTACCTGGAGCCGAGCATCTCCAAGGACTGGATCCGCCCGGCCAATATCGGCTTCTCCCAGGTCGGCTATTCGCCCGCCCAGAAGAAAGTGGCCGTAGCCGAACTCGACAAGAACGCCGTGCCCGCGAAGACGGGACGCCTGCTGCGCATCAATCCGGACGGCTCCCGGACAGTCGCCAAGACCATCACGGCCGATGTCTGGGGCGAGTTCCACCACCGCTACAACTATGTCCGGCTGGACTTCTCGGATGTCCGCGAGCCGGGCCTCTACAGTATTGATTACCAGGGAGTGGAGACGAATGCCTTCCCGATCGACGTGGATATCTACAAAGATAAGTGGCACCCCACGATGGATGTCTCGCTGGTCGTCAACATGGACCATATGGAGGTGAACGAGGCCTACCGCATCTGGCACGGGCGCGCCAATATGGACGACGCCCTCCAGGCTCCCGCCAACGTCCGGCTCCACGATGGTTATACCCAGGGCGATGTCACCAATACCAAGTATCAGCCCCTCGAACACATCCCCGGCCTGGCGGTCGGCGGCTGGTATGACGCGGGCGACTTCGACATCCAGGCCAATTCGGTGCTCAACACCACCGAGGACCTCGCCTATATCTGGCGCTATTTCCGCCCGGAGCGGGACCAGACCCTCATCGACGAGAAGACCCAGTATGCCGACATCCACGTCCCGGACGGGATCCCCGACAATGTGCAACTGATCATGCACGGCACGCTCAACATCAATGCCCAGGTGGAGAACATCGGTTTCGTGGCTCAGGTCATCGGCCAGCCCGACATGCACCATTACCACCACCTCGGCGACGCCCTGACCCTGACCGACGGGCTGATCTACGATCCTTCGCTGGCGCGCTACGAAGTCAAGGGCGACCGTTCCGGCACCCCGGACGACCGCTTCGTCTTCACCAGCCGTTTCAGCCCCTCCGGTGTGATGCAGGACATCGTCTCGCTCGCCGCCGCCTATCCGGCCCTCAAAGAATACTATCCCGAGGAGGCCGAGCGTTCCCTGAAGAACGCCAAGATGCTCTGGAATAAGTATTTCGAGGATGCCGATCCGGCCCGCAACCAGGCCGGCGCCGGCCGCCGCTTCGGCGGGGGCGACCCGCGCCTGAATGCGGCCATCGAGCTCTGGATCGCCACGGGCGATGATCGGTACAAGAACTTCTTCCTGCCGCTGGTCGAAAGCCAGTTGGAGCAGCGTCCCGCCGCCGCTCCGGTGAACAATTCCGGTTTCGGCGACCGTTTCCCGCCCATGAATCTGACGGCGGCCCTCAAACTCTATCCCTACATGGACAAGGCCTTCCAGGACAAAGTCCGGGCCGCGGTGCCCGCCTATGTGGCGAACATCACCCGCTCCGGCCGGGACAACCCCTATGCCGTGGCCATCACCGGCGCCA